>JAFXWH010000125.1:0-14832 GCA_017542885.1 Bacilli bacterium | reverse complement strand
GATCACCGGCAGGCACGCGGTCATCGCCTACGACTACGACGAGGGCAACGACCTCCTCTATTGCCATATGGGATGGGGCCCGAAGGCGACCCACGTGACCATCGAGTCCTTCGGATACACGAGCTACAACAGCGCCTTCTCACTCGCGGTCAGGACGCAGCACTCCCACACGGACAACTATAAGAAAGTCATAAGCGGGTATTGCCTCAGTTCCCATTGCGCCTGCGAGTTCGCGGCCCCTTACGACATAAAGAATATCGACTGGTACAGAAATGATGAGCCAGGCTTCGAGTGGTCATGTCTTGAAAAAGAAAGATGGGCCGATGGCTTCATACGTTTTAGTGTTTCTTCATCAGGCTACACATCAGAAAACAATCTAATTGAAAAAAGATGGAAAGTACCGTGGTTATCGATCCATACGACAAGCAACCAGAACACGTCGATCTATGATAGCCAGCCCATATCAGTGATAATCCATGCGGAATATGAATACGACCCTTTTAATTTGTCGTCTGTTACAAAAACGGCCACCTTCCAGGCCGTAACGGATTTCGAAGGTGCGCACAACATATACCCCGAAGACTATGGCTTCTCCCAAACCTTCCCAACCACGGAGACCGATGCCTCCCACATGCTTGACGACGGTTTCAGCTTCCAGACGAAGAGAACAGCCGCAAACGTGGCTTATGGCAGGCTCAACCTCTCCTTCGCCGGAGGAGGCCACAACGAGGCCTACGTCGACTACATCATGGGGACCGGCATTAAGGTCATGGGCATTGACTTCTCGGTCAGATACTGGGACGGGACGAACTCCCAGCACGACTTCAACATCATGATTTGGAACGGGGCTGATTGGATTCAATGCGTCGACTTGCTGGACTATACGTACGATATCGCGGGGTCCGACGGGGCGATCAGGTGGGTGCACCACGAGTTTGGGACCCCGGTGTCCAAGTTCAGGATCCACGCGCAGGCGTCAAACCCGAGCTATTATGATTCAGGCCTCGCCGGCATCCTCAGCCTGTCCATATTCACGGATGAGCTTCCGACATCAGGATACGAGCTGCCATATTGCCCGTGCCTTTGGAACAATGAACCGATAATAAAGAACCGCTCTAACTGCTACAGGTATGCGCTCAATTTCCCAAGCTTTGAGAACGTCCAGCAGTATTGGGATCCAGGCCAGTATGCCAATCTGTTTTATTCCGGGGCCACCAAGGAGAATCTGGTCTACGGAGCCCTCAAGGACGCCGCTTCGTTCAAAACAAACAACCCATCGTCTTCCGCCTATTTCGCTAAGATCGGCAGGATGGAGACGTGCCCTCCCGGATGCTATAAGGTTGCTCTGTTGTTACAAACAAATCTAATGGGGTGGCATTGGATGAGACAAAACTGTGATGGATCGTGGTCTCAAAAAAACGGTACCGATGACGTCACCAAATTTGAAGAGGGCTCAAACCCTAACATAATACTTGACCCGCAGTTCTGCAAAACAAGCTATAATTATTTCTGCGGGTACTACTGCGTAGGTCCCTGGACGAACTATGGCATGCCATCGAATTAGCAAACTGATCCTCCTGCCGCTTTTGCTGGCGTCGCTTTCGGGTTGCCAGATAGGCGATTCCCCAAGCCTATCGGATTCATCCGTGGCGAAGGCCGACAGATACGACTCGCCTGGCGTCAGTGTTGCCTCGCTTGAGGCGGAAGGCTGCATGATATTCGAGGACATGTACTTCGCCAGAGGCGAGGAGAAAGACCATGTCTTCAGGTTCAAGGGCAACGAGATCACGGACCACGTCACATGCCCAAAAGTTAAATTCAATAAGGAAAACTACGAGAAGCTTCCAGGAAAGCCTTTCTTCGAAGTCATCCAGAAAATCGGCATACCCCATTTCAGAGGCGAGGAAGCGACACATTCCGTATCATATCTCTGCAAAGATGGGAATGAGAGGTCGCTGTCTTTATACCTCGATGCCGAATCCAGATGGACCGTCAGCGTCGTTAAAGAGAAAGAAATCATTTACCATTTGAAAAATTTCGTTGACAGAGAGTCATCCTACAAGCCTTCTTTGGAAAGGTGCAAAAAAATCCGAATGGGCATGTATCTCAGCGATGTTTTATTCATCCTAGGGAGACCGCTCCAAAACACCGACTCAAACGGAGTAACAAATTGTTGGGAAATTTCCTCGGGTGGAACTATACATATCATGCAGGGATCTGCAGTCGAAGGTGATCCTTTCTTTGACGACTCAATATTTATTAGGGATGAATACAGCTACATTTACAACATAATAGAAGGTTCAAAAACAGTACAGAAACCAGGATATTGGTTCGTTTCAAATATGTTCTTTAATGAAAAAGGGCTTGAGGCCTTTCCGGGTGGGGATTTTATAAACAAATGAAACACAAGAATATAAAAGTTCTTTGCCTTGTTTTTGGTATTTTGCTCAGTGGGTGCGCCTTTACGCCGAGTGAACAAACTTCCTCCGTCTCCAGCCTCTCATGGTCTGACCCTTTTGACGATCCGAAAATCACCGAGCAGGACCTTGAAAACAATTTTTGCATGGTCATTGAGAATCTTCGTTTCTTAAAAGGAAAAGAAAAAAACCACGCATTTGCCATTCGCGACGGTAAGATCGCAGAGCACAGATCGTACGCCAAGAAAAAACCAATCGTCTCATCTTTCGAAACAGCCATTGGAAAGCCTCTTTTCGATGTGATGGAAATCATAGGTATACCGTCATTCAGAGGCAGATACGACATTGACTCAACACTTACCTACGTTCTTTCGTCAGACAGTTATGTCAACGTCCTTATATCGATGAACAGCGAGGAACAATGGTGTGTCAACTCGTATGTTGTTTATGACGAGGCTCAGTTTAGCGAATATTTCGGCAAAACATACGATTACGAAAAGAAAACTCAAAGAACGAGCTATATTCCTTCGCACGAAAGGATAGCATCAATCCAGTATGGAACGCTTTTCGAAGATGCTCTTTTTGTGCTAGGTTTACCTCAAAGAGGAACATATCACGGTTTGATATCTAAAGGGTCTTCTAGCGGCGTTTGGGAATTCCCAAACACGAATATGTCGCTTGAAATTGTGACACGCTGGATCGAACCAGATTTCCCGATGTTTGACAGTCGTTACCGTTCAAACGGCAGTTCAACTTACTGCGGTATTACCTATATCCGCCTTTACTAACGAATAATGTAACAAAGAACATATAAAAACTGGCATAAATTATGCCAGTTTTTAGTCTTGTTGTGTCACTCTTCGTCCAAACCTTTGATTCTGATTCCGCCTTTGGAACCTTCTCTGGCTTTCTCTTCGTCGCTAAGGATCCTCACTCCCCCTACCTCATCTTTGAGGGTGCTTTCCTCGTTTCGGATGAGCCTTAATGGGAGGGATGATTTGACGATGTCGAGAGCGAGAGTGTCCAAATCGAATGACACCCCAGGGACGATGAAGCCGATGGATTCGCCATCCTCCTCATCAAGGACGAGGGTCTCTTCCCTAACCGAGAAAGGATAGATGAACGGGACGTTGTCTCTTGAGTCATAGACCTCAAGGGTTCCGCTCACATTCATTTTGACGAAGGCTTTGTCTTCTCTTCTTGTGACCTTGGCCACGTATTTGAAGGAAGGGATCGACTTGATCGGATAAGAGATCGATGATTCAGCGAAGACCGGCGAGGCCTGATATTCGACGAACCTGCCTTCTGAGAGGGCTGATTTGTTGACTTTGGTCATTAGGAACGTACCTCAGCGTTGAAACGCATCTTGAGCATGCCGATGATCTTGTCCATGACAGCACCAACTTCCTCGTCTTTGAGGGTTCTATCCTCTAAGCGGAAGGAGATGGTGATGGCTAAGGACTTCTTGCCTTTCTCGATGTTCTCTCCGACATAGCTATCGAAGATATCGACATCGACGATGGTCTTATCGAGGCGCATGATCTCGCGTCTCAGGTTAGCGTAATCCTCTTTCTCGTCGACGAGGAAGGCAAGGTCACGGATAACCATTGGAAAACGAGGAGGGATCGAGGCTTTCGAAGCGCTCGATTTCATATTGAGGAGGGCTTCGAGGTCAAGCTCGAGCATGACGACATTGCTCTTGCCAAAACCAAGTTCCTTGGCTTTGGTTGGGTGGATTTCGCCAAAGACGGCAACCATGTCACGGCCGCAGTAAATGGCTGCGCTGCGATATGGGTGGAACTCCTCTTTGTCGCTAGTGAGTTTGTCTAATCTGAAGCGGCTGAGGTTAAGGTTAAGGAGAGAAAGGATGCCTTCGAGATAACCTTTGGCGCTGTAATAGTCGTAAGGTCTCGTCGAGAGCTGTCCGACCACTGATTCGTTTCCTAAAAGGACGATGGCAAGATGCCTGCCTTTGAAGTTCTTCGCATCGACGTCGCTGATCTCATAGATGGCGAGGTCTTTGCTTTGGTGCGCGAAGTTATAGGCGGCGCAGTCAAGAAGCGAGGCGATTAAGTTCTTTCTGAGATATTCCTTATCATCGGTGAGAGGGTTGATGAGCTTGTAGTTCTCGGCTTTGCTGAGATAGGCAAAGGCGTCTTTCTTCTTCTCATCGACAAGCGAGTAGGTCAAAACCTCGGTGAGGCCTTCGTTTCTTAAGAAACGTCTGATGGCGTTCTTGCTCTTCTGGGCTTCGGAATAACCGCCCTGGAGAGCGCTTAATGGAGGGAGTTTGGCAGCGACATTATCGTAGCCAAGGAGCCTGATGACCTCTTCGGAGATATCGGCTTCCCCTGCCATGTCGATACGGTAATAAGGGATCGTGCACTCTAAAGCATCGCCATCCTCTTTGACTTCGATATGGTCTCTTCTAAGGGTTTTGACGACGGTCTCTTTGTCGAAGGAGGTTCCTAAACGGGCGTTGATATAAGCAAGGCTCGTTTTGATGACCTTCTTCTCGTGTTTGATTACGTCATAGGTCTTGCAGGAAAGGACCTCTTTGGCTTCGGCAAGCTCGGCCATAAGAGCGCTGCAGATACGGAGGACTCTCTCGCACTGCTCGGTATTGAGGCCTTTGACGAATCTCGAAGAGGAATCGGAGACAAGGCCAGGTCTATTGGATGTGTGACGGATGGCGGCACCATTGAAGTTAGCGACCTCGATGATGACGTTCTTGGTTTCTTCGGTGACGGCGCAGGCTTTGGAGGTCATGACGCCGGCAAGGCACATTGGGACTTTGTCGCTAGCGACAACGAGATCGCCTTTGATGAGAGGATAGCCTTTCTCGTCCATCGCGACGTATTCGCCTTCGAAGTCTTCTCTGACGATGAGTTCCCTCTTTGGGAGCTTATCGGCATCGTACATGTTGATCGGCTGACCGGTGAGAAGCATGACGAAGTTTCCGATGTCGACGACGTTGTTGATGGAACGGACGCCCATGGAGGTGAGGATCTCGCTCATCCATTTTGGCGAAGGTTTGGTGACGACGCCTTTGATTTCGCGTCCACCGAAGAGCTTGCACTTCTCGGTTATCGAGCCAACGACGAAATCACTCTCGCCTTTGGCGTATTCTTTGTATTCAGGTAATTTGACTTCCCTTTCTAGAAGCGCTCCGACCTCTTGGGCGACGTTTTCCATCGCGTAAAGGTCTGGGCGGTTGGCAAGGAGGTCGAGGTCAAGGATGACATCGTCGATGCCTAGATAGGCAAGGACGTTCTCTTCGCCGACCGGAGCATCAGCTGGGAGTTCCTCAATTCCGGAAACTTGTTTCTCGCTAAGGAACTTCTTATCGACGCCTAGCTCTGCTAAGCTGCAGCACATGCCATCGGATTCGACGCCACGGATGACGCCTTTCTCAATGGTTCCGCCAGGAAGGATGGCACCTTCCCTAGCGATGATGACCTTAAGGCCGACTCTCGCATTTGGAGCGCCGCACACAATCTGGTGAACTCCGTATTTCTTTCCTTCATCGACATTGAGGACGTGAAGGTGATCGCTGTCTGGATGTGCGACGCAGGTAAGGATCTCGCCGATGACGAGGTTGGTCGCGCTTGCGAGTTTGCTGACGCTATCGACTTCGACTCCGGCGAAGGTGAGCTTGGAGGCGATCTCTTCAGGGGTATATCCCTCAAGATCGATGAATGACTTAAGCCAATTGAGTGATACTTTCATTTTCTTTGCCCTCCCTTACTTCTCGCTGAAATCCTTCAAGAAGCGGATGTCGTTAGCGTATATCCTGCGGATATCGTCGATGCCGTATCTAAGCATCGCAAGACGCTCGACGCCGACGCCGAAAGCGAAACCGCTATAGACGGCTGGGTCGTATCCGCACATTCTCAAGACTTCTGGATTAACTTCGCCAGCGCCAAGGATCTCAATCCAACCGGTGCCTTTGCACATGTTGCATCCTTTGCCACCGCATTTGGCGCAAGAGACATCAACTTCGACGGATGGCTCGGTGAATGGGAAGAAGGATGAACGAAGACGGATTTCTCTCTTCTCGCCGAACATCTTCTTAACGAAGAGCTCTAAGGTTCCTTTGAGGTCAGCAAGGGAAATGCCTTTGTCGACGACAAGGCCTTCGATCTGACCGAACTGATGGCTGTGAGTGGCATCATCGTCATCTCTTCTGAAGCACTTGCCTGGGCAGACCATCTTGATCGGTTTCTTTTCGACGTTTTCAAGCATGGTGTGGGCCTGGGCCGCTGAGGTCTGGGTCCTTAAAAGCAAGGAATCATCGATATAGAACGTATCCTGCATATCTCTGGCTGGATGGTCTTTTGGAACGTTAAGGAGCTCGAAGTTGAAGTGATCGGTCTCAACGTCTCTTCCTTCGACGATGTCGAAACCCATCGAGGCGAAGATGTCGCACATCTCATCGATGATAACCCAGCATGGGTTCATCTTGCCTGGGGTGTGGGTTCTGCCTGGGAGGGTGAGGTCGATACGCTCACTCTTGAGTTTCTCATCAAGGGCGGCTTTCTCGATGGCTTCCTTCTTCTCGTTGAAGGCGGCCTCGATACTCGCTCTAGCGTCATTGACGGCTTTGCCAAAGGCGCCTCTTTCCTCCGCTGGTATCTCTTTCATCTTGCCCATAAGCGAGGAAAGCTCGCTCTTTTTCGCAAGATAGGTGTTTCTGAAATTGGTGAGACCTTCTAGGTCTTTGACGTTATTAAGGTCCGCTAAGGCTTTTTCCTCAATGGCCTTAATCTGCTCTTTGGGTTCCATTATGTCCCTCCTAAAAATAAAAAAGAGGATGTCAGGAGTGCTTCCGCACGGTACCATCCTTCTTTGAGCGCTCTTTGAGTGTCATCTCTTTTTGGCTATAACCCACGACGGGGAGAGTTTCCTCTCCGTTCTCAGACGGCGAATTCGCTAGACCTTCTACGAGATGGTCACTCTAATCATCTCTCCCACTTGAGGAAGGCACCCTAGGTACTACTCCGCTTCAACGAACAACTAATTGTATTTCTCTTTTTTCTAAAAGAAAAGAGGCACAAAGCCCCTTATAGTTCCAATTCCTTCCAAACCTCATGGTTAAGGAAGTCATTTGGGAATATGTCTTCTTTCACATCGCTTCCGTGTTTGAGGGTGATGTTTCCTTCAAAGGAGGCGGATTTGAGGAAGAAATCCGAGGGTTTCTCTTCTGAGGAGGAAGGCTCTTTTTTCTTCATTTTGATATCGAAGTCATAGAAGATGTCTCCGAGGGTTCCCCCTTCGGTGTAAGTGAATGTGAGATCGCCTTTCGCGGATTCGACACCCTCAAGCGCCTCATCGACATATTCGTCAAAGGTGATGCTGCTTAGATATTGCCCAAGAGCATCGGCGATGACGTTTTTGATGAGAGAGCTAAGATCTTCCTTGTTTTTGATTGAGACATCAATCCGATAAACGGATTTGTCGTTTTTTTCGATGGTGATGTTGCCTTTTTGGTGTCTCTCGTTGAGGGCATCCCTGAAATATGGAAGCGCCCTATCCATGACATCGGCTAAAACAAACGAATCGCTATAGATTTCCGAGATGTCTGTGTATGTCTTATCTTCGATACCGTCGTCTTTTCCTAGCAACTGACCAACGAGGAATTTGCTCATCGCGGCCTGGGTGAGATCGGCGTAGAAGCCTTGCTCATACTCCTCCGCTTCACCTTTCTTTGTCTCAGCGATATAAGTCTTGAAGGTTTGCTTGATTGAGGTGAGCTCGCTTCCGCCAGAGATGACCGCCATCCTGTTGGCGTTAAAGATATTCGCGGCTTTGAAGGCGTGCTCTTTGGTGCAGTTAACCATCGTGGCATCGCCCTTGCCGTATAGCTCAACGGTGTAGGCTTTCATCTCATTCTTCATAGAGGAGCTCGAGGAAGAATCGAAAAGATCCTCATCGGATTCCATATCCAAGGTGATTAAAGGCTTGCTCTCGTCGACGTTCATGAAGGAATAGCCGAACTTGTCGTCGGTGAGATATGGCCTAAGGGCGTTTTCAAGCGTGTCGAAAGCCTTATCTGAATCAGCGACCGCGGTCCACTGCTCCGATAATTCTATGGATGAAGATGATTCTTCGATCTCTGGAGTGCAGCCTCCCAAGGTGAGAAGAACCAATATGGAGACGATTTTGAGATGCTTCATTTGACGGATATCTCGTACATAATGATGCCACCCGCGACACCGACATTGAGAGAATCGATTCCATCCATCTCGATGCGGACGTTTTGGTCAGCAAAATCAATGGCTTCTTTAGAAAGGCCTTTGCCTTCGTTTCCTAATAGGAGAGCGATTTTAGACGGGATTTGCAGGGATTTTAATGGGGAAGATGAGGCTAAATCAGTTCCTAATATGTGATAGCCTTTGGTCTTGAGTTCTTTTAGATCATCTAAAGATGAGGCATTCTCACTCTGCCTGATATTGAGGTAGAAGATGGCGCCTTGGGAGGCCATAAGGACCTTTGGCGAATAGACCTCAGCGCACCCCTTTGAGAGAACGACATCATAGAAATGGAACGCTAAAGCGGACCTAAGCAATGTTCCAAGGTTACCTGGGTCCCTGACGTTCTCAAGATATAAAACGTGATCGTTCTTGATCGGGGTGTGAAGACTCTTTTTGCAAAGGGCCACTATACCTTCTGGGGTTTTGCTGAAGGTGATTTTCTTTAGGATCTGCTCGTTGATGAGATATTGAGGGACCTTCGTCTTCATAGTCTTCTCGACGGTGAATATGGATTCCACTACGCCTTTGCTTAAGGCCATCTCGACCATATGGAATCCCTCGACGACGAAATAATCGCCTTTGGCGTCAAGCGCTTTGGCGACGTTCTTGATCTTTGGATTCGAGAGGGAGGTTATCTTTTCAAGCATAGATGTGATTGATGAGCTTCTTCCTGCTAAGGCGATAGTCAGGCGCTACTCCTAAGAGTATTTTATAGAACTTCTCGGTATGCCCGTAAACAAAATGATGGGTGAGCTCATGGACGATGACCGAGTCGATGATGTGCTTATCGTAATGGACGAGATTCAAAGAATAGGTGATTGAGAGGGTTTTCCTGTGGTTGATGCCGTAGACGGAACGGCAATCCCTGACTTTCACTTCATAGGTCTCTTTGATACCCATGATGACTGAATACTCTTTCGTCATCTCGGTCACATATGGGAGAAGTTCCTTCTTAAGAAGGCGGTTCCTCTTTTCCTTATCAAAGGAAGAGAATCCTTCGATATGGGTTTTGACGCCGAAGATATAGACGTCGTCCCCTTCTATCGGCTCCGGTTTCTTTTTGACTTTGGAGAGGATCTTTGGGATCGAAGAGACGATGAAGGAATCGATTTTGTCCTTCGGTAGACGGCTTGGGGCGTTGCAGACAAATCCACTTTTTCTAAGGGAGAGGGAGGTCGTTCTTCTATATGGCGAGAGCCTAATCTCCACCGCAAAAGATTCATCCCCCACGAGATATGTTTCGAAATACCCTTTGAAATGTCTCTTTGCCATTGTGCCCAATTATAAAACAATTTATAATTCACTGCACTTTGAGTAATGCAAAGTAGAACTAAACGGAATAGACTAACTAACGTATGGAAAAGATCCTTGTAAGCGCCTGCCTCTGCGGCATGAAAACCAGATTCGATGGGAAAGACAATCCATTCCCATTTTTAGAGAGGCTCAAAAAGCATTACGAGATCGTTCCTTTCTGCCCGGAGATCGAAGGCGGACTCCCTGAGAAGAGAGAGCCTTGCGAGATGGTCAATAACGCCATCCTCACCGAATCCGGAAAAGACGTCACCAAGAACTTCGTCGAAGGCGCCAAGAAGGCCGTGAGCCTCTGCCACTTCTTCGGAATCAAGATCGCCATCCTTAAGGATAGAAGCCCATCTTGTGGCTCCCGCACCATCCACGACGGTTCCTTCAAGAACAACGTCATCGATGGCCTTGGCGTAACCGCTCGTGCCCTTATCGCCGATGGCATCAAAGTCTATGCCGAGACCGATGCCCTTGAGTTCCTTGTCCCAGAGGAAAAGAAAAAGAAAGGCATGACCAAGAGCAAGCATGCCGCGAAACGTTCCTTTGATAAAAAACCTCGCGAAGAAGGCGAGAAAAAGCCATTCAGAAAAGCAAAATCCCCTGCAAAACGCGCTTATAAGAAAAAGGAAGACGGATTCAAAGAGGGAAAGCCGGCCAGGAAATCCTTTGGCGGAAAGAAAGCCTTCTCCAAAAAGCCTTATGGCAAACCAAGGAGAAGCTCAGGCAAACCATTTAATCAAAAGACCCCTAGGTAAGGGGCCTTTTTTATCGTCCGTTTGAAGCGAGCTGGAAGTAGAGCTCTAAGAGCAAAGCGTTATGGTAATCGCGGATATCGAGCCCCGTGATTTCGATGAATCTGTTGAGTCGGTAATTGAAGGTGTTCCGATGGATCTTCTCCGCTTCCGCTGTCTTTAGGCCATTGAGCCCTGAACGGAGGAAGGTTCCTGCTGTGGACATAAGCTCTTTGTCGACGCTTCTGAATTCCTGATTAAGAAGAGGAATCGAGGAGAAGTTACCAAAGGTAAGTTCCTTCATTATGACATCGGTGAGATAGACGCATTGGTTAGGGAAATAGCCGAAAGCCTCTTGGAGAAGCTTCTTTTCGAGTGGCCAATTTTTATGAGCGACAAGGACAGTCACACTCATGCCTTGGAAGGATGAGAGTTTTTCATTCAGCTCAAAAGCGATGTCTTTCTCGCTTTCGAAGTACCCATTACGTGTTCCGTCATAGGTAAACGTTGCATCCTCTGCGAGGTCACGAAAGAACCCCTCAAAAGAGAGGGTCTCGATATCGCGGCTTGTGAGGAAGAGGTATAGGCGTTTCATCAATAACGGGTTTCTTGTCTGACGTAGTTGACCTGAAGCTTTTTCTTATAGGCTTCGATCATGTCCTCACCGGTATAGCCAAGGCGAGGGAGAAGGTCTAAGTAAGCGTGGAAGGCTTTCTCGTATCTCTCTTTCGAGTAATCGTAAGAGAATTCCACCACTTTGCGGTAAACATCGAGGATGGCCTCGGTGAGGTTCTCAAATGGCTGTCCACCAAAGGTGTGCTCGAAGGAATCAAGTCCGATGGTTAAGCCAAGGGAGAGGAAGAAATGGATGGCGTCCGCGTATTCGTCCATGATGACCTCTTTCGCGGATGGGCCTTTGAGGGACCAGAATTTGAAGGTCCTGGTTTCGTTAGAGAATTCGCCTAGCTCAACAAGAAGAGCGAGGGTTCTTTTCTCTTTGGTCGAAGGGTAAGTTACGCCTTCGTGTTTCTTCATGATCTCGGCATCGAGATCTTTTTGCAAAAGATATAGTTCGTGGAGTTCCATGTTATTTGACCTCAAGAGGGCTAAGATGCCAGATGTCGCGGTTATATTCCTCGATGGTGCGGTCGCTAGAGAAGGCACCGCTCATGGCGATGTTGTCGATCGCGGCTTTGGCCCATCTTGGCTTATCAAGATAGAATTCGTCGACTTTCTCGCAGGCTTTGCAGTATGCGTCGAAGTCAGCGAGGATGAAGTACTGGTCGCCATGGTTCATGATCTCATCAAAGATGAGGCGGAATCTGTCATGAGCACGTAGGGCCCAAGGGCCGTTGAAGAGGGAATCCATGACGGCACGGACCTCTTCGTTCTCGTTATAGATGTCCCATGGGTTATAGGAACCCTCATCGTTGATTCTCTGAACTTCCTCAGCGTTGAGACCGAAGATGACCTCGTTTTCTCTACCTGCCCTATCGGCGATCTCAATGTTCGCACCGTCTAAAGTGCCTAAGGTGATTGCGCCATTCATCATGAGCTTCATGTTGGAAGTGCCTGACGCTTCTTTTCCGGCGGTCGAGATCTGCTCGGAGACATCGGCGGCTGGGATGATCTTCTCAGCGAGGGTGACGCCATAGTTCTCGACGAAGATGATCTTCATGAACTTGTTGGAGTCTTTGTCGTTATTGACCACTGCCGCAACGGCAAGGATGAGCTCGATGATGCGCTTAGCGTATTCGTAGCTTGGAGCGGCTTTAGCGCCGAAGACATAGACATGCTTCTCCATGTGGAAACCCTTTGGGTTTTCCTTTATCTTGAGGTAGTTAAGCATGATATGGAAAAGGTTAAGTAGCTGACGTTTATAGGCGTGTAACCTCTTGATCTGGACATCGAAGATGGCTTCTGGGTCAAGAGTGATTCCGTATCTTTCCTGAACGTATTTAGCAAACTTCTTCTTGTTCTCGTGCTTGATGGCCATGACTTTCTTTTGGACATCTTTGTCGGTGTCGAACTTCTTGAAGTCCTCAAGCTTCTCTGGGTGTCTGATCCACTCGTCGCCAATTTTCTCGGTGATGAGGTTAGCAAGCTCTTCGTTGCTGTTTAAGAGCCAGCGGCGATGGGTAACGCCATTGGTCTTGTTGTTGAACTTCTCAGGGAAGAGCTCGTAGAAATGACGGAATGTGTATTCTTTTAGAATACCGGTGTGGATTTTGGCGACGCCATTGACGCTGAAACCGGCATAGATGGCCATATTTGTCATATGGATTTGGCCGTCTTTGATGATGCTCATCTGGTATTGCTCATCTGGGGAGACGCCTTTCTCGGACATGTATGCGTTGAACCTGCGGTTGATCTCCTCAATGATCATGTACACCCTTGGGACAAGGGTCTGGACGTAATTGACAGGCCACTTTTCAAGAGCCTCTGGCATGACGGTGTGATTGGTATAAGCGATCGATTTCTGAACGGTTGCCCAGGCTTCGTCCCAGCCATAGCCGTATTCATCCATCATGAGCCTCATCATCTCAGGGATGGCGAGGATTGGATGGGTGTCGTTAAGCTGGAACACATAGTGTTCGGCAAGATGGTCGAGGTTATGGTATCTTCCATATTCGCCTCTCATGACGGACTGAAGACCGGCAGAGACGAGGAAATATTGCTGACGGAGGCGGAGCATTCTGCCCTTCTCCGTCGAATCATCTGGATATAGACCGAAGGAGAGTTCCTTAAGGGTCGAGAGGTAATCGTTGAAGCTCATCTCGGTTGGGAGATTCTCTTCGCTTGGCTCGGCTGACCAAAGGCGGAGGGTATTGGCCACACCATTCCTATAGCCGACGACGGAGACATCATATGGGACGGCTCTCACGCAGGTCGCGTTGACGGTGCGGAGGGCGTATTCGCCGTTTTCCTTCATATATGTCTCAGCGCTTCCGCCGAATTTGACCTCAACTGCGTGCTTTGGATGGCGGGTTTCGAAGACAAAGCCATTGGAGAGCCATTGATCTGGGAGTTCGGTTTGCGCGCCATTCACGAATTTCTGACGGAAGAAACCGTATTCGTATCTGATGGTGTTGCCATGTAATGGAAGGCCTAAAGATGCGGCGCTGTCTAAGAAACAGGCGGCAAGACGACCTAAGCCACCATTGCCTAAGCCGGCATCTGGCTCAAGATCCTCAAGGTCATCGATGTTGATGCCAAAATCGGCTAAGCCTTCTTTGGCCACTTTGTAGATGCCAAGGTTCTGCATGTTGTTGAGCATGAGTCTTCCGATGAGGAACTCCATCGAGAAATAGATGCACTGCCTCTTGTTACTATGGAGAAGGTCTTCGCGACAGTTTCTCCAGTTGAGTCCGCCATAATCGCGGACCATCTCGCCTAAGACCTCGAATTGCTCGGTTATATGGGAATCAGGGACGCTTCTGCCGAAACGTTCGCCGATTCTGCGTTCATATTCTTTTTTGAATTCTTCTTTATTTTTGAACATGTTTCTTGCTTCCTTTCTTTTTGCTAGGCTTCTCCACTATCCTCTTAAGGATAAGAGCGGCGTAGCTGCCTAGTTTTATCGTCACATGGTATGGGCGGTTTTCCGGCCCTCCAGGAGATGTGTTCGCATTTAGACCGTTGTATTGGTTCCATCCGCCATAGACGTCTTTGTCGCTATTGAAAAGCTCATACCACTCGCCTTCGTTATGAACGCCGACATCATACTGCTCGTAATAGTTCGGGGTCATGTTGAAGACGAAGAGAAGGTCGCTCTCACCGACGTGTCTTTCGAAAGCGAAGACGCTTTGATCGGCGTTATCGACCATCGTCCACGCGTAATGGCATGGGTTATATTCCTCAACGTGCATGGCAGGCTCGGCCCTGTAGATGAGGTTAAGGTCCCTAACAAGCCTCCTAACGGAGTCGTGCTTTGGGAAAGTCAAAAGAACCCAAGGAAGGGAACGATCCTCATTCCATTCGTCGAAGGAGGCAAGCTCATTGCCCATGAAGTTGAGCTTCTTGCCTGGGTGGGCGAACTGGTAAGTGAGGAGATTCCTTAGGAGAGCGAACTTCGTCTCATAGTCTCCGCTCATCTTGTTGATGAGGGTGCCTTTGCCATGGACGACT
>JAFXWH010000124.1:0-9220 GCA_017542885.1 Bacilli bacterium | reverse complement strand
TCTTCTCTGCCATATCCTAGTTTTTGGAGTTTGCGAGGATCGTTTCTCCATCCAGGGACACATTCGACACGGCAGATAAGGGTGACATGGGATTGCCACATCTTCTCAAGGTTATGGCGAGTGCTCATGGAGATTTTCTTGATCATGTCGCCGCCTTTGCCGATGATGATGGCCTTATGGCCTTCTTTCTCGGCTACGATTGTAGCTTTGATGAAGATGCCACCGTCTTTCTCTTCATAAGAGGTAATCTCAACGGCGCATTCGTGTGGAATCTCATCTTTGAGGAAACGGAGAAGTTCCTCTCTGATTGCCTCTTTGGCCATGAATGGTTTGTCTTTGTCGGTGATAACGTCTTCCGGGTAGTATGGTAAACCTTCGGAAAGATGCGCCACCACTGCGTTTTTGATATCTTTCAAACCAAAGTTGGTTTTAGCGGAGATTTGAATCTTTTCGTAGTTTGGATATTTCTCGTTGTAATGGGCCAAGAGGGCTTCCATCTGCTCGACTCTAACATCATCAATCTTATTGAAAAGAAGGATGATTGGGGCGTCGCTCTTAATCGAGGCAAGCGTCTCATCGTCTTTCGAATAGTTCTTGGAAGTCGAATCGATGACATAAAGGATGACGTCAACGCCCGACATAGATCTACGGGCGCTCTTCTCCATCATCTGGTAGAGAGCTTCGTCACCAGGGAAAAGCCCTGGGGTGTCAATGTAGACGATCTGAAGGTCTTTCTCGTTATAAACACCCATGATTGCATCACGAGTAGTCTGCGATTTAGATGTAACGATCGAAACTTTCTTCGAAAGAATAGCGTTGATTAAAGTGCTCTTCCCAACGTTTGGAAGGCCAAGGATGGATACGAATCCGACTGTCATTTTTTATCTCCTACCAGGCTGAGGATCTTCTCTTGAAGAGGGAACATTATGGCCTCGTCTTCTGGTGTCATGTGGTCATAGCCAAGCAAATGGAGAAGGCCGTGTGTGAAAAGGAAGGACAACTCACGTTCTAAAGAATTGCCAATCTCAGCGGCCTGACGCTTGGCTTGTGGCAGACAAATGAGGATTTCTCCGAGCATTTTCTGCACGTCTAAGGAATTGATTTGATCTTTCGGGTCCTTATCGTCATTGAAGGCGAAGGAAATGACATCGGTTACGCGATCAACGTTCCTATAGTCCCTGTTAACCTGATGAATAGTCTCATCGTCGACGAGGGAAACGTCGACTTCATAATTCTCTTTGATGTTGAGGTAAGAGAAAGCGACCTTTGCGATTTCGGTGTATCTTCCCTCTAACCAGTCAAAGTCTTTTCCGTAAGGATTATCAAAAACAACTTCCATATCGGCAATACTTTAGCACATGAGGAGGCAAGATAAAATTATCTTGAACCTTCTTTTTTGACAAAATTCTCACAGAAATAGACGTACGCTCTTTGTCGGTCGCATCTGTTCTCGAAGAAATTGAGGAGAGACCTTATTCCTTGACCAAGGCCTAAGAGACCAAAGAAATGGAAAAGGAAGTAATTAATCGTTAGGTTATCGCTCATCAAAGCAGGAATGAAAGCTAGACCAACCGCCACCGCCATATAGATGATCTGGACGTATGTGGCCCCTTCGCCAATTTGAATAGCTTCGTTGTTGATGTTCGTCATTTTCTTGAGCTGTTCGTGGATGGAATCCCTTCCTTTTAGAAGGCTTTCCTCAGCAATCACAAGCTCTTCCTTCTTCTTAACCGCCTTCTTCCTGAATATCTGGCTTTCGAGGGCAAGATAGACGGTCAAACCGATTGCGGAAACATAGAAATACGGATCGTTCAAACCGAAGAGGAAAGACAGGCCAAAGACGACGCTTATGCCTTCGATAACCGCCATAACAGCAGGAAATGTTGAACTCTTGAAAGCGTAGTAACGCTCATAATTCTTAGCCAGTTTCTTCTTGGATGTTGAGGGGACACATTTAAGCCACTTCTTATCAAATTTCTTACTGAAGAATCCAGTAATGATTCTCGAACCTACGCTTAAGAGCCCATAAAGCGCCAAGAGGGCAGCTGTTAGGATATAAGAATCCTCTTTTCCTAATAAATATAGAGCAAAGTAGAGTGCGGTTATTCCTAGAAGCGACGAAATTGCGCTCAAAAAGAAACCCGTCTTAGGAAATATCTTCGGCTTCGAATAAGGACAATTCTCCTCACTGAAGAGAACAGCTTCGCCGTAGATACAGGAGAACTTCTTCACCAATTCCTCTTTCTTGATCCATTTCTTGCCGATAGCCGGATCATAAACGAGGAAACGATCCCTCTTAGCTTTCCTTAGATAAACTAGATGTCCTTTCCCGTCTCCTTTGAGGAGAATTAGCAAAGGAAACGTCGTAGCGGACAGCAAATCTTCCTCCTTTAAGCAGCGCTTCCACTGAATGTCGACGCCTTCTTTGAAAGCCATCTGACGGATGTCTTCTAGCGAAAGATCCTCCTCCTTTTCGGAAGTCAGATAACGATAGCCTTTTTTCTTGGTTAAATCCAAGAGGAGCATTTTGAGGCTGGCAAGGCCACAGCCTTCCTCATCTCCCTGATAAACAAAAATTCCCATCACTTTCTATATAGAGAGGAAGGGAATATTTTTTCGGAAATTGGCAATAAAAAATCCCTCATTTTGCTGAGGGATGATTTTTACCACTTTTTACGGCGGGCCATTTCGGACTTCATTTTTCTACGAAGGCCGGTTTTGAGATAGAACTCTCTTTTTCTGGATTCGAGGAGAATGCCGCTCTTATTGACGCTTCTCTTGAAACGACGTAAGGCCTCATCGAGATTTTCGCCTTCGCGAAGAACTGTTTTGACTGGCATGGATGCATTCACCTCCTTTTTCGTGCTTCATTATTCTATCGAAGTGTAGGTGTTTTGCAACCTTTTTCAATTATTTAGTCACTTAAGTGACTGGTTTATATGCTATGATTACTGCATGAATAAACCTGTCGTATCCATCATAATGCCTGTCTTTCGCAACAAAGACACATTGGCCAGAGCCCTAGACTCTTTCCTTGAACAAGATTTCGAAGAACCATCCGAACTCATCATGGGTATCGATGACGCGAATGACGGCACTTTCGCCCTTGCCAAAGAGTATTCGGAGAAACACCCCGACAAGATCAAGATGCACACCGAGGACTACCGCATGGGTCAGGCTCTTTCCCGTTGGAAAGCCATTATGGATAGCCAAGGTGAATACATCTACTTCATGGATGCCGACGACAGGCTTAGAAAAGACTGTTTGTCCACGCTTGTCAAAACCATGAGGAACACAGGCGCTGACTGCGTTAATTGTTCTTTCTATCAGGTTGACGAAAAGGAAAAAGAGAAGGCTTTCTTCTCCTCTTCAAGCGCTACATATAACAAGAAAGAAGCCATCACCGCTTTCCTTTGGGACATCTCTTTCCGCGGATTCCTTTGGACCAAAATGTGGAAGAGAGAAATCATTGAGAAACGTCCGTTGCTTCTCCTCTCCGATCACAAAGATATGTTTGAGGATGTCGCCTTCTGCCTTTCGATGCTCTCATATTGCGAGAAAGTCGTCTGTATCAAGGATCCTCTCTACTATTACTACAAGAATGTCCCTACCAGCGCGATGAGTGTTCACCGCACCGACCGCGCCGAGAGACATCTTTGGGTTTTTGCACTCATCAGAGACTTCTTGGAGAAGAATCAAGACAAGAATTTGATCGAGGCCTTCAAGAAAACCACTTTCCGCTCCTACCTCTCGCTTCTCTTTGATTTATCGCTCGATAAAAAGTACGGCGCTACCAAAATCTATTTGAAGAATGTAAAGACTGAGTGGAAAGAACTCAAGAATCTAAAAAAGCCTCTTCCGCAATCGGGAAGAAGCTATACACCTCTGTTAGAAAGAGCGTGGCTCAATTAATCATTTAAGGAGGCTCTCGTAAGCCTCTTTTAATTTGCCGCCGACAATCTTAAGGGTTCTTTCCTCAACGACTTTGTAACCGGCATCGAGTATGGCTTTGTCTTCGCCATTCTTTAATAAGTAATCAATGGTTTTGATGAAGCCTTCGTTATCTTTTTCGATGTGGGCGTTCACTTTGTCTTTGAGCCATGGGACGTAGACGCCGATATCACGCACAACAAGCGGGCAATGGCTGGCTAAAGCCTCTAAAACCACTATTCCTTCCGTTTCTTCTAAAGAAGGGAAGAACAAGCAAGCTGCCTGTTGATATGCGCCATGGATCAAATCGCCTTTGCAGTATCCGGCCATAATGGCGTTCTCTGGACGGTTCTTCACCCAGACTTTGACCTTATGGTTGGTAAGAATCTTCTGAAGGGCGCCGAACCAAATGAATTTGACATCAGGGAAGGCCCTGGCGACTTCAAAGAAGTCCTTGATGCCTTTTCTCTCGAACGGAAAACCGACCCCCATGACGAATTTCTCGCCTTCTTTGATGCCAAACTTCTCTCTGAAAGCCTTCTGAGCATCGAGGTTTTCGGCATATTCCTCTAAATCGATGCCGTTAGAGATATCGATGACTTTTTTGACGAATCCATAGCCTTCTATAAGACTTTTGGAATATGGTGTCGGGGTTATAACAAGGTCCGCGCGTGAGTACATGCGCTTGATGCGAGAATTATAGAAAGGCGCGACAAGTTGCCAGGCCTTGAATGAGTTTCTGAAATCCTCGAAGGTAGAATGACCATGAACAATCACAGGAATCCCCTTCTTCTTGCATTTTCTTAAGACGGCACCACTCTTAGCCCAAAGGGTATTGATATGGGCAATATCATAGGTGTCCTTAGGATTTAAGGTGTATTCGATGCCTTGGCTTTCAAGAGCGCGGATCTGATGGCTTAAAGCACGGCCTATGCCACTCGTTTTGATTGCCTCTTGGCCTTCGAAATAAAGTAGGACTTTCATATCTATAACTATAAGCGTTTTTTATTTAATAAAAAAGGCGCTCAACGAGGAGCGCCATTCAAATTGAAGATAGATTATTCGCCTTTTTTGAGGTGAAGGATATCCTTACCATCGTAATAGCCACATTCTGGGCAAACGTGGTGAGGTCTAACCATTGAGCCACAGTGGCTGCACTGAACGAGCGCCGGGGCTGCGAGGTTGAAATGAGTTCTTCTTTTTCTTTTAGCTGTTTTACCAGTTCTTCTCTGCGGGACTGCCATTATTCGATCCTCCTTTATTGGACTTGCATAATTATAAAGAAGGGCCCTCTATAGTCAAATTATTTTTGGTCAATGTCATAATTTTTCCGTAAAGTTTCGATAACGTCTTATGTGGTTTTCGTTACACTTCATTCAAAAAGTATGACAATCATCGAGCAAAAAGGCTAGTCTGCCTTGCTGCTCTCATCATATAGAACCGTGTCGAAGGTTTTTTGGAGAGAATGATCACTCTTTTTCTTCACTAGAAGATAGTTTTTTGTGTGGCCATAAGCATAACCGCTCTTAGCATCGTAGTCCTCGAAAAGGACTTCCATCTCCTGGCCATAGAACTTGGCTTCATATTTATCTCTTAGTTCTCTCGAGATAGCTAAGAGTTCATGGGATCTCTTGTCTTTGATCGCGCTATCGACCTGTTTCATCTTTGCAGCGACCGTTCCTTTTCTCGAAGAGTATGCAAAGCAATGGATCTCAGCAAATTCGCATTTCCTGACGAAATTCACGGTCTCCTGCCACTCCTCATCGGTTTCTTCAGGGAAACCAGCAATAACATCGGTGGTTATAGCGATATCGGGACACATGCTACGCAGCATCTGCACTTTCTCAAAATATTGAGCCGCTGTATAGTTGCGCTTCATCCTCTTTAATACACCGTCTGAACCGGACTGAAGGGATAAATGAAGGTGCGGCATCAAAGATGGGTATTTCTTGAAGTCTTCAAATAACTTATCCGATATCTCACTAATGTCGATTGAGGACAAACGGAGCCTCTTGAGGGTTGGGTTTTCTTTAATTATGTCTTCGACAAGTTCTCCTAAGCCGTATTCTTTGCCATAAAGATCTAAGCCATAGAATCCAACTTCGATGCCGGTAAGAATCAATTCCTGATAGCCTTTCTCGACTAACGCTTTAGCCTCTTTCAAGGCGTCTTCCTTGGTTCTTGAACGGGAGTTTCCCCTAACAAAAGGTATTAGGCAATAGGAACAGAACTTATCACAGCCATCTTGGATTTTAAGATAGGCTCTTGCGTTGTCGGTGAACGCATGTGACTGAAGTTCTTCATATATCTTCTTTCTAGAAAGATAGGTAACATCGACGATTTTTTTATGATCTTTCGCAAATTGGTCGATATAGGAAAGGAGCTTATCTCTTTTTGATGTGCCGATGATGATATCCGCGCCAAGAGTCTCAGCTTCGCTTAAGTGACCTTCGGAATAACAACCCATGACGGCGATTATCGCATCAGGAGAAAGCCTTCTGAATTTACGGATATGCTGGCGGGATTTCTGATCGCTCGTCGCAGTGACCGAACAGGTATTGACCACGATTAAAGAAGCCTCTTCAGGCTTAGACACCTCAATATCGCCTCTTTCGATCAAGGCCTCTTTGATGGCGTCTTTCTCATAGGAATTAACTTTGCAGCCAAGAGCGAAAACGAAGAACTTCATTTCTTTTTCTCGTCCGCCTTTTTGCGTAATGTGTCAGAGATAAGTTTCTCTTTGAGAAGGACATTGAGCATCTTGTCTCTATCGCCTTCGTAATAAGCATCGACGACCTTCTGAATGCGAGGAATCATGTGATTCTTAAGAGGTCTCGTTAAGCCTTTGTCAAAAAGAGCGATTTTCGCATCAAGTCTTCCTTGCTCGTTGATGAAATAGATGCACTCAGCATCGTAATCATAAGCCGCCATCGAGGTTTCCGTCTTGCGAAGGATGACTAACTTCGTGAAATATGAGTCATATAAAGCCATGCCATAGTAATCGAATGGATCGATTAAAGCGGCCTCATAATCCTTGAGCAACCTCTTATATGGCGGAACTGATAACTTTTCGTATGAGTCGGTATAAATGGACGCCAAAGAAGACGGGAAGATCGGGACATAGATCTTTTCTCCGCCAACTTCGATATATGGCAACGTGCTCGTGACATCCTCCATGAATTCATTCATCGGAGTTGCGTTAGGATTCTTCTCAAGAACCTTAGAATGTGCGAAGAAAGCCTTCTCGATCTCTTCTTTGTTGATGATGGCTCTAAGGACGATGTTGGCACGAATAACGCCAAAGGAATCGACGACCTTGGAAAGGTAGGCGAAAGGTTCGTTATCCGACAGTTTGTAGGAATAACGGTTATAGAACGCTCTTTCGTCGCCGTGATCGAACGATGTCGGAGCCTGGTTGTCGCTTAAGAGCTGGTATAAGTTCATTCTTTGCTCTCCCCTAAGAACGAAAACACGCTGGCCATATAAATGGATGCGGTCTCGGCACGAAGGATTCTCTGTCCGAGCGAGACTGGGGTTAGTCCTTTTTTGGTGGCCAAAGCAACCTCTTTCTCATCGAACCCGCCTTCAGGTCCAACTATGAGCAAGACTCTCTCGCCCTGCTTTACCTTGGCAGCCTCAGCAGCGAGGTTGAATGATTCATGCGAAAGGCCTTCATAGGCGAAGAAAGCATGGTCGAATTGCATATCGGTCATTTTGTCGAAAGATAAGATGCCGTCAACTTTTGGGATGTCGATTCTCTTGCATTGCTCACAAGAGGACTGAACGATTTTCTCAAAACGGACCTGGCGCTTTTCCTTGTCTTTTTGGTCAAGTCTGACGATTGTGCGGCTAGAGATATACGGGGCAAATTCGTTAACGCCCAACTCTGTTCCTTTTTGAAGAACGAGTTCGTCATGTCCACCTTTAAGGAGAGCGAATGCCAAAACGACGGTGAAAGGAAGAGGTTTTGGCTTGTATAAAGATTCAAGAACTGCCAGCTCAAGAGGCTCGAGGCTTTTGATCTCACATAGATAAAGCTCACCGGTGTCGGCGATTTCCACCTTGTCGCCTTTTTTGGCACGCAAAACACGCACAAGATGGTGTGCTTTATCGGGGTTGATATAGGCCTTCTCCCCTTCGACGCGGCCGAAGAAGCGTTCCATATTTAGCGAAGGAACACTCCATTCCCGTCTTTAAGGGAGTCTTTCAAGACATAATGGAAAGCATATCCGGCATGAACGAAGAAATCCACGGCGAATGGCAAAAGGTATCCGCCAGGAATCGACCATTCAATCACGTTGGTGAGGTTGAGAATGAGGATGATTGTTCCGATGATTCCGACAAAACAGGTAGTGAAGATGATATTTGCGATGCCGTTTTTCTTGAAACCAAGATAGAAATCATGGATACCGGCAAACCCAAGGAAAAAGCAAAGCCAGAAAGCGACTTTGCGCCTCTTGCTCTTATATAACCCGCCTTTTGGTCTTTGCGGGTCGATGAAAGAGGTCATGTCTTTGGTCTGATATTGGGAATCGATTGGATCGGTTGTTCCGCAATATGGGCAGACGTCGGCATCGAATTTTCCGATTGTGCGATGGCAATTTCTACAAGTTGGCATAGTGAGTTCTTTTAATACAATTCATAGCATAACCCCTTCACACGCATACGAGCAATAAAAAAAGGCCTCACAATGTGAGACCTTAATCTTATTTTTTGCCTTTGTTCCACCACTTGCCGAGCTTGGCTTGCTCTTCTTTTTGGAATTGTCTAAGCAAGTCTTTCTCAGTAGATGATAGATTCGTCGGCGTCGTGACTTTCACGTGAAGGAACTGATCGCCTGGACGGCCGGTTCTAAGGTCTTTCACGCCTTGGCCTTTGAGTTTGAGAATCTGATTTGGCTGGGTTCCGGCTGGGATTGATACCTCAACTGAACCATAGACAGTATTCACTTCGAGGCTTGCGCCGAGGGCGCAGTCGACGAAGGATAGCTCAAGTTCCATATGGATGTCGTTTCCATCACGGGTGAATGTCGGATCTTTCCTGATACGGACCTCGATGTAAAGGTCGCCGTTCTCTCCGCCGTTGATGCCTCTTTCGCCCTTGCCTTTGACGCGGACCTGCTGGCCGTTGTTGATGCCGGCTGGAATATTGACGTCAAGGTCTTTGTGAACGCGGTTATATCCGCTGCCACCGCATGTTTTGCATGGGTTTTTGACGACTTTGCCAGTGCCATGGCAGTGATCGCATGGGCCTTCGGTCTGCATGGTTCCGAAGAGGGTTCTTTGGGTAT
>JAFXWH010000123.1:0-9677 GCA_017542885.1 Bacilli bacterium | reverse complement strand
TAAGCATCGGGTTACGCGTCGAAAAAGGCGCTCTCGCGTCTGCGACCTCAACGACGATGTCGGCGTTCTTGACGAAAGGAGCCATCTCGCGGAGGGCTTTGGCCATATGGCCAGGAAAATAATGGACGTTCTTCTGCTGCTGATTGTTCATCTAATAAAGTATAAGAATTCTATTGAATTAAGACAAAAGAAAACCGCCCTCATTTGAAAGGGCGGTTCCAGTCACTTCTTGAGATTTACTTGGCTTCGGCAGCCTTTGGGGCTTTGCCTTGCTTGATACGGGCGGATTTGCCGCTGAGTCCACGCATGTAGTGGATTCTGGCACGACGAACCTTACCGTAACGGGTAACTTCGATCTTGGCGATGCTTGGGGAGTTGACAGGGAAGGTTCTTTCCACGCCGACGCCACTGGACATCTTACGGACGACGAAGGTTTCGCTGACACCATGACCGCGACGCTGGATAACGACGCCCTCATAGACCTGAATACGCTCTTTCTTGTTCTCGACGATGCGGTAATAGACCTTGACGGTGTCGCCGCTCGAGAACTGTGGGATGTCTTCGCGAATCTGCTTGGCAGTGATCTCATTGACAATGTTGTTGTTCATGAATCTTTTCCTCCTAACTTAGAATTTGCTCTTCAGGTTCACGTCTAGTGACAGACGGCGGAGCCTGCGTATCGCTTTCGCGCACCGAATATATTACGCGCTCGATAAGCCCCTCGCAAGCAAAACCTTTGGAGAGTGAAATGTAATGTAATTATGTGTCAAGCAAAAATACTTGACAGGCATATATCATAAGCCTATGATTACGTTCGGAAAAGGAGAACAAGCATTATGGTTAAAATCAGATTGGCCCGCATTGGCCGCCACAAAGATCCCTTCTACCGCATCGTCGCCGCTGACAGCCGCTCTTCAAGAGATGGCCGTTATATCGAACAGATCGGCACCTATGATCCAGCTCTTGGAGAAGAGAAAGCCATCATCAACGAAGAACTCGCTATGAAGTGGCTCAAAGATGGCGCCATCCCTTCCGACAGCGTCCGCGCTATGTTCAGCCGCAAAGGCATCATGGCCAAGTTTGCCGAAGGAAAAGCTAAGAAAAAGGAGACCAAATAATGGATTACGAGAAAGTAATCCACGGTCTTGTCGATCCCCTCATCGAGCATCCTGAATCCATCATGGTCAGAGAGCTCCCAGGCAGCACCGAGAAAGATGTGGCCCTCCTCATCGTCGCAGAAGATGATGACACCGCCCGCTTAATCGGCAAGCATGGAGCGATCGCAAACGCCCTTCGTGAAGCCATTGGAATCGTTGGCAAAGCCGACAACTCCAACGTCAGAATCCATTTGAAATTCGAAAGCTTCAACGAAAATCATGACGACAAAGAGGACGCCAAATAAGCGTCCTCCTTTTTCTCTTATGGAATACATCACACTTGGTTACATTCTTAAGCCCTTCGGGTTAAAAGGTGAGGTCAGATGCAAATCCCTCACATCTTTTGCTAAGCAAAGATTTAAGAAAGGGACCAAACTGTCCCTCCACGACGAGAAAACGAACGAAAGATTCCCTGCTACCGTTAAGAGCTTCAGGGATTCCGGAGACTACTACTTCCTCTCCTTCGAGGAATATGGAGATATAAACGCCATCGAGGGCTATAAAGGCTTTGCCATCGAGATGGACAAAGAAGCGGCCGTCCTTCCAGAAGGCTACTACCGCTATGCCGACTTGATCGGCTGCAAAGTCGTCGACTATCTTGATGAGAATCGCGTCATCGGAGTCGTCGATGAGGTCCTCGAATACTCAAAGGTCAGAACCTTATCGGTCACCACCGCCGAAAAGAAACACGTTTACGTGCCATTCAAAGACGGGCTTTTCATCAAAAACGTCGACATCGATAATAAAGTCATAACCATCAATGTCATGGAGGGCTTGCTTTGAAGATCACCGTTTTAACACTCTTCCCTGAGATGTTCGAAGGCGTTTTGAGCAACTCCATCATCAAGAGGGCCATCGCCAAAGGTTGCGCGGAGATCGAGATTGTTCAAATCCGCGATTTCACCACGGACAAATACGGAAGAACGGATACCCCACCTATCGGAGGAGGAGCCGGACTCATCCAGAAGTGCCAGCCTATCGTCGACGCTCTTAAGAAGGTCTCAGGTCCAAATAGCCACAAGGTCCTCTTCTCCCCTAGAGGCGTCACATATAACGAAAAAATCGCAAAATCCTATGCAAAACTTGAACATATCGTTCTCGTTTGCGGACATTATGAAGGAATTGACGAGAGAGTGAATGACTATGTCGATGAGCTTCTTTCGATCGGTGACTACGTCTTAACCGGCGGAGAAATCCCAGCAATGTCTGTCATCGATTCCGTCGTCAGACTTCTCGATGGAGCCATCTCCCAGGATTCCTTAACCGATGAATCGTTCAATGAGCCTATCCTTGAGTATCCTCAATACACCGAGCCATATGAGTTCGACGGAAAGAAGGTTCCTGACCTCTTATATAGCGGTAACCATGAGGCCATCGCCAAGTGGAGAAGGAAGAAGGCTTTGGTTCTCACGAAGGAGCACCGCCCAGACCTCTTCGAAAAGCTTCCTCTTAGCAAGTCTGACAAGAAACTTCTGGCTGAGGAAGAGAGCGGAGAAACCCCAAAATGGGAAAAAGACGCTCTTGAAAAAGGGCACAAATTCATCAAATGAAAGACCTTACATTCAAGGTCTTTTTCTTTTTTTGAAAAAAGCGCTTGAATCATTGATTCAGTATCTATATATTTTTTGAGGGTTCCAAAGGAATCCCATATCGGTAGGAGAACTGATATGTCTAATCTTAAAATCAAAATCGAAAGCGGAAGAGCTAAGGTCGACTTTGACCTTCAGCATTTGGTTTCCGCTTTTTCTCTTCCAAACAAGCTCAGAACTGATTCCTCTTATGTTCTTATTCCCGGCTTCCTTGATGTTCATGTCCATCTCAGAGAGCCGGGTTTTTCTTACAAAGAGACCATCAAAACCGGAACTGAGGCCTCTGCTCATGGCGGATACACCGCTGTTTGCACGATGCCAAACCTCAAACCTGTCCCAGATAGCCTTGAGACCTTGAAGATCGAAGAGGACATCATCGCGAGGGACGCATGCATACATGTGTACCCATACGCCTCTATCACCAAAGGTGAAAAGGGCGATGAGCTTTCCGACATGGAAGACCTCAAAGATAGGGTCTGTGCCTTCTCCGATGACGGCGTTGGCGTCCAGACCGAAGAGATGATGCTCAAAGCCATGATGAAGGCCAAAGAGCTCAATAAGATGATCGTCGCCCATTGCGAGGTCAATGAACTCCTCAAAGGTGGCTACATCCACGATGGCGAATATGCCAAAGCCCATGGCCACAAAGGAATTTGCTCCGCTAGCGAATATATGGAAATTGCCAGGGATATTGAGCTTTCAAGAAAGACCGGATGCAGATATCACGTCTGCCACATCTCCACCAAAGAAAGCGTTGAGCTTATCCGCAAAGCCAAGAAGGAAGGCGTCCATATCACCTGCGAGACCGCACCTCATTACCTTTTATTAAATGACTCGATGCTTCAGGAAGCGGGCAACTGGAAAATGAACCCACCGCTTAGAAGCGAAGAAGATAGACTCGCCCTCATTGAGGGAATCAAAGATGGCACGATCGATATCATCGCCACCGACCATGCCCCACATAGCCTTGAGGAGAAATCGAGAGGCTTAGAGAAATCGCCATTTGGCATCACGGGCATCGAACTTGCCTTCCCGCTCCTTTATACAGGACTCGTTAAGAAAGGCATCATCACCTTAGACAAACTCATCGACCTATTGGTCGTGAACCCACGCGAGATATTCGGAATCCCATACGACGGATTCAGTATCTGGAACCTTGATGAGGAATTCGAGGTCAAAGAAGAAACGTTCTTGTCGAAAGGCAAGTCCACTCCGTTTATCGGAGCGAAACTCTACGGCGTCAACTACCTTACAGTTTGCAATAACCACATAGTTTATGAAAAAGAGGAGGGAAAATAACTTATGGCTAAACGTACAGACATCAAAAAGATCTTAATCATCGGCTCTGGCCCGATCGTCATCGGTCAGGCAGCCGAGTTCGACTATGCAGGCACCCAGGCTTGCTTAGCCCTCAAAGAGGAAGGATACGAGGTCGTCCTCGTCAACTCCAACCCAGCGACCATCATGACCGACACCCAGATTGCGGATAAGGTCTACATGGAGCCACTTACCCTTGATTACGTCGCGAAGATCCTTCGTCACGAAAGACCAGACGCGATCGTCCCAGGCATCGGCGGACAGACCGGTCTCAACCTTGCTATGCAGCTTGAGAGAAAAGGCGTCCTCAAAGAATGCCGCACCTTGCTTCTTGGCACCCCAGCCGAATCCATCGAGAAGGCTGAGGACAGAGAACTCTTCAAAGAGATGTGCCAGAAGATCGGTGAGCCAGTTATCCCATCCGAAATCACCTACGATATCGACCAGGCCCTCAAAGCCGCTCACGATATCGGCTACCCAGTTGTCTTAAGACCAGCTTTCACCCTTGGTGGAACCGGCGGCGGATTCGCCGATAACGATGAAGAGCTCATCGAAGTCGCCAGAAACGGTTTCGCTCTCTCCCCAGTCCACCAGATCCTCGTCGAGAAATCCGTCAAAGGATATAAGGAAATCGAATTCGAGGTCATGCGCGACAGCAAAGACCACGCGATCACCATCTGCGGCATGGAAAACGTTGACCCAGTCGGCGTCCATACCGGTGACTCCATCGTCGTTGCCCCAATCATGTCCCTCAATGAGCACGATTTGAAGATGCTCAACGACTCCGCCATCAAGATCATCAGAGAACTCAAGATCGAAGGCGGCTGCAACGTCCAATTCGCCCTCAACCCAAATTCCAGTGAGTACTTCTTAATCGAGGTCAACCCACGTGTCTCCCGTTCCTCCGCTCTTGCTAGCAAAGCTAGCGGATACCCAATCGCCAGAGTCACCGCCAAGATCGCCCTTGGCATGGAGCTTAGCGAGATCCCAGTCGCCGGCGGAACCGCTGCGATTGAGCCATCCCTTGATTACGTCGTCGCCAAATTCCCTCGCTTCCCATTCGATAAGTTCACGAGCGCTTCCAACGAGCTTGGAACCCAGATGAAAGCCACCGGCGAAGTCATGGGCATTGGTTCTACCTTAGAAGAGTGTGTTCTCAAATCCATAAGATCCCTCGAGATCGGTGCTTGCCACCTCCACAACAAGATCTTTGATGAAGTCTCAACCGAAGATCTCAAGAAACACATCAGCACCTTCAAGAGTGACAACGTCTTCGCCATCTGCGAGCTCTTAAGAAGAGGCGTCAGCGTGGACGAATTATTCAAAATCACCGCCATAACCCCATTATTCTTGGAATCTTTCAAGAAAATCATCGATATGGAAAAAGAGATTGCCGCCAAGCCAGGTGACCTTGAGATTCTCAAAGCCGCCAAGGTCATGGGCTTCTCCGACAAGTACATCGCCAAGCTCTGGAAACAGAAAGAGCTCGATGTCTATAACAAGAGAATCGAAAATGAGATCATCCCAACCTACAAGATGGTCGATACCCTCCACACCGGAGAGTACATCGCTTACCTCTATTCCACATACCAGAACCTCGTTAACCCAAGCTTCAAGAACGAATCCCGCTTAACCGATAAGAAGAAGATCGTCGTCCTTGGCGCTGGCCCAATCAGAATCGGCCAGGGCGTTGAGTTCGACTACAGCACCGTCCACGCCGTCCAGACCATCAAGCGCGCTGGATACGAAGCCATCATCATCAACAACAACCCAGAGACCGTCTCCACTGACTACACTACCGCTGATAAGCTCTACTTTGAGCCTCTCACCGTGGAAGACGTCATGGCCATCATCAACTATGAGAAACCAGAAGGCGTCATCGCCTGCTTAGGCGGACAGACCGCCATCAACCTCGCTGATCCTCTTGCTGCAAGAGGCGTCAAGATCATCGGCACTGACTGCGAAGCCATCGACAAGGCCGAAGACAGAGACCTTTTTGAGAAGGTTTGCAAATCCCTTAACATCCCTCAGCCAGACGGAACCGCTGTTACCTCTATCCCAGAAGGCATCAAGGCCGCTTCGAGAATCGGATACCCAGTTCTTGTTAGACCATCCTTCGTTCTCGGTGGCAGAGCCATGCAGATCGTCAATGACGAGAATGGCTTAAAGCACTACCTCAAGACCGCTGTCGAAATCGATGAAGACAAACCAGTCCTCGTTGACAAATACATCGTCGGTAAGGAAGTCGAAGTCGACGCTATCTGCGACGGCGTCGACGTCTTCGTCCCAGGTATCATGGAACTCGTTGAGAGAACGGGCATCCACTCTGGCGACTCTATCTCCGTCTATCCTTCCTTCTCGATCAGCGACAAGGTCAAAGGCATCATCCTTAGCTATGCTAAGCAGTTAGGTCTTGGCATTGGCATCAAAGGCTTATACAACATCCAGTTCATCGTCGACAGAGAAGAGAAAGTCTACATCATCGAGGTCAACCCACGTTCATCAAGAACCGTCCCATTCCTTTCTAAGGCCACCGGATACTCTTTAGCGGATATCGCTACCGAGGTCATCCTTGGTAAGAGCCTTAAGGAACAGGGCATCTTCGGAATCTACCCAGAAGAGAAGAAGAGATACTACGTCAAAGTCCCAGTATTCAGTTTCAATAAGATCAAAGGACTTGATGCTTATCTCTCCCCAGAGATGAAATCCACTGGCGAAGCCATCGGTTATGATGACAAACTTAATAGAGCCCTCTACAAAGCCTTACAGGCTGCTGGAACCAAACTCCAGAACTACGGAACCGTCTTCGTCACCGTCACCGACGAGGACAAAGAGGAAGCTCTCCCGCTCGTTAAGAGATTCTATGACCTCGGCTTCAACATCGAGGCCACCAGCGGAACCGCCTCATTCTTAAAGGAACACGGAATCAGAACCCACGTCCTCAAGAAGATCAAAGAAGGCAGCAACGAGATCCGCGACTCCATCAGACAAGGACACATCGCCTACGTCATCAACACCGCGAAGGTTGGTGAGAAAGCCTCTGAGTCCGATGGCTACCAGATCAGGAAGTACGCGATTGAGAGCAACGTCACGATGTTCACCTCACTTGACACCGTGAGAGTTCTCCTCGACGTCTTAGAGGAAACCACCATCACCATCTCCACCATCGATGCCTAAGGAAGTAGCAATGAAGAGAAGCTTATTTGAAATCGAAAAGAACATCCCTCTCACGAAAGATGTTTTTGAGATGGTCTTAAATGGAGATACCTCAGGTATCACCAATGCAGGCCAATTCGTCAACATCCTTCTTGATGGCTATTACCTTAGAAGGCCTATCTCCGTCTGCGACTATGACGAAGGTAGCCTCACCCTCATCTACAAAGTCGTTGGCAAAGGCACCAAAGCGATGAGCGAGATGCCCGTTGGCACTAACCTCGACCTCCTTGTCGGACTTGGCAATGGCTATGATTTATCGAAAGCGGGCGACCACCCTCTCCTTATCGGAGGAGGCGTTGGAGTCCCACCTCTCTATAACCTTGCTAAGAAACTCGTCAAAGAAGGCAAAACAGTCTCGGTTATCCTTGGATTCAACAAAAAAGAAGAGGTTTTTGCCGAGGATTCTTTCAAAAAACTCGGATGTGATGTCACCGTCACGACCGTTGATGGCTCATATGGAACGAAGGGCTTTGTCACGAACGCTCTTCCAGAAAGCTATTCATATTTCTACACCTGCGGCCCAGAGCCAATGCTTAAGGCTGTGTATAACGCGACTACTACCGAAGGGGAATTCTCCTTCGAGAGAAGAATGGGATGCGGATTCGGAGCCTGCATGGGTTGCTCTTGCAAGACCATCACCGGATATAAGCGCATCTGCAAAGAAGGCCCAGTCCTAAGGAAGGAGGAAATCCTATGGGAGAAATAGACACCAAGATCAATCTTTTGGGAATCGAAATCGATAACCCAATCATCCCAGCTTCCGGAACTTATGGATTCGGCTACGAGTTCGCTGAACTCTATGACATCAACATGCTTGGAACCTTCTCATTCAAAGGAACCACCGCTGAACCAAGATTCGGAAACCCAACCCCTCGTATCGCTGAGTGCCCTGCTGGCATGATCAACTGCATCGGACTTCAGAACCCTGGCATCGAGAAAGTCATCAGTGAAGAGCTTCCTAAGTTAGCGAAGGTCTTCCATAAGCCAGTCATGGCCAATATCTCCGGCTTCTCCTTAGAGGAATATGTCTCTAATTGCGAGAAGATCGACAAAGTCGATATGGTCGGTTGGATTGAGCTCAATGTCTCTTGTCCAAACGTCCATGGCGGAGGACTTGCCTTCGGAACAGACCCTGACAACGTCAGAAATGTTGTTAAGGCCGTTAAGAAGGTCATTCACAAACCACTCATCGTCAAACTCTCCCCTAACGTCACGGATATCGTCGCAATCGCGAAGGCTGCTGAAGAAGGCGGAGCGGATGGCATCTCTCTCATCAACTCCTTGATGGGACTTAGGATTGATCTTAAGACCGGGGAACCAATCCTTGGTATCAAGACCGGAGGCCTCTCTGGACCTGCTGTCTTCCCTGTCGCACTTAGATGCGTCTATCAAGTCGCACATGCGGTCAAGATCCCAGTCATCGGCATGGGCGGCGTCTCTAGCGCAGAAGACGTCCTTGAGATGATGATGGCGGGCGCTACAGCCGTTGAAGTAGGCGCCGCAAACCTCGTCAATCCTTATGCTTGCAAAGAAATCATTGAGGATTTGCCAAGGATAATGGAGAAATACGGCATCAAATCGCTTAAAGAAATAATTGGAGGAAGAAAATAAGATGGCAAAAGACGTAATCATCGCTTGCGATTTCGAGAGCAAGGAAAAGACACTCGAATTTCTTGATAAGTTCACTGGCAGAAAGCCATTCGTGAAAATCGGCATGGAGCTCTTCTATGCGGAAGGCCCATCCATCGTGAGAGAGATCAAGAAAAGAGGACACAAGATCTTCCTCGATCTCAAGCTCCACGACATCCCAAACACCGTCAAGAAAGCCATGGCTAGACTATCTGGCCTCGACGTTGATATGTGTAACCTCCACGCCGCAGGAACCAGAGCCATGATGGAAGCCGCCATCGAAGGCCTCACCAGACCAGACGGAACGAGACCTCTTCTTCTTGCTGTCACTCAGCTCACCTCCACCGATCAGGAATCGATGGAAAGAGACATCCTCATCCACGAACCAATCGATAAAGTCGTCATGCACTACGCCAAGACCGCCAAAGAATCCGGTCTTGATGGCGTTGTCTGCTCACCTCTTGAAGCGGGCAAAGTCCACGAGGTCTGTGGTCAAAACTTCCTCACTGTCACCCCTGGCATCAGATTCGCCGATGGCGATAAAGGCGACCAGAAGAGAGTCATGACACCTGCTGACGCAAGAGCGATTGGCAGCGACTACATCGTCGTCGGACGTCCAATCACCGCTGCAAGCGACCCAGTTGCCGCTTACGAAAGATGCATCAAAGATTTCTTAGGAGAATAAAAATGGAAAACATCGATCAATTAATTGCTAAAGACTTACTCAGCATCAAGGCTGTCTTCTTCAGCCCAAACAAACCATTCACCT
>JAFXWH010000122.1:0-3313 GCA_017542885.1 Bacilli bacterium | reverse complement strand
GCGACGTCACCGACAGCTACGCCAACTATGGCGATGCCGCTCTCGTCGTCTTCTCCCGTATCGCTGGCGAAGGATGGGACCTCCCACGCGTCGCCACCGACAACCCAGACGGACACTACCTCGAGCTCGATACCAATGAAAGAGCCCTTCTCAAGCACATCGCCGATTCTCAGAAATTCGCCCACATCGTTGTTCTCTTCAACACCTCGAACAACATCGACTGCGGATTCCTCAAGTTCGCCGATGACCCAGCTTACGAGCAGAAGGTCGATGCCGCTATCATGATCGGCTCCCCAGGCGGAGTCGGCATCATGGCCCTTGGCAAGATCCTTAACGGTGACGTCAACCCAAGCGGACACACCGTCGATACCCTCTACACCCACTACGAAGAAGATCCAACTTGGATGAACTTCGGCGATAACCGTGTCTTCGATAGCGACAAGTACGCCTTAAGCATCGAGGATATGAGATCTGGCGACAGAAACAGACTTCTCGATTTCAACTTCTGCGACTACGAAGAAGGCATCTACTACGGATACCGTTACTACGAGACCCGTGGCAAAGATGACGAGAACTGGTACAACAGCCATGTCGTCTACCCATTCGGTTATGGCTTAAGCTACACAACCTTCGAGCATGAGCTTCAGAACAAAGCCGCTCTCGAAAGCGCTGCCCTTACCAAGAGCACCTTCGAAGTCGAAGTCAAAGTCAAGAACACCGGTAATGTTCCTGGCAAAGACGTCGTCGAGATCTATGCTGAAGCCCCATACACTCCAGGTGGTATCGAAAAAGCCTACAAAGTCCTTGTTGGCTATGAAAAGACCTCCCTTCTCGCCGCTGGCGCCGAAGAGACCGTCAAGATCACCATCGACCCATACACCTTCGCTTCCTTTGACTACAACGATAAGAACGCGAACGCCTATAGCTGCTATGAGCTCGAAGGCGGAACCTACACCTTCCACGTCGGCACCGATGCCCACACCGACATCGATACCTTCAATAAGGAACTAGATGCCGAGGGTATCAAATACGAGAAAGACCCTGTCACCGGCAACACCGTCAAGCCTCTCTTCGGAGACGCTGACGACCATCTCCAGGAACAGCTCAGCCGCAATGACTGGATTGGCACCTTCCCGAAGATGCCAACCGAAGAAGATCGTCTCGTCGATCAGGACTTCATCGATTCCTGCAACAGCCGCAACTCCCTTAACAAAGAGGAGTTCGACGATATGCCAACGACCGATGCCGAAGTCACCGTCATGTTCAAAGAGCTCTGCTACAAGGACTATGATGACCCACTTTGGGAGGACTTCCTTGATCAGATGTCCTTCGAAGAGTACAAAGCCCTCTTCAATGGCGGCTGTTACTCCACCAAAGACCTTATGCGTCTTGGCATCCCAGGAACCACTTCATTCGATGGCCCAACCGGCATCGTCGCCTTCTTAGGCAACAAAGCCGTCTACGGCACTTGCTACTATTGCTCCGAATGCTTAGTTGCTCAGACCTGGAACCTTAAGCTTGCAGAAGCTCAGGGCAGAGCCATCGGCAACGAAGCCCTCATCGGCAACGAAAAAGGTGACAAACTCCCATACACCGGATGGTATGGCCCAGGTGTCAATATGCACCGTTCCCCATTCGGCGGACGTAACACCGAATACTACAGCGAAGACCCATTCCAGGCCGGCAAGTGCGCCGCTGCCGTCGTCAAGGCGGTTCAGGAATACGGCGTCTACGCTAACGTCAAGCACTTCGCTCTTAACGATCAGGAAACCAACCGTGACACCGAAGGTAAGCTTACCTGGTGCAACGAGCAGGCCATCCGTGAAATCTACCTCAAGCCATTCGAAATGGCCGTCAAAGAAGGTGGAACCCACGGCATCATGTCCTCCTTCAACCGTATCGGAACCAAGTGGACCGGCGGCGACTACCGTCTCCTTACCACCGTTCTCCGCAAGGAGTGGGGATTCGTTGGATCGGTCATCTGCGACTTCCACGTCAACGATTACATGTCCAACAAGCAGATGTGCTACGCTGGCGGCGACCTTAACCTCAATGGCGCCAAGCCATGGTCCAAACCAGATGAGGAGAGCGAGGGTGACGTTACCGTCCTTAGACGCGCTGCCCACAACCTTCTCTACTGCGTCGTCAACTCCAACATCATGACCATCGAGATCACCGGATACCTCCCACCAGTTTGGCAGAGCTGCCTCTGGATCGGCGAAGGCGTCATCGGCGCTGGTCTTATCGTCTGGGGCGTCCTCCTCTTCATCCCATTCATCAAGTCCCTCAAATCCGAAGGAAAAGATGAAAAAGAAGAAGAGACCGCAGCAGCCTAATCTCCCATGAATCAAGGACCGATTAACCTCGGTCCTTTTTTCTTGCCATTTTTCAAAAAATCTATAGCAAATCTATCTTATTTTGGGTTGAAAATATTCCTCTTTTTTAAGGTGTGAAATGACCTTGGGTTTGCTTTACAATATTGAGTAGTTTCTTTTCAATAAAAAGGCTCTTTTTTCACTTAATAAGGTGTACATGAAAACAGCATTAGTCATCCCGATTTACCAACCATGCGACAAGGCTTTGCCGTTTTTAAGCACGATTGAACCAACATCATTCGAGAGAATCATCATCGTCGACGATGGATCAGGAGAGAAATATAAGCCTATCTTTGATGAGATTGGCAAACTAGAGAACTTCACTGTCATCTCTTATCCGGATAACCATGGAAAGGGATACGCTTTAAAGACAGGATTCAAATACGTAAGGGACAATCTCCCTGAGGTCAAAGGCATCGTGACTGCCGATGGAGATGGCCAACACGCGCTCGAAGATATATTAAGGGTGCGCGATGAGCTTTCCGAGAAAGGCGATCACCTTGTCTTAGGCGTCCGCGATTTCTCTAGCCCTGACACCCCGAAAAGAAACCGTTTCGGAAACAGATTCTCAAGCGGCTATTTCAAAATGTCGACCGGCGTCAAAGTCACCGATACCCAGACTGGCCTTAGAGGCATTCCAGAGAACCTCTTTGAGATCGCTCTGACAACAGTAGGGGACCGTTACGAATTCGAGTTCAATTTCCTCAATGATGCCGTTAGAGCCGCTAAGCTAAGTCAGATCACCATCAAGACCATCTATGACGACAACGCCAATTCGCATTTCCATCCAATCAAAGACAGCTTCAGGATCTATAGAACCCCAATCCTTTATCTCTTGGTTGCCATCTCGAGCTTCCTCATTGATTTCGGCTTGTTCGCGACCATCCATTACTTCGGTCCAACCGAACTCCCTTGGGAAGTCTTGGTTCCTTATGTAG
>JAFXWH010000121.1:0-27465 GCA_017542885.1 Bacilli bacterium | reverse complement strand
GCAAGAGTGACAATCCTCACTGGATCACCCATATCAAGAATGAAGATTTCTCCTCCTTCTGCGAAGATGGAGGATTCAAGGATGAGGGATACTGCTTCAGGAATGGTCATGAAGTAACGGATGATGTCTTTGTGGGTGATGGTGACTGGACCCCCTGCTTCAATCTGTTTCCTAAAAAGAGGGACGACTGAACCATTTGATCCAAGGACGTTGCCAAAACGTACTGCAGCGTACTGCGTGGTCTTTGATTTATCGCTGAAGTACTGGATGATGGTTTCCGCGAAGCGTTTGGTCGCGCCCATAACGTTGGTAGGACGGACAGCTTTGTCAGTGGAGACAAGAACCATCTTCTTGACACCATATTTGTCAGCGAATTTAGCGACGTTATATGTACCGATGACATTGGTTCTGATTGCCTCTGCAGGAGAATCTTCCATGAGAGGGACGTGTTTATATGCGGCAGCATGGTACACGTAATCAGGACGGTATTTCTTCATGATGGATTCAATGCGGAATTCGTTATATGTGGAGCCAATAAGGACAACAAGGTTGATATCCTTGATGTCTTTGGCTCTCATCTTACGAACGAGCTCTTGCTGAATGTCATAGACACCGTTCTCGTAGATATCGAAAAGAATGAGGGTCTTTGGATGGGTCTTGAAGACCTGACGGACAAGCTCAGAACCAATTGAGCCACCGGCACCGGTGATGAGAACGTTCTTGCCATATAACATCCCTTTGATTTCGGATGTTTCAAGATATACAGGGTCTCTGCAAAGAAGTTCAGCGAGATTGACGTCAGTGACCTTTCTGTCATTTGGGCCACTCATCTCATGGAGAAGAGGCATGCGTTTGATACGGACCGGTTGGTCATTAAGATAGCCGAGGATCTCGTGATATCTTTCTTTGTCGACGCGGGACATGCAGATGACGACTTCTTGGATTTGGTATTTCTGGATGTATTTGGCGACATCGGAGATTGGACCTTCAACCGGAATCTTTGCGAAGGTATTGCCAATCTTGTTTGGATCGTCATCGAGAATCGACATGACGTAGTTCTTGTTCTCACTGTTCTGACGGGTTTCGTCGATGTAGATCTTCGCAGTATCTCCTCCACCGATGACAAGAGTTCTGATTGAGTCATCGAGTTTCTTCCTCGCTTTGAAGAGTTTAAAAAGCCTTCCGACAGCGCGGAAAGCAGGAAGGGAAAGGAAAAGGAAACCAGAGACAAGAGCCCAAGACCAATATGTCATGACGGAAATGAGGCCAAAGTTTCTAAGGACGATGATGCCCACTAAGCCAATGGCATCGACGATGCCGATGGCAAGGCACATCCACATCGACTCAACGAGGCCGAATTCGCGGAGGAGGACTCTATAGCATCTGAAGATACCAAGAACGATTGGCATCAAAAGAGAGAACGAGAGGGTGAATATGACGTCAGCGATGATCTTTTCTTGTGGGATTGTCTGCCACATCGCGTGGGACAAGAAAGTCGCCCCGACGACGAGCGCAGTGAAGATGAAGTCAGCGAGGACGTATATCGCTCTGACGTAGTTAAAGGTCTTTTTCGTACTCATGTACCTGTTACATTATACGCGCGAAAAGGCTCATATCAAATGGCCTTTGAGTTCTTTGCCCTGTTTGTATCTCAAAAAAGAGGGGTGATTTGCATGGGATTTTCAAGTTCCGCAAAAAGAGTTTGTCTTGATATACCCGTGTGTTAAACTTGCTTCATCGTCCACAAGGAAAAAATATCATGACCACTTTCGCTTCTTCTCTTGATATCACTTTCTCTGCTGAAAGAATGGATATCCTTTTTGTTCTTTTGATTGTATGCGGCATCGCTGCCTTATATTGCTTCGTTGTCGGAGAGATAAGCGGCAACACTTCCCAGATGGACAAATTATGGAGTATTTTGCCTATCGCTTATACCTGGATCATCGCAGGGATGAGCGAGATGAACTGGAGATGCGTCGTCATTGCTATCATCGCTACATTATGGGGGATCAGACTAACGATGAACTTCGCACGTAAAGGCGCGTATAGCTGGAAGTTCTGGAGCGGTGTCGAAGATTATAGATGGGCCATCCTTAGAAGCAAGAAGCCATTTAATAACAGGCTTGTCTGGGGGATCTTTGATTTGTTCTTCATTTCGATTTACCAGAACCTTCTTGTTTTGCTTATCACTCTTCCATCCCTTATGTGCGTGGGCTCCACTGCTCCATTAAGTTGGATTGATTTCGTGGCAGGAGGGATTGCTCTTCTTGCTTTAACGATTGAGACAATCGCCGATGAAGAGCAATGGAAATTCCAAACCACCAAATACAAGATGCTTAAAGAAGGAAAGAAACTTGAAGAACTTCCTCTCCCCTATTCCAAAGGGTTCAATACAGTTGGCTTATGGGGAAGAAGCAGACACCCTAATTATCTTGGTGAGCAATCCATCTGGGTTGGTGTGTATATCTTCTCTATTTCTGCTTTAGTGGGTGAATACGGAATAACAGGCGTCTTCAATCTAAGTGGGATTGGTGCACTTCTGCTTATCTTGTTATTTATTGGATCCACCATCCTTGCGGAGAATATCTCCAAAGGGAAATATCCGGAATACTCTAATTACCAAAAGAAAGTGTCCGTTTATATTCCTTGGAAGAAATACAAAGACTAAAAGAAAAGCGCTCAGTGAAATGTGTTTTTCAGAGGTGCCAACCGATATATCCTATTTTCGGTAGTACATCGCTCCTTTGAATGAACCTATTTTGTATATCTTGTCTTCCTTAAGAAGCTTAGCCAAAACAGCTTCGATTAGGTTTTCGCTGATATCAGGAAGTTGTTCCATTATCTCTTGTTTTTTTAGAGGGACGAACGCGTTCAGAAGAAGCTGTTCAACTCTTTGACTCTTATTAAGTTTCTTGTCTATCTGGGCGAATACGTTCTCATCGAGGAGTTTATAGCAATGATACAGAACCTTGATCATGTAAAGGATGAATGGGGAATAATCGTTTTTGTTATCATGCCAGTCCTTAGACGATTCATATAAGGCATCATAATACTCACCTTTGGTATCGTTAATCACCTTTTCTATCGAGACAAACCTTCCAACATCAAAACCGGATTTGTATAGGAGCAAGAGAGTAAGTAGCCTCGACATTCTTCCGTTGCCATCATCAAAAGGATGGATGCAAAGGAAATCAAGCACAAAACTAGGTATCAAGAGCAATGGGTTGATCTCTGGATCATGGATTGCCTCACCGTAAGCAAGTAGTGCCTGTCCAATCGAATCCTTAACGTCTTTTGGAAGAGTCGGAATAAAAATCGGAACACTCCTTCCGTTCTTTCTTTCGCTTATGATGTTCGGCTCTTTCTTGTACTCTCCACGACCGGATGTTTCCGCAACATCCAGCAGTTCCTTGTGCAAAGCTAAAATAGTCGTTTCATCAAAAGCAATCGTTTCATGGAATCTGTGAATGTTATTGAGAACGTTCCTATACCCGATTATCTCTTTCTCCGGATGGGTGAAAGCGTTGTTATCACCTTTGGCAATATCATCGATTCTCTTTTCGGTCGTATGGATGTTTTCGATTGCGTTACTGGCTTTAATCGAGTCCCTGATTGCTTTCGCTTTTAATTTTTTGAACAAAGAAGGCGAAGAATTAAGTCTAACGCTTTCTTTCCCTTTGATGTCATAAACCACAGAGAGCAGCGAGACGATTTTCCCAGAAACCTTATCTTTTAAAAATGAATAATCAAATTTTCTAACCATAGTTTTCTTTTTCTAACCATATTTTATGGTATTTTAGTTAGTTAATCAACACTTTTAGGCAGTAATTATACATAATTATTTTGTTAACAAAATAACAATGGGTTTTATGATTTCCTAGGTCTTCGTTAGAACTTCACCTAGTTTTTCATAAGTCGAGTTTGTAGGATGAAGCAAGAAACCTATTTCAGTTTGATTGGTTCGGAAACTACCCCTTCACTGAAGTTGCCGATCGACTCATCCATCGTCTTTAGAGTGTCCTCCGATATCTCAAAAGGCTGTTTGTCATCTAAGGCCACTATATCCTGATACAAACACGTTCTCTTTTTGTCTATCTTCCTATCGAAATGGTAATGGCCAAAGTACCAGTGTTTATATTCAACTTCACGATCGATGAAAGAGAGCATGTCGGTGCTTCTATCTTTTCTGAAACGGAAAACGTTCATAACCGTGAAGGTGTCACAGCAATGGGTGATGACGTAATCGACTTTGTTATCCACTTTCGCTAAGTTACACCTGGCGTTATCGATATCGTGTTCGGTTATTTCCTCTTCCGGCCACCAAGAAATGTATGGGGTACGGTATGCCTTATCTATCGAGTGAGCGCCTCCGATGCAAAGGAAAGTCTTCCCTTCTAAGGTCAATATCTCTCCGCGGAGGATATGGAAGATATGCTCATCTATCTTGTGCATGAGGGCACCTTTATATTCCACAAGAGGCATGTTATTAAGCATCTCGAAGTTCTCATGGTTTCCATCAATGAAAAGGATGGTACATCCGATGCTGTTATAAAGATTCAAGAAATGAGGAAGCTCTTCTTCTGACCAGCATATGGCAGCATCACCGACGATGATTAGGTAATCGTCAAATGAAAGGTTCTTCCCTATGAGCGAGAGAAGCTTATCGAAATCGTAGTCCCCGTGAGTGTCGCCTGTGATGTAAATCATGCTTAAAGATTCTCACAAAAAGAGAGGGTGTCAATAGGTGACCATAGGTTACCTATAATATGCTCATTTACTTGTGATTAATTCCCAGAATATTAATCACATATTATAGGTAAAAATATTTTTGAGAATTTTGTGAAAAATCATCCCCTGCTCCTCTATATGGTAAGTGAGGAAAGACTTTATCAATCGGAGGAGGATCATCAAATGTGAGTGGTATATACCTGTTTGGCGTGTATAATATAAGGGCCATTAACCCATAACTTTCAAAGAAAGGAGAACAACATGGACAGAATCGAAATACCAAAAATGAGTGAGTTCCTCTTAGAGGATTTCATGAAACCTCTTCATATTTCAGCGTACAAACTAGCAAAAGAAATTTTTGTGCCTGTCTCCCGCATCCAGGACATTCTCCACGACAGGAGAAAAATCACCGCGGACACCTCAATCCGACTTGGAAAATATTTTGGGGTCAGTGAGCAGTTCTTCCTCAATCTTCAGAACGATATCGATATGAGGGAGACCAAAAGATTAATTGGGGATGAACTAGAAAAGATCCGCCCTATCGCATCTTGATGCGTACGCTTATTCGCTTCTTATCAAACTGCTTTCGGATACCAAAGTAGGATAATCGTCTTCACTAAAAGACCAATCAGAAGCTCTCCATGACAGAGTGTTCACATAGAAATCCTCATCATAATGGACCGGAACCTCATTCCCCTCTAAGTAGGCACATCCTTCCGAAGAGGAATAGTAACAGGTCGAGTAATCATTCTCTGTAGCGTCCGTTCCATTTATCGTTCCTTTGAAGGAACCGGTACCAGTGGCTATGATGACCGTATAACATCCGCTTAGCCGACACAAAGAAGAAGAACCGACGATTCCGCCAGCATAGGAGGCTGACGCGATCGTTCCTAACGAATAACATGCGCTTATCGTTCCAGAGGCTCCACCTTCTACATGTCCGACTATTCCACCAACATTAGAGAGTCCGCTGACATCACCACGGTTATAGCAAGTGAAGATGTCTGGGTTATTGAAGCGGCCAACGATGCCGCCCATGTAATCAGTCGATGATCCATCATTAGAAGAAGAGATATTGCCAGTGTTAGCTGAGTACCGAATCTGACCGGATTCCGCTTCGCCGACGATGCCTCCGCCAAATAAAGCGGCCGTGATATCCCCTTCGTTCTTGCATTTCGTAACGAGAGATGACCCATAACCGACGATTCCTCCCGCATGGGAAGAGGAAGAAACGCCACCGGTATTTAAGCAACTCTCGGCTCCTTCGCTCTTTGAGCATCCGATGATGCCACCGGCGTAGAGATCTGAAGTAATATTTCCGTTATTTGTGCAAAGCAGACACTTAGCCATCGCGAGTCCGACGATGCCTCCGACATACCTGATTCCGGAGATATTCGCGTTGTTCACGCATAGAGTCACTCCTGAATTCAACATAAAGTTTTCCCTTGCGATATAGCCGCATATGCCACCTGTGTGTACGCCATAGGCCGGAGAGACCGGAGTTGTGGTTATCGAACCTGAAACCTCGCATTCGCGGATGTAGCCTTGCGCGTATCCGCAGACCGCACCAATGTAGCTCGCACCAGCCAAACCGGAGATATTGATGTTAACATCGGTGAGTTTGACGCCCCTTATGGTTCCGCCACTGCAACGTCCAAAGAGACCGCTATAATCCCTTGGTGTCGTCATGGTGAGTCCTCTTATCGTATGGTTATTGCCTTTGAAGAGCCCTGAGAAAGCGTTCTCGTGTGAATCGCAAAGAGGGACCCATTCCTCGCCTGATAGGTCAAGATCAGCCCTAAGGGCGTGGTGGCCCGCAGGGTTATTAACGAGGGCTTTGAGGTCAGCGACGCTATAGATATCGTTATCCCAGCTCGCAACGACTTTTGGAGTTGGCAAGAACGTGAACGGCGCGATGGAATTTCCTTTGGAATCCGTTATCTTGGTGTCTTCCACATACCAGCCTTTGAACTCTCCAAAGGTGCTCGTCGGAACAGGAAGGGTGAAGTGCGATCCATAGGTCACTGAACATTTAGCTGAAGTACCATTAGGAAGAGTGCCTCCGTTGGTGTCTAAAGTGAGCTCATAGGTCTTTCCTTGATATCTTGCGGTCAAGGTGACGTCGTTAGGGATCGACCATTCTCCCATATTAGGAACTTTTTCCTCGCCATTCCACCAGCCCGAGAATCTGTAACCCGTCACATCTGGCTGTGGCAAAGTGTAGTGCTTACCGCAAGTGACGGTTATGTGTCCGTTGGCGGGACCTATCTCATCCACTAAGCGAACGCTATATTCCTTGCCAATCCACTTGGCAACGAGGATGGTGTCGCCTTGGACGATGTCTTTGTCGAAATCCCATTTGACGCCGTTGCAGTACCATCCTTTGAGGGTATAGCCAGGCCTATCTATTTCAGGTTCTTTGACCTTTCCCCCTTCCTCTACCCTTTGATCGGGGACGAGTAAGAGGCATTCGGTATGGAAGCGGACCCTATATCCAAAGGATTCGCTCAAAGATGAGTCAGAGGGGATGATGTTGCAGCTTGCTAAAGAAAAAGGAAAAAGCATTGCCGCGATGAGAAAAGCTTTTCGGATTTTCATGTCAATTCCCCCTTCAATTTGCATTTTACAAGGTTAATGAGACAATTCACATACTTTTGAAAGTATGGCCTCTTTGCTATACACTTCTCTTATACCCATACGAAAGGTCTTACATAACCATGCTTCACATTTTCGTTGATTCCGATTGCGACATTACCAAAGCCCAAGCCGAGGAATATGGTGTCACCCTCATCTCGATGCCTTATTTCATCGGCGAGAAAGAAGTCCGCCCATACGTCGACTTCGATACATTCGATCCTCACACCTATTACAACATGCTCCGTGAAGGAACGATTCCTACCACTGCGGCATTATCCCCTGCCAACTACAAAGAGATATTCGAACCTGCTTTCGCTAAAGGTGAGACTATCCTTTATATCCATTTCTCCAGTGCAATGAGCAACACCTTCGACAACATGGAGATCGCCATCAAAGAGCTCAAAGAGAAATATCCAAAAGCGAGATTCGAGCACTTCGACACCCTTATGATGACGACCGGTGCCTATGTCATCGTCAAAGAGATGCTTGAGAGATACAAAGCCGGCGCATCTATCGATGAGCTTATCGAATGGGGCGAGAAAGAAAGACAGCACTTCGCCTGCTACTTCTTCGCCGATGACCTTAAATTCTTCAGAAGATCCGGACGTGTTTCAGGTTTCAGCGCTTTCATGGGAGGAATGATTGGCATCAAACCTCTTATCAATATCAATGAGAAAGGCATCATGGGATCCTTTGGAAAGGCGATTGGCCAGGCCAATGCGATCAAGACCATCGTCAAGTTAGTCGAAGACCTTGGTGACGATATCAAGAACTACACATTCGTCGTTGGACATACGGATGCCCCACTTCTAGTTAAGAAGACAATAGATATGCTAAGAGCCAAATTCGGAGAAGACCTTAAGATTGAGAAGGTCCCATGCAACCCGACCGCTGGAGCACATAGCGGCCCAGGCGGAGTCGCTCTTGCCTTCCACGCCAAGCACAGATAAAAAGAAGACCTCACCTTGTTGTGAGGTTTTTTCTTTACTTTATAAAGTAATCCTTTAGTTTTCTTTTTCTTGTGATATGTTATTCACGCTGCCTAAAGGAGGAGAGAATTCTAATGAAAGAAGCAATCGAAAAGAAAGAATTAAAAGCCTACGAAGAAGAATACAAAAAAGATAAGAGCCACAAGGTGATTGAAAGAACTGTCACCCACAATGGCTTATATAACAGCGCAATCGACAAAGAGACCTTCGATTCCTTGACCGATACCTTCAGCGTTGATGTCAAAGCCGGTTCCGTCACCAATCAGAAACAATCAGGAAGATGCTGGATGTTCGCTGGACTCAATGTCCTTAGAACCATCCTCATGAAGAAGCTTAACATCAAGAACATCGAATTATCCCAAGCCTATATTCAGTTCTATGACAAATTAGAGAAGAGCAACGCCACACTCGAGAGAGCGATGCTTCTCCTTGATGAGCCAGTCGATTCAAGGATGAATACCTGGAATCTCGATAACACCTCTGATGGAGGATACTTCAACTGGTTCTCTAACCTTGTGAAGAAGTATGGCGTCGTCCCTTCTTACGTCATGCCTGATGGAGCGGTCTCCTCTGCTACTTCTGAATTAAATGCCACTCTCAATCAGTTAATCGCCAAAGACATCTATTCTCTTAGAAAAGCCCACGAAAAAGGAAAGAGTGTTGAAGAGCTTCGTTCCTTAAAGGAAGGTTTCCTCTCTGAGATCTACAAAGTCCTTGGAATGACTCTTGGCACCATCTCCGAATCATTCACCTTCGAATACACAGACAAAGACGATAAGTACCACAACGAAGGAAAATTCACCCCAAAAGAGTTCTATGACAAATACATTGGAGGCGACTTCTCCAATTACCTTGGCTTAGGTCATTATCCTCTTCCATCCTTCAAGGAATACCAAAGGTATGAATGCAAATGGATCAAGAACGTCCATGAAGGCGAGGCCGCTAGTTGGTTCAGCATTCCATTAAACAAACTCAAAGAAGCCTTAATCGCTTCCCTTAAGGATGAGACAGTCGTTTGGTTCGCTGCAGACGTCAGAGCCGAGTGTCTCCGCAAAGAAGGCCTTATGGGTAAGGACCTCATCCGTGTTGATGAGCTTCTTGGAGTCTCCTTCCCTCTCACCAAAGGCGAAAGGCTCTTATACAGAACCTCTACCTGCTGCCATGCGATGACCTTCACCGGAGTTAACCTTGATGAAAAAGGTCTTCCAAACAAATGGAAGATTGAGAACTCCTGGGGAAAGGACAACGGCAAAGACGGATATTATGTCTCTGATGACGCTTGGTTCGATGAATACGTCTATGAGATCTGGGTCGACAAGAAATACGTTGATCCTGAGATCGTCAAGAAATACGAAGAATCCAAAGCCGAAGAGATTGAGCCATTCAACCCAGTCACCCTTATCATGAAATAAGAAAAGCCCCCTTTCCCAAAGGAAGGGGGTTTTATTGTCTATCGACTTACCATTCGCCAAGAAGAAAATCTATCACGTTGATGGTCAAGACACCGTTATCGTCATACCAGCTTTTCGCAACATCGTTTCTGACAACTATCTTGCTAAAAGAATCACCAGTAAGATTCAGAGGGCTGTACTCAGAATCCTTTTTGTCTTCGCTCTCGATAGCGAAAGCCGATTGGATATAGAGTTTTTTGCCGCCCAAAGTAGCAATGAAATCTATCTCTTTTTTTACCCTTGAGATTTTGCCGCTTTCGTCTTTGACGCTTTTATGAACAACCCCTACATCGATAGAATAGCCCCTTATGGCAAGTTCGTTATAGATGATGTTCTCCATAATGTGAGTCATCTCTTGCTGGCGAAAACCTATTCTGGCGTTTCTTAAACCCACATCCTCAAAATAGTATTTGCTTGGATAAGAAAGATAGAGGGAGCCCTTTACGTCGTAACGTTTGCTTTCATGGATCATGAACGCATCATCAAGGTCGTCGATATATGATTTAACGGTATTTAAAGAAACGAGGTCTTTACCACTTCTTTTTCTGACGGAATTAATGGAATTGGTAATGTTGCTGTAATTCGTCAAAGAGCCAATGGATGAGCATAGCAAATCCGTAATGTCAGACAAAACGTCTTCATGTTCAATCTTCTTCCTTTCAACTATGTCTTTGAAATAGAGCTCATTGAAGAGGGATTTCAGATAGCTCATCTTAGATTGTTCGTCTGGTTTCAAAAGAACAAGAGGGAGCCCACCATAGAAAGCATATTCATCAAAAGCATTCCTCTTATCTCCTCCTACATACGAATAGTATTCTTTGAAAGACAAAGGATGCATTCTGATCTCATCGCTTCTTCCCCTAAACTCAGTCAAAACGTCTTTGGAAAGCATCTTAGAATTGCTTCCAGTGACATAAACGTCGAGGTTCTTAATTTCCTTCAGATCATTAATCGCATCGTAGAAGGTGATTCTTTTTGCATTTTTGTCATATGGATTTTGCACTTCATCCGACATCTGTATCTCGTCGACAAAAAGATAGTACTTTCCGTCACTTGACACCTTCTCCCTGACGTACTCTGCCAAAACAATAGGGTTCCTATATTTGATGAATCTCATCTCTTCCAAAGAAATGAAAATGATGTTTTCTTCAGGGGTCCCTATCGATAATAGGTAATTCTTGTAAAGCTCTTTCAAAAGATAGGATTTTCCTGAACGCCTGATTCCGGTTATGACCTTGACTTGTCCATCCCAAGAATAGTCGATCAATTGTTTAAGGTATCTGTCTCTTTGGATATTCATTTTGATTACTCCGTTGAAAAGTTTTTAATATTTTGCACGTACTTTTCAATGAGATTATAGAGCATAGCCTGTGCATTTGCGAGTACATATTGAAAACTACGGTAAAAATATGCACTACTTTTCAATGAGATTATCAAAAGACGATTAGTTGAGAGTTATATCGCACCGAGATGGAGGCAACACTCCCTTGCAACTTTATTTGCAAAAGACAGCACTTCTTCCATATTCGGTTCTTGGTCTTTATCGAGCATATATAGGACCGCGCCCATGAAGGCGTCGCCAGCCCCTGTTGTGTCTATTGGTTTGATTGGCTCACTCTTAGCGAAAGTGTCCTTCCCTTTGTAAGAGCACATTGAGCCTTTCTTTCCTAAAGTGATGAAGACCATCTTGTCTTTCAGTTCTTCTTTGATGAAACCTTCTCCAAGAAGAGGCATCTCATCCTCTGAGAGTTTGACGATATCAGAGAGAAGACAGATTCTTTTCGATATCTCTATTGCTTCTTCTACTGAAGAATAGATATCGCTTCTGAAATTGACATCGAAGGATATCTTCTTATTCATCTTATGGGCCTTATCGATGAGGGAGAGGATGTATTCCTTTCCTTCCTTGATTGAAAGAGGAAGAGAACCTATATGGATGATATTGCTTCTAGAGAGAAGAGAATCATCGATATCAGGAAGATATGCGTCTGCGGTGTTATCCCTTTCAAACCTGAAAGATCTTTCCCCGTCCTTAAGCTCAACGATGGCTTTGGTTGTCTTCCTATTCATATCTTCTTTAAGAAGGAGGGTGTTGAATCCAAAAGATGAAGCGAAGTTCTTAAGGAACTCCCCTTCTTCATCTTTTCCGATTGATCCAACGAAAGAGACATCTCCTCCTAAGCGGGACGCATTGACTGCTACATTGAAAGGCGCGCCTCCGACTTTGGAGACTCCTTCAATGACATCGATTAATATCTCTCCGACCGAAAGGATCATAGCACCGCTATAGTAGCAAAAAGAGGATAGGAAAACAAAAAAAGTATAAAAAGTATGACGAAGTATAAAAAGTATGATAAAGTATAATCGAAAAGAAAAAGTATAAAAACGGAGGAAACAGACATGAGCAACCCTTTCACATTAATGTTTGGCAAAGAGCCTAAATCTTTGATTTCAAATTCAGGCCAATTTGACTCGATCAAGGATTCTTTCTTATCTGATTCGCCTGCAGCAGCCGTGGAACTCATAACTGGAGTTAGGGGTTCCGGCAAAACCGTTATGCTCACAAGATTGAGCAAGTATTTCTCTGCGCTCAAAGATTGGATCGTCGTTGAACTCAATCCAGAGACCGATATGCTTGAGTACCTCGCTAGCAGTGTTTACGAACAGGCCAACATGAAATTCCGTTTTCTTAAAAAGGAATTCAGTTTCTCCTTCCAGGGCCTTTCAATTAGCCTCTCTGGCGAAAAGCCTGTCTCAAACGTTGTCACTCTCCTTGAACAAATGTTCGAGGTCATCAAAAAGAAAGGCAAAAAGGTTCTTATCTGCATTGACGATATCTCAAACAACCAGAACGTTAAGACTTTCGTTCAGCAATATCAGATCTTTATCAGAAAAGATTATCCGCTTTACCTCCTTATGACTGGGCTGTATGAAAACGTCCGCAGTCTTCAAAATGAAAAATCTCTTACCTTCTTATATCGAGCGCCAAGCACAAACATCGGTTCATTAAACCTTATGGAAATTGCTGACTCATTCGAGGGAACACTCAAGGTCAGCAGAGAAGAAGCTGTTAAAATGGCAAAACTAACAAATGGCTATGCCTTCGCTTATCAAGTCCTTGGGTATGCTTTTTACGAAAGCGGCAAAAATAAACTGGACGAAGGAATCTTGAAAGAATTCGACGGCAAACTCCGTGAGTATGTCTATGAGAAAATCTATTTTGATCTTCCTGACAATGAGAAAAAGATGATTAATGTTTTAGCAGACCTCGATATTGGTAAAACGTCAGAAATCATGAAGGCCTTAAATATAGGCAAAGAGGCTCTCTCCCCATATAGAGACAAACTTCTCAAAAAAGGAGTCATCGCCAAATCTGGTTGGGGTGAAGTCTCATTCGCTCTCCCCCGCTTCAAAGAATTCATCTTGGCAAACAGAGAATTCGACTATTAATAACCCCTTCATCAAAATCAAAAAAAGCCCTGCAAAACAGGGCTTAATTTTGTTTGTGTGGCCTAGTTGTCAAGCCTGATCTCAAGCGTCGCGACAGCGCCGTATTCAGCATCTTTGACGATGTTCTTGACCTTGAGGTAGTAGTTGAAGGTGCAAGTCTCATCGATGGTGAAGGTCTGCTTATCGGTGCCAACCCAACCAGTGATGGTCTTGGCTTTGTTCCAGAGGTTGGTTCCGCTTGGCATGAAGGTCTTGGCCCAAGCACTCTTGGCTCCGAGGTTGAAACGCTGACCCTTCTTGAAGAGGGTTCCGTTGTTGGCAGTGAAGTTTGGAGTGTTGGTCCAGTTCTGCTCGATATTGGAGGAATCCATTAAGGAGAGCTGGGTGAAGTACTGCTTGGCGCTTCCATCCTCATTTGGCCAGAAGTCGAGATCGGTACGCATACCACTACGGCCAGCGTGGGAGTTGGTGTTTCTGACTTCGCCACCATTTCTTCCAAGATCGTTAGGATCGGAGATCCACTGATCGTGGTTGCCTCTCCACATACGGTTGTCGACGTGGGTGATTCTGATGCCATCCTCAGTGAAGCCTTTGGTGCTTTCGTAGCCGCTCTTGTAGTCACGCTCAGCAAGTCCATGAGGACCCATGAGCTCGACCATCATGAATTCGTCGAAGGCGGTCATGTTGTAGTTTGGAGAAGCAAGGACCAAGCAATCACCGGAGGTGGTTGTGGTTCTTAAGGTGATCTCAGCGACTTTGCCATCTTTGAGCATATCCTCTTTGATGACCCATGGGTTGACCCAACCATAGTGGAACTTGGTGAAAGCGCAGTGATCGCCAAGGTTGTGATCCATGTAATCGACACCGCCCATTGGTTTCCAGACGTTGTTGTAGTCGTAGTAGTCAAGGACACCATAGGTGTGACCGGTCTCGTGGATGAAGGTGTGGGTATCGTAGCCATTGAATTTGGCGGTCATGAAGTTCGTGGAAGCGAAGGCTAAGGTCTGGACGTTTGGACTTGCGATGTTCGCGCTCTCGCCGGTGTAGGTGACATAAGCCCACCAGAATTCAGTGCTGTTTTCAGTCTGTGGGTAGGCGTAGACATTCCAGACAAGATCGATGAAGCCATCTTCGTCGCTGTCGAAATCTTTCCAGGTATACTGCCAATCTGCGCCAAGAAGACCATGGCCCGCCTTATTGTATTCGGCGATGTACCAACTCTTGAGGTAATTGGAAGCGGTGACGCCACCGCCTTGGGCAGCGGCAGCAGACTGGAACTGACTTGGGGTGCCGGTGTAATCGACCCAGCATGGAAGAACGACGACATCGAAAGCGCCTTTTCCGAAGGAAGACTGCTCATAGAAGCTCTTGACGGAATAGATTTCGCTGCCAGAGAGCTGCTTGAGTTCTTCATCGCTAGCGGTGAAAGCCTTGGTGATCTTCTGAAGAAGAGCGTCATCCGCAACGATGTTGTCTCTCGTGTCGCTTTGATCCTTCTGGAAACGGAAAGGATTGACGAGAAGTTTCTGTTTCTTGCCGTTTTCCGGACGGGAATTGACGTGAGGATAACCGGAGGCTTTGAAGATCTCCGCACGGTTGAGGTTATGGGTCGTTCCGTCAGCGGCAGTATATGTGGTGACGCCTAAAGGAAGATCGGCATTGGTGATATCGGCTGGTTTTTCCTCGCTTGAGGCGGAAGCGATCGATGAGGCTTCGGTATTTGGGGTGCTGCTGCCACTAGACTCAATTGCTGGCTGCGAGCATGCAGCGAGGCAAATACCACCCATTGCAAGCGAGACGACTAAGAGTTTCTTGTTCATGGTATGTTTTCTCCTTTCCTATTTCAGGTTCGAATAGATGATGATGATTGCCACCCCTACCACTACGTAAATCAGTGATACCCATAGGAGTGGGAATACGGCCTTACGTTCCTCATGGTCTTTGATGACCTTGTAGTCGTAATAGGTCTTTGGGAAGTTTTCCTTCCTCCACTTCGGGGCGAAGATGTTAAGGATAACGAGCTTCGTCGAATATGAGAGAAGGTCGAATGCGCCTTTGGAGGATACGTATCCAAGTACGAATCCGGCGAATCCGAGTAACCCGCTTAATCCGAATGCATCGCCGAGGATATGAAGGACGATATGCGTCTTCACGACATCCCTAACGGCGAAATATTCGATGAGGGCGATGAGTCCTCCTAAGAGGGTCAAGGCCACAAGCGAGATGATGAGGTTCCTTCTGAAGCGGGCTTTGAGCTCCTCTTCAGGACGGAAGCTTTCTCCCGCTAACGGGATCTTGCTCATTTTTTGAGTTCCTCAAGATACCTCTTCGCTTCTTCGTCGTTGCATCTTACGAAGTGACCTGGGACGATCTCACGATAGGTTGGCTCTTGTTTCGAGTAATCGTGATCCGTCATCGGGTTGTAGATGATACGGGTTCTGTTCTTCTCGACTATAGGGTCAGGGAATGGGACAGCGCTTAAGAGCGATTTGGTATATGGGTGAAGCGGATGGGCGAAGAGCTCATCGCTTGAAGCAAGCTCGACGAGATTGCCGTAGTACATAACAGCGATTCTGTCGCAGAAGTACTTAACAACGCTTAAGTTGTGGGCAATGAAGATGATGGTGAGCCCAAGAGTGTTCCTTAATTCATTAAGGAGGTTGATGACCTGGGCTTGGACGGAGACATCAAGAGCGGACACTGGCTCATCGGCGACGATAAGCTCAGGCTTCATGATGATGGCGCGGGCGATGCCGATACGCTGACGCTGACCACCGCTGAATTCGTGTGGGTAACGTGTCGCGTGCTCTGGGACAAGGCCGACGAGCTTAAGGACTCTCTCGACTTCCTTGTCGATATATTCCTTATCTTTGACTCCGTTGATGATGAGGCCTTCCGCGATGATGTTACGGACGGTCATACGAGGATTTAAGGAAGCGATTGGATCTTGGAAGATCATCTGGACCTTGTGGGACAAGGTTGTGCGCTTGGCTTCAGCAAGTTCCTTTTTGTATTCCTCCTCGCTAAGAAGGCCTTCTTTGCGTTTCTTCTCAACCGCTTCAATCTCATGGGCAGCGAGGTGCTCATTGACGTGTTTGTTGTCATAATGGGCAGCACGGATTTTCTCCATCTGCTCTTTTCTGACTTTCTCAACATTGGCTTTGATCTCGGCGATCTGAGCGTCGAGTCTTTGAAGTTCAGGAGAACTTGGTTCAAGACCATATTTCTGGGCCTCGAGTTCTTTGATGTCCTCTTTGGCGCGGATTTTGGTCCACTTGATCTCCTTCTCGTTCCATCTGGTTCCGGCGGCGATTCTCACGCCTTCCATATAGATGTCACCAGAGGTGATTGGATATAGACGAAGGATGTCACGACCTGTTGTGGTCTTACCACATCCAGATTCACCTACAAGGCCGAAGACCTCTCCTTTATAGACATCGAAGGAGACGTCATGAACGGCTTTGAGGTATTTGACTTCGCTGTTCTTGAAACGGAAGTACTGTTTGACGTGCTTGAGCTCAAGGATCTTCTCTGATTCAGAGTAATCGACCTTCTTGGCGAAGGACTCTTTCTCAATCGGGGCCTCTTTTGCAGGGGATTTTTTCATCGAGGCGGCTTTTTTCTTTGTTTCTGGCATCGTTATTTGACCTCCTTGATGTAGTTGAGGATCGAGTTCTTCATGTTATTCGCCTTAGGAGCGAATTCCGGATGCTCCTTAAGAGCAGCGGCGATACGCTTGACGACGATTTCAGGAGCTCTGATCTCAGGGGCTCTCTCATCGACGTTCCAAGTGGCCACTTTGTGGGTCTCGGAGATATCGAAGAAAGGCGGCTGGTAAAGGCTATCGACCTCAAGGGCGTTCACGTTACGTGGAGTGAAGGCGTCGCCCTTAGCAGGGATAAGCATGTTCGGTGGGGTGCCTGGGATGGCGTTGAGCTTCTCTTTGGTCTCAAGGTCTGGGACTGAGCCAAGAAGAGCCCAGGTATATGGGTGGCGAGGATCGTAGAAGATGTCTTCGGCAGTGCCTTGCTCAACGATCTTGCCAGCGTACATGACGGCGATATCGTCGGCCATGTTGGCGACGACACCAAGGTCATGGGTGATGAAGACGATAGAGAGGTTCTTCTCCTCTTTGAGCTTGTTGATGAGCTCTAAGATTTGAGACTGGATGGTAACGTCGAGAGCGGTCGTTGGCTCATCGCAGATAAGGATTTCTGGACTTGAGCAAAGAGCGATCGCGATGACGATACGCTGCCTCATGCCGCCAGAGAGTTCGAATGGATACTGAGCATAACGTTTCTCAGCGTCCTTGATGCCGACTTCCTGGAGCATTCTGACCGCTTTATGTTTAGCGTCGTTGGCGGTTAACACTGACTTAGATGCCACCACCGCATCCGCATATCTCTTAAGGATAAGGGAGGAGAGGGCCATCTTTTCCTCTTCGCTCTTGGAAGTGAGTTTCTCAAGGTGGGCGATGAGGGTGGCTGTTGCGGCTTTAAGCTTCTCGCTATAAGCCTCTGGGGTGGTGATGACTTCACGGAGTTTGGCACGGACGTCGGCAGGAAGATCATAGAAGTCCTGGACGTTGTACTTAGCCATATAGGCGTCACGCTGCTCAATAAGTTTCTTAGAGAGCTTAGCGGATTTGCAGAAATCTTTGACGATGGTTGGGAAGACGCTTAAGTCGTTATCCTTTTCGATCGCGATACCAAGTTCGCAAGTGGCAAGAGGCTTGTAGATTTTCTTGAAGGCTTCCTCGCACTTGGCAAGGTCTTCGAATCCCGCGGCCTCAATCTCTTTGAGGGTTGGGAGAAGGATGTTGATGTTATCCTCCTGCTTCTTGATCTCTCTTTCGAGGGTGTCCGCAAACAATGTTTCAAACTCAGACAAATCGATTGAAGTGTCCTTTGGGGTTTCCTCAACGTACTTCATGAGACGGTCGGTCTCAGCCTTATCGGTGAGGGCGAGAAGGCCATTGATGGTCTTGAGGACCTTAATAGCCTCTTTCTTGTCGGCTTTGTGCTTTAAGACCATGGCCTCAGTGAGCTGCTTGCCGACGATCATGATTGGGTTTAAGGAGGAGAGAGGGTCTTGGAAGATCATCGAGATCTTGACGCCTCTTAACTTAGTGAACTCTTCCTCAGAGATCTTAAGAAGGTCTTTGCCATCATAGATGATCTGACCGTCTTCGACGATCTTGTTGTTGGCAAGGATGCCAAGGATGGCCTTAGAGGTGACCGACTTACCAGAGCCAGACTCACCGACGATGGCCATTGTCCTTCCTTTATATAAAGGGAAAGAGATGCCACGGACCGCTTTGACGGTACCGGAATCGGTTCTGAAGGAGATACGGAGGTCTTTGACTTCGAGGATTTTCTCGTTATTCATAACAGTTTTCTTCATAACATTAGTCCTCGCTTCCTCTTAGGGTGGTGTTGAACGCGTCACGTAAGCCGTTGCCGAATAAGTTGAAGCAAATCATGAGCAAGGAGATGACGACGCATGGGAAGAAGAGCATGTGAGGATGCTCATTAAGACCTGCGCTCTGACCTTCGTTAAGAAGAGAGCCGACAGAGCAAAGTCCGCTTGTGGAGAAGTTGATGATGCCAAGGTAGGAAAGCGAAGACTCTCCGAAGATGACGCCTGGGATCATGAGGACGCTCGAGGTGACAAGGGTGCCTGCCGCGTTAGGAAGGATGTGCCTGAAGATGAGACGAGGATCCTTCGCGCCTAAGGTTCTTGAGGCGAGAACATACTCTTGTCCCTTGAAACGATAGAACTGCATACGGGTCGTGCCTGCCACTCCTATCCAGCCTGAATAGACGAAGGCTATTAAGAAAGCAAGAACGATGATGCCTCCCGGACCAACCGCGCTCTTGAGGTCAGCGTTGTTCGTGAACTGGACCGAACATATGGTCAGGATGATAAGCGATGGGACACAGGAGATGATGTCGGTGACACGCTCCATGATAAGGTCAGCGGTTCCACCATAGTAACCTGACACCGCACCCCAGATAAGGCCGATGAGGAAGTTGATGATGGAGATGCCAACACCAAGGAGGAGAGAGAATCTCGCACCTAAGGCAAGACGGTAGAAGATGTCTTGTCCTGAGCCATTCGAACCGAAGAGGAATCTTGGCTCGAATCCGTTATGGAAGATGAAGTAGTCATAGTAGTCGACGCGGATGGTCATCTTGCCAAGGTTGTCTTTGGCATAGACGAGCTCATCGCCATCCATGGCGTATAGAGGAACGGCCTTTCCACTAGCGTCATGCTTGATGGTGAAGTTATTCGGATCGTAGTTTCTCGCAGTGAGCTCATACCAGACTCTCTGATGCTGGTTGTAATAGGTTGAGAGGTAGTCGAGGATGTTCGAGATGCCGTTTTGGTTAATCGGAGCCGGTTCCCCTGCCGCTTCAGCCGCAGCAATCTCATCCTCAAGCGATTGACGATATCTTGCTAGATACCCGTCATAGTCGCGAAGAGGCTTCATGATGCTCTTGTCGGTATGGTAGATGCCCTGATCTTTCTCATATTGGACGAGCTTGTCGTACTCTTCCATCGTGACGTTAATCTCTCTGCATCCGACAGCATAGGAGTCGATACGGAGGGTGTAGTGAGTAAGCTTACGGCCAGCGATGTTCTCGGTGATGGTGTCGATCTTCTCGACGACAGGAGAATAGTTGCTGTCATCAAGTTCATACATCTCAAGGTCCATGGTGCTTTGACCGGTTTTGACCTCAGTTCCATCCCACCATCCAAGGTTAAGGGCCTTGTTGATTGGGTTATATGGGAGAGCGAAGGAGAAGTTCGAATCATTGAAGCCGTTTGGATATTCGGTTTCGTTGACATAGGCCATCGGCGAGACAAGCGGGACGATGAGCGCGTAAAGGATAAGCAAAGCGATGATGATGGCGGCGACGATGGAGGCTTTGTTCTTCGCAAAGCGCATGAAAGCGCCCTTCAAATAAGAGATCGGCTTGGTCTCAAAAGCCTGGTCGTGGAGCTTTTCGGTGTGCTCTTTGACACGGAAGAGATCGGATGGGATGGATTTAATGTCCATAGCGGCTTCGGTTTTGAAAGTCATGACTTCTTTTTCCATTATTTGCCACCTCCCATTCTGATGCGTGGGTCAACGATGCCGTAAGAGACATCGACGACGAGGGTCCCAACGAGACCGATTAAGATATAGAACATTGAAACGAACTGGAAGACATCGAAGTCCTGACTCGTGATGGAGTTGAGGTAGAGGCCACCAACACCATTGACGCGGAAGATGCTCTCGATGATCATCGAGCCGCTTAAGACGGAGATGATTTCGCCAAGGATCATCGGGAAGATCGGGACGAGGGAGTTACGGAACGCGTGTCTAACGGTAGCCTGCGCTCTACTAAGACCTTTGGTTCTCGCAAGTAACATGAAGTCGCTAGTAAGAACCTCAGTTAATTCCGCACGCGTGTAACGGGCGTAGCCGGCGATTGAGCCGAAGCACATCGATAAGACAGGAAGGATGATCGAAGCGAAGTAGGCCGGGGTGAAGTAATCGGCGTTGCTTGATGCCGAAGCGGCCATCGGAGGAAGGACCTGCCAGACATATCCGAAGAGGTACTGAAGCACGAAGGCGTAGACGAAGCTCGGAACGGAGATGACGAGCATGATGAGAACGTTGAGGACGTGGTCTTCCCAGTGGTTCTTGCGAAGGGCCATGTAGATGCCAAGGGCAAGTCCGATCGGGACGCTGATGAGCATCGCGTAGATGTTCATGATGATGGTTGGGACAAGATGGTTCGCCAAGATCTCATTTGGGGAAGAGAGCCATTCGATCTTGAAGGAATAGCCGAATGGGTGATCTCCGCCGCTGAAAAGATTTGCGATGAAGTTGCCAAGCTGCTGAAGGACAGGCATCGGCTCATAGTCAGCCGTGCCATCCTCATGGATGATCTTAATGTAACGGCCTTGGGCAACCATGTGCTCAAAGAAGACGCCTTTATCCTGCATGCCATAGTCGGCATTGATTGGGAGAAGACGGACGAGGATGAAACAGATAAGGAAAATGACAAGGAAGGTGAAAACCATGAGGAGCAAACGCTTGCCGATGTACTTCAAAGTATCAATCGTGCGTTTATCTCTCCAGAAGTTCACGAATCCTCTTCCAAACCTTTCTAAAAAAGGACGATCGGATTCTAATACCAACTCATCGGAGGAAGCATTAGAAACATCGAGCGGTTTTTTCTCGTCTTCGAGGATAGTATCCTCGGTTTCAATTTCTTTCTTTTTCTGTTTCATAAGTGTTGATGTGTTAATAACGCAATAAGCGCAAGGGCGCCTTTTTTGGCAAAAGACACCCCTGCGTAAGTAGAATAGTCGACTAATTTAACGAATTAGTCTTCGTTGACCCAGGACTTGTAGATATCGCCCAAGGAGTTGTTGTGCTCAGAGCAGAACTTGCTCCACTCGTAATCATCGTAGTTGAAGTCGAGGAAGCGGATTCCGCCATATCCGATAAGGTTAATGTAGACCTTAGAGGCGTTCTCGGTCTTAAGACCAAGTAAGGATGAGGTTCCACGCGCAACGAGTGGGATGCACTCGAAGCGGTTGATGATGCCAGCCTCAAGTCCAGCTAAGACATTGAGCTTGCGGTTATGGCACTCGAGGTACTCATCGTAGTCCTCATCGCCTTCAGCGATTTCGTCGCCATACTTGGCTTCGTTGCAGTCATCGCTGTCGACCATGTAGCTGTACCAGCCATGGAAGGACTTCCATTCTTCGCCGGAATCTGGGGTTCCGTCGTTGTCGGTATCGGTAGCGGCTAAGACACCGTCGCCGTTGGCGTCAATGGCGATGTAAGCCTCATCTTGTTTGCCAGTGAAGCCGTATTCGCAGCAGTTGGTGAAGTCTTTCTTGCAGTAGACTTCCATTAAGCCGTATGGGTTGATGGCAGCGCCGCCCCAGATGGAGAAGATCATGTCGAAGCCACCGTTTCTGGCGGACTTGTAGTAATCCTGGTCCTTGACCATCTCGATGGAGATGGAGAGGGTTTCGCTGGAAGCTAAGGTGCCATCGGTCTTGAGTTTGGCGACAGCCTCACTGAGAAGGCCGGTCCAAGCGGAAGTGATGAAGTTGTTGGCGGCGATGGTGTTCTCGCTCTCGTCGTCATAGACACGGAACTCGATGTGGATGTTGTCGTTTGGTTTGAGGTGTCCTTCGACGGTGGACTGGAGTTCCTCTTTTAAGCCAAGGGCGACATACTCGACAGCGAGGGCGTGGTTGTAACCGCAGCTGCTCTCTGGAAGAGCGGCATCAGCACCATCAAGGGTGGTTTTGCCAAGAGTTCCATAGACCATGTTGTAGACGCTCTTGCCCTGGACGGTGTCTCTATAGGAAGCACCGGTGCTGTTGTTAGCAAGGTAGAGGTCATTGAGAAGGCCGGTGAAGCCTTTGGAACCAGAGGTGGCGTTCGAAGCAAAGCCTTTTCTGTCAAGGGCGAGGGATAAGCCTTCACGGAAGTTCTTGTTGGTGAGAACGGTCTTGTTCTTGCCATTTCCATCAAGGGCCTGACGGGAAGCAAGCTTCTTGAGGTCGGTGTTGAAGGAGATCTTCTGGGTGTAGGACTCGTAGGTCGTGGTGCAGCGTCCGCTGTTACCATAGGTACGGTAGTCAGTGACGGTGAGGTCAATATCGTCAAGACGTCCGGCTAAGAACTCCGCCATAGCGGTTTCGTGCTTCTGGATGATCTTGGTTTCGATGTTGGTCATCTTGAACTGGCCGTTGTGCTTGCCATCGTGGTAGCCATACCAGTTTTCGTTACGGACGATGCTGATCTTATCGCCAGAGACGAAGCTCTCGAGCCTATATGGGCCATAGGACATGTAGTTCTCGGCTTTGTTGGAACCGTAGGTGGTAGCAAGAGAGGTGCTGTTTGGAAGCTGGGTGGTGAGCTTCTTATATAAAGGAACGTTGACGAGCCAGTTTCCGGTAAGGGCGAACTTAAGGTTCAAAGAGGTGATTGAACGGCTGAGATAGAGACGGAACTTGTAGTCGTTGATCTGCTTGATGCCAACCTTGTTGAATTCGATTGGATCGCCTTCATAGGTGTAGACATAGGTGAAGAGAGGGAGTTTCCAGGACCATTCTTTGGAAGCCTCGCTCTTGCCACGGCCGATAGCCTTGACAACGGCTTTGAGGTCATCCTTGAGAGCGGCGAAGGTGTAATCCTCGATGTTGCTCTCGATCCAGCCATCGGTGGTGTTCTTGATGGTCTTGATGTAATCCTTCTGACCAAGGTAGTTGGTGAAGCCTTCGTCGAAGACTTCGACGGCGAGGTCAACATTCTGCTCCTTGATGATGTTGCTGCTGACACGGTCTGGACGGCCGACTTTCTCGCTTGTTGGATCGTTTGGATCAGATGGGCGGAAGACGCTGTCCCAAGAGGTGTCGTCGCGATGATCTTTGTACATCATCAAGTAGTAGCTGTAACCGTGGATGATACGCTGAGCCTGGGTCTTGACGCCATACTCTTCGGCAACCTGGTCAAGGACGCTATAGAAGTTGGTGTCGGTGTCGGCATTGCTATAGATGGTGCCAACGTAATCGGTGTACTTGCCAAGGTTAAGGAAGTAGAAGCCGGAATCATCCGGGACGGTTCCGTTGTCACGCTTATATTTATAGAATGGCTCGATGGTCTGACGGCCCTGCTTGAAGTAGTTCTCAGCGTTCACGAGAACGAGGTTGCTGCCGAAGTAGCCATCAGCGCGGTAGTTGGCGTATTTTGGGGAAAGCTGAAGCTCCATCGAATCGACATAGTCTTTCGCGGTGATCTTCGTGCCGTCTTCCCAGACAGCGTCTGGGTTGAGGGCGATGTCCCAAGCCATACCGGAGGTTGGATTACCTTCGTAGTAGGTCTCGATTTCATCATCGGTGAGCTGATCGACAACGTCGACTGGCATCTCGCTCGCCATTTCGGTGACGAACTTGTAGCCGTTCTTCTCATCGTTGAGGATGCAGTCGTAAAGGCCGATCTCGCAGAAACCGCTGACATAGCCTTCGTCACTGGTTTCCCAGTTGTGAACGTTCCAGGTCTTTGGTGAGGTGGAGAGGTAGGTCTTGTAGGTGTAGACGCCTTTGCCCTCGTTTCCGTTTCCCTCGCTGCAACCAGCGAGAAGGCCGAAGGTCATAAGAGCGCCAGCACCAAGGATTAGTACTTTCTTGTTCTTCATTTTTTTACTCCTTTATTCGTAGCCAAAGGGGACCCTTTACGAATCCCCTCTGCTCAGTTGTGGTTTATTAGGCAAGCATGCCTGGGTTCTCGTTGGCGGCCGCAAGAGTCGAGAAGTCGAAGGTTGTGGTGCCGATATCAGAGATGGTGAACTTCATCATGAAGTAGTTGTTGTCGATATCGCTGAATGGAGCGTAGATCAAGAGGTAAGCCTCGATTTCGTTCGTAGTGGTATCGACGGTGAAGGCGTAGAAGTCACTCGATCTGGTGTAAGCGTGCTTTCCGCCATCTCCCCAGCCCTCAGTGGCGCCGGTCCAAGATCCGGCCCAATCTTTGAGAACGCCATAGGTGGCTCCGCCGAGGAGTCCGAAGATCTGAGCGGCGAGAAGGTTGGTCTGAGAAGTGCCATCGTTATCACCCATATCACCGGCGAAGGTGACTTTGTTGCCTTCTGTCTTCTTGCTGGTCCAGTTGACCACATTGGCAGCGGCAGCGGTGATGTTGTTGGCGGCCATCGATTTGATCTCATTGATCTGGAAGACGTCGGTGACACCGGAGATGGCGCTGCGGGCTGGAAGAACCTTGGCAGTCTGATCTTCGTTGTCGGTGAGTCTCGTGCTATAAGCGGCACCGCTGTCATTCCAAACGGCAGAGATATCGAAGAGTGAGTATTCGGCTTCAGGAGCGAAACCATTGGTGGTCTGGTTAAGCTTCTTTCCTTTGAATTCGGTGTAGATGCCGGTTGAGGTGTATTTCTCGGTGATGACGGCATCGCAGGTTCCGAAGAAGTTGGCAGCGGCGTCGCCGGACATGTCGGCCTCAGCTGGAACGAACTTCTCGGTCTTGTCTCCATCGCCGACGGACCAAGCTTCCATGGTGAGGGTGAAGTTGCCAGCGGCATTGACGGCTGCGAAGGCAGCTGGGATTTCGTTGGCGGTGATCTTCTCTGGGATGTAGGAAGCATCGGTGACGGCGGTGTTCATCCAATCGAATCCGGATTCGCCGACGGCAGAGAGTTTGATGGTGCAGTAGACTTCGTTCTGGGATTCGGTTCCGACATAGATATCGAAGATCATGATGTCTGGGTTGCCGTTTGGCATGCCGACTTCTTCATATCCTTTGTAGGCAGCGCCGTAGAATGGGAGGACGCGATCATAGGTGTCATAGGCTTCGGAGAGGCCGACGGACCACATGAGTCTCTCAGCGAAGGAAGCGCCCATCATGAGGACGTCTTCGCCGGCGATGCTGGTGTAGGTTGAGTCAGCGGCATCAAGCTCGAGGTCCATGACGATGTAGTAGTAGTCGTAGTATTGCTGGATACCTGGCTCGAAGACGGCTTTAGGATTGTTGTTGGCGTCTTTCTCGATGTGTCCGAAGTAACCATTGCCATCAGAGAGTTTGGCAAGGATGACGGAGGCTGGATCGCCATCTTCGTCAACGGCGAAGAGATCAACACCGTTATAGACGACTGAGTAGTTGGCGTTGTGAACGACACGTCTTAAGAGTTTCTCATTACCGGTGTTGTCTTCGGCTAAGAGGTCGGCGGTGAAGTTGCGGGCGTCGGTCTGAAGAGGCTCAAGGAAGGTCATGATCTTGGTCTGATCGTTGCTGAGAACGGTGAGCTCAAGTTTGGTGGTAAGACCGCCGGCAGTGATGGTGACATAGAAGACACCGACTTCGGTGGAGCTGACTCTGTGACCGTTGATGGTAACGTTCTTGGAGGTAGTCTTGACCTCGTAGTTGCTATCGATGGTACCGTCGCTGTACTCAACGCCGATATAGGCGTCAAGGTTCAAAGCGATACCTTCCTGGAGGTAAGGGATGTCATCTTTAAGACGCTTGATCTTGGTAGGAGCTTTGGCTTCGGTATCTAAGGAAGTCGATTCTCCTTCGTTGGACTTACCTTCTGGTGGTTCGACACAGGAACCTAACATAACGAGTGTTGCTGTGGACAGAAGCATAAGCTTAGTGGCTAATTTTTTCATTCTGTGTGCTCTCCTTTCATGAAAGAGTGAGGTTAATATAGAACACATAAGCCAATTTTCAATAATTATTTTATTTCTAATAAAAGGGCGAACTGCTTGAGCACCGCCTTTTTTAAAAAGGCACTTCCCCTACTAATCTAGTTTTTGCTACGATTTGGGGTCTTTTTCCCCTCTTGTAAGCGGTTACACTCAAAAAGCTTCTTAAATTCAGTATTACTGAAGATATCTTTACATTGTTCCAAAAAGCAGTAAAAATTTCTCAATTGCCCCACGCATATAAGGGAAACGCGTGGGCGCGCTTTTCGACTTTGGGGGGTACCACTAGAAGGCGAAAATGGGTAATATGGTTGGGACAAATGGCACCTAAAAGCATCTACGAACAAGTAGCCGAAACCATCAAGAAATACCCGCTCGCGAAAGCGATCGTTTTCGAGAATAAGAAGTACAATTACCGCCAATTCGGAAGGGAGATTTTGAAGACTGCCGGAAAGCTCGCCGCCCTTGGCATCAAGCCTCGCGACGTGGTCACCGTCCTTCTCCCAAACTCCCCTGAGAGCGTCTTCATTTTCTATGGTTTAAGTGCGATCGGCGCCATCTCGTATAACATCCACCCTCTCACCCCTGCTACCACCGTCGCCAAGATGATGAAGAGGGTCAATTCCAAGTACCTTATTTCGTTAATAAATACCGCCCACGACAATTGGGTTTCGATGCCAAACGACGTCAAAGTCATCGGCGTCAATCCATACGTCGGAATCAGCTTCTTCAAAGCCTCCTACCTCAACTATCTTGGCAGGAATACCGAAGGCGTCATCAGATTCTGGAAAGTCAAAGGATTGCCGACAGTTCCTTTATATTCTCCAAAAGAAGAAAGGGAAGATGCCGTCTATCTCAACACCGGCGGAACGAATGGCGAACCAAAAGTCGTCCGTATCTCAAATGAGTCAATGAACCATGTCGGAAGCAATTCTTATCAGCTCATCGGAGGCAAGGTCACCGACATCGGAATC
>JAFXWH010000014.1:0-2766 GCA_017542885.1 Bacilli bacterium | reverse complement strand
CTCGACTTTTCCATAAATGGTAGTAGAGTACACGAGGGATAAATTTATGTACGATTTAGTTATTATTGGAGCCGGCCCTGCTGGCATCTTTACTGCTTTTGAACTTCTCAAAAGAGGAACGAAAAAGAAGATCCTTATGGTCGAAAAAGGCCATGCCGTCGAATGCAGGCATTGTCCTAAAGACAAGATCGGCCATTGCATTAAATGCGATCCATGCGCCATCACAACCGGTTTCAGCGGTGCTGGAGCCTTCTCAGATGGCAAACTTTCATTAAGCTATTCCGTCGGCGGAGAACTCCCGGACCTTCTCGGTGCCGATAAAGTCCAAGAGCTCATCAATTACACCGACAAGATTTATCTTGAGTTCGGCGCTGACAAGCATGTCGAAGGAAACGACAGCAACAATCCTGAGGTCAAGAACATCAGAAGACACGCCATTGAAGCAGGCCTTCAGCTCATCGATTGCCCAATCCGTCACCTTGGAACCGAAAAAGCCCAAGCCCTTTATCTCGCTTTAGAAAAACATCTTCAGGAGCACGGCGTCGAAATCATCTTCGACAGCGAATGCTATGACCTCATCCTCAAAGGAGGAGAAGTCAAAGGCGTCAAGCTCCGCAAATACCACACCAACGAAGAACGCCTCATCGAAGCCAAAGACGTTGTCATCGCCGCTGGCAGAAGAGGTGCCGATTGGTTAGAGAAGATCTGCGCCAAATACGATATCGCCCACAAACCTGGCCCAGTCGATGTCGGTGTCCGTGTCGAGGTCCGTAACGAAGTTATGGAAACCCTCAACAAGACCCTCTACGAAGCCAAGCTCGTTGGCTACCCAGGACCATTCAAAGACAAGGTCCGCACTTTCTGTCAGAACCCTGGCGGATTCGTCGCCCAAGAGAACTACGATGATGGCCTCGCCGTCGTCAATGGCCATTCCTTCAAGGAGAAGAAGAGCGAGAACACCAACGTCTCGATTCTTGCTTCCCATAACTTCATGGAACCATTCGATCAGCCAATCCAGTACGCTATGAGATTCGGTGAGCTCACCAACATGCTTGCTACTGGACATATCCTCGTCCAGCGTTTTGGCGACATCCTCGATGGCAAACGCACCTGGCCAAAAGAACTTTCCCGCTCTAACCTCACCCCAACCTTAAAAGATGCGGTGGCAGGTGATATCACAGCCGCACTCCCATATAGAACCATGACCGACATCATCAACTTCATGAAGGCGGTCGACCACGTTGTCCCAGGATTTGCTGGACGCGAGACTTTGCTCTATGCCCCAGAGATCAAGTTCTATAGCAACAAGGTCAAGATGGACGATAGATTGGCCACGAACGTCAAACACTTATACTGCCTTGGCGATTCCTCTGGCTGGACCCGCGGTCTCATGATGGCTTCCGTCATGGGCGTCTACTGCGGACAGATCCTTTCCGAGATCGAAAAACAAGAGGAGAAATAAATCATGATGCGCGCTTCAGGTATTCTTCTTCCCGTGAGCGCACTCCCGTCCGACTATGGAATCGGTGATTTCGGTCGGAACGCTTTCGAATTCGTCAAACTCCTTAAGCAAGGCGGATTCAAACTCTGGCAGATCCTCCCTCTCAACCCTTTGGGATATGGCCATTCCCCATATCAGCCTTTCTCGAGCTACGCGATCGACGAACTCTATTTCGACATCGCTTCTTTGACCGAAGAGAAACTTGAGGCCACCTCAAAGATAAATTACGAGGAAATCGCCTACAAAAAGCACGAAATCCTATACAAATCCTTCATGGATTCCAAAGAGAAAGACCACAAGAACACCCTTTCTTTCCTTAAGAAGAACGAATGGGTTAAAGCATGGTCTCTCTTCATGATGCTTAAGCGCAAGAACGCTATGGCACCGTGGCATACCTGGCCAAAAGAAGATCAGAAAGCCATTGATCACGATACCTTGGAACTCACCCCAGAAAGGGAATACGAGATCTGGGTTCAGATGAAGCTCTATGAGCAGTGGATGGCCATCAAGAAGTTCGCAAACAAAAACGGCATCCGCATCATCGGAGATGTCCCATTCTATGTTGGTTTTGATTCCTGTGACGTCTATGCCAATCAGGACTCCTTCCTTCTTGATGAGCACACCAAAGAGCCAACCTTCATCGCCGGCGTACCTCCGGATTATTTCAGCGCGGATGGCCAAAGATGGGGCAACCCAATCTATAACTGGGACCTCTTTGAGAAGAATGACTTCTCGTTCTTATTCAACCGTCTAAAAGGAAATGCTTCTCTCTATGACGTCGTGAGGCTTGACCATTTCAGGGCCTTCGACACATTCTGGAAGATTCCTTCTTCCTGTCCGACCGCCAAAGAAGGCGAATGGATTGAGGCTCCTGGCCATAAGTTCTTTGACCTCCTTAAAAAGAAATTAAGGAAGGTGGAGATTATCGCCGAAGACCTTGGTGAGCTTCGCCCTGAGGTCTATACCCTTAGGGACGCCTACGACTTCCCGGGAATGAACGTCCTTGAGTTCACCTTCGAAGACGTCAATTTCGACGACAAGAAAGAGAATATGGTTGCCTATATCGGCACCCACGATAATGACCCATTTGAAGGCTTTGCCTCCAAAATGAGCGAAGAGCAGAAAGAGAAATGGCTCCTTGCCCTTAAGGGATATGAAGGGGAGACACTAAGAGAGAAAGTCATCGATTACCTCCTTGCTCTTCCTGCCAAATACGCAATTATTTCTATGCAGGATGTCCTTGGTTTGGGTTCAGAGGCAAGGCT
>JAFXWH010000120.1:0-2576 GCA_017542885.1 Bacilli bacterium | reverse complement strand
CATCGTTCGCAAAGAGATGTACACTTTCCTTGATAAAGGAGACCGCAGCATCACCCTCCGTCCTGAATTCACCGCCGGTGTCATGCGTGCCATCATCTCCAACAAGCTTTATGCAGGGGACCTTCCTCTCAAACTCTATTACCAGGGCCCGGCTTTCCGTTACGAAAGACCACAGCTTGGCCGTTACCGCCAGTTCCACCAATTTGGTGTTGAGGAAGTCGGCCTAGATAGCTCAAGAGCCGATGCCGAGTGCATTTGTTTGGCTGTCAGCGCTCTTCAAATGCTTGGCTTTGAGAACGTCAAACTTAAGATCAACTCCTTAGGAGACAACGAAACCAGAGCCGCCTACCGCGAAGCTTTGGTCAAATACTTCAGCGAACACATCAATGAAATGTGCGACGATTGCAAAGAGCGCATCAAGCTCAATCCTCTTCGCATCCTCGATTGCAAAGTCGAGCACGACCAGGAAATCGCCAAAGGCGCCCCGAGAATCAAAGATTATCTCAGCGAAGCCAGCGAGAAGCGTTTCTATGAAACCTTGAATATCATCAATGCTATGGGAATCAATTATGAGATCGACGAGAATCTTGTCCGCGGGCTTGATTACTATAGCGAAGTCGTCTTCGAAATCCATCTCACCAGCCCAGAAAACAAAGACTACGGCGCAGTTTGCGGCGGTGGTCACTACGGCGGACTCATCAAAGGTCTTGGCGGACCGGATTTGGCCGGCGTTGGCTTTGCCATGGGCCTTGAACGCGTCTATAGCTTAATGGAAGACAGCCATCTTCTTGATCACATCGAAGAAGGAGTCGACCTCTATGTTATGCCTGTAGGAGAGAAAGTCCTCGATGAGGCCTTTGAAATCACCATGGCCTGCCGTTCCTTTGGGTACTCAACCGAAACCCCATTGGCCGCTCTTAAGTTCGGTGCCATGTTTAAGAAAGCCGAACACTTAGGCGCGAAGTACGCGCTCATCGTTGGCGAAGAGGAAATGGCCAACGGCATCCTTAAGATCAAGAATCTCCAAAGCCAAGAGCAGAAGGAGATTTCGTTAGAAAACCTTCAGGAAGAACTCGATAAGATCTTCCACGAAGGACATGAAGAGCATCATCATCACTGTCATTGCCACGAAGAGTAATTAGAAAGGAGAAAAAATGGAAAGAACAGATTACAATGGCGAGCTACGTTTGTCTGACGTTGGCCGCGAAGTAAAGCTTGTTGGTTGGGTCTCAACTAGAAGAAGACTCGGCGCCATCGAGTTTATTGACTTACGCGACAACACTGGCATCGTCCAGCTCATGATAAAAGAAGGGGTCGAAGTCCCTGATGTCAGAAATGAGTATGTCATTTCCGTCACCGGTACCGTCTCCAAGAAAGAAGTTCCAAACCCAAAGCTTCCTACCGGTGATATCGAAGTCATCGTCAAGGAACTTAAAGTGGTCAACAAGGCCGAGAACCCACCTTTCATTATTGCCGATAAAACCGATGCTTTGGAGGAAACCCGCCTTCAGTATCGTTATCTCGATCTTCGCCGTCCAGAGATGCAGCGCCGTCTCCGCGTCAGAGCCAAGATCGTCCAGCTTACCCATGAGTATCTCGATAAGAACCGCTTCTTAGAAGTGGAAACCCCGATTCTCAACCTCGCAACCCCTGAGGGCGCACGTGACTACATCGTCCCATCCCGCCTTCACCATGGTTCTTTCTACGCTCTTCCACAGTCTCCTCAGCTTTTCAAACAGTTGCTTATGATCGGTGGCATCGAGCGTTATTACCAAATCGCCAAATGCTTCCGTGATGAAGATTTACGTGCCGACCGTCAGCCTGAGTTCACTCAGATCGACGTCGAGTGCTCCTTTATGGAACAGGATGACATTCTCACCCTTTGCGAAGGAATGCTTCAACGCTATTTCAAAGAAATAGTTAACTATGATGTTAAGCTTCCTCTCCGCCGTATCGATTATTGGGATGCCATGGACACCTATGGCAGCGATAAGCCAGATACCCGTTATGAATTAACCCTCAAGGATGTCTACGCCATTATGAAGAAAACCAGCTTTGCTGGATTCGAAGATGCCAAATACATCCGTGCCATCGTCATTCCTAACCACGCCACCGAAACGAGCCGCAAGGTTCTTGATGAGCTTCAGGTCGAAGCCAGGAAGTTCGGTCTTAAGGGCGTTATGTTCCTTAAATACAATGGTGGTGCCTTAAGTGGTTCATTTACCAAGTTCATGGACGAAGCCGCCCAGAAAGAATTGATTGAGACATTATCCCTTAAGGAAGACGATCTTGTCTTGTTCGCTGGTTCACCATATCGCCGTGACGTCGACTTTGGTCTTGGCGCTTTAAGAACTCGCTTTGCTAAAGAGATGGGTCTTATCAAACCTGGCACCTACGATCTTCTTTGGGTCATCAACTTCCCAATGTTCGATAAGATCGAAGGAACCGAAGATCAGTACACGGCCGAGCATCACCCATTCACCCGTCCACGCGACGAGGATCTCAAATATCTCGACACCGATCCAGAGAAAGTTTTGGCCTACGCTTACGATATCTGCATCAACGGATACGAAGCT
>JAFXWH010000119.1:0-12228 GCA_017542885.1 Bacilli bacterium | reverse complement strand
TTTCAAGAAAATGAGACCTAAGAGAAAGGTCTGCTACTTCACCAAGAACCACGTTAAGTTCATCGACTATAAGGACACCGAGCTCCTCAGCAGATTCATTGCTCCTGATGGAAAGATCCTTGCCCGTAGCTCAACCGGAACTAGCGCCAAGTATCAGCGTGAACTCGCCAAAGCTATCAAGAACGCCCGTTTCATGGGTTTGCTTCCTGAAGTTGGCCAGAGATAATCTCTAACAAACAAATCAAGCCGTCCAAATTGGGCGGCTTTTGTTATACTTTACCCATGAAAAAGAAAACCAAAACAATAATTATTGTTTCCGTTTCCGCTTTTGTGGCTGCTTTGGCGCTTGCTGTCGCTATCCCGTTCACAATCCTTGGCGTTAAGTCCTCAGGATTAAAAACGGATCACGCATATTTGAAAAACGACACAAACTATTCCACTAGAGTGGAAGTGGAAGGTCTCGAGCTCGTTACGCAACACGTGTCGTGCGGGTACGCGTCCATTGAAATGATTTCATCTTTCTATGGAAAACGCGTCACAGAGGATGAGCTTGATGCCAGGAACGGCGCTATATCAACTTCCTCTACCGGCGGATTCCTAGAGGAGATCAACAAATGCATCCCTTCAATGACGTTTGAAGAACACACATACCTTAAAAACGATGAGCTTCTAAAGAGCATTCATGACTCTTTGATGAACGGCAATCCTGTCGCGATTGAATGGGCGGCCAAATACGAAAACGAATGGACGCTTCATTTCTCTGTCGTAAGCTGTCTTGATCTCTCTCAAGACAATATCACCGTTTTCAATCCTTATGGCTATATCGAGGACATCGGAATTGAAGAATTCCTCAGCAGAACTACATTCGATGCCTATGAAAACCTACCTTTGTTTTTGAACTTCGGCTTCGCTTACGGAGCTTTCCATAAGAACGCGATTTTCTACGCGAAGTAGGCCTCAAAAGATTGAAACGCATAAGCAGTTTTTATAAAATAAAACCGCATAAACGAAAGGGGAACATATGCAAAACAAAAAATCCATTTGGTCAACCCTCCTTTTGGTTGCGACTGTGTTGATGTTGGTTTCCATTGTGGTTTCCATCGTCACCGTTATGGTCGTCTTGCCACAAACCATGGAAGCTGCAAAAGAGGTTGCCAGACAAGAAGCCGCTGCACAAGGAGTTACGGTTTCTGAAGAAGTGTTAGAGATGGCGATGAGCATTGCCAAAACAGCCGTCATTGTCTCTTTGGTCTTCGTTATCATCATCGCTGGCTTAGAGATTCTTGGAGGTTTCTTATTCTCCCTCAAAGGAAAATGGGGAATCTTCTGCATCGTCGTTGGCGTTCTTGGCGTCCTTGGCGGAATCGGCAACTTAATGGGCATCACCGCTAGCACCCAACCTGCTACCATCATTTCTGATGTGATCTCATTCCTTGTTTCCGGTCTTTTCTGTGTTGCATCTATCATGCACTACATCGAAAACAAGAAAGCCAAAGAAGAACAAACCATCTAATTTGACCAAAAAACCTAAAGGTGCCTAAATGGCACCTTTTTTGTTAAAAGATCGATATCCAAGATAAAAGTATCTATAGTTTCTACATGGACTATTCATCGTTGAAGAAACTTCTATTCGAAAGCGCGGACAACAAGAATATGGAGTTCGCCAAAAAGGTTTTCAATACCTCCTACAAGATCATTGGTTTGATGACTCCAACCTTGAAAAGAATCATCCAGGAACATTACAAAGACGATGATCTTAGGCTTTCCGATTTTGAACTAGGGGAGTACCAAGAGATAGACATCACGTATTTAGCGATCGCTTTAAAGAGAGCGAAATCTTATAAAGATCAAATGGAGTTTCTCAAGAAGAACCTCTATTTCGTTAAGGGTTGGGCTGTCACTGATGTTTTGAACCAATACCTAAAAAAGGCCACTTTTGCGGAGTATTTTCCATATTTTGAACACTTTGCGAAGTGCAAAAACACATACGAAGTCAGGTTTGCTTATGTCGGAATGTTAAAACACTGCGACAGTCCTGACATCGAGAAGATAGCCCCTTTCCTTCGCTATAACGAAGAATACATGATCATGATGGCGGAAGCCTGGCTCCTCGCTACCGTTGCCATCAAGCATAGCGATTTCGTCTACGGCCTTCTTAAGAACATGAACGATGAGGCCATCAAGAAAAAGACCATTTCGAAGATGAACGAATCATTCAGAATATCTAAAGAAGACAAAGAAAGATTCAAAGCTCTTCGATAATTTGGCCACTATCTATAGATAGGAGACCTTTTTCTTTATAAATATGAAAAATCATTCATATTATTGTTGAAATATGAACAAACATTCATATAATAATGCCCGTAGGGAGTGATACAATATTCCCGCAAACCTATGAGCGAAATACCAAACGAGAAAATTCTGACCAAGATGGAAGAACTCCTCAATGTGGCCAGCGACTACACGAGGTTAAAGATCCTCTATGCGATCATGGACGAAGACAAATCCGTCTCCACGATCGTAGAAGAAGTGGGCGCCAGCCAGTCTTTGGTATCCCATCAGCTTAAGGTTCTTAAGAAAGCCAATTTGGTTGCCACCCACAAAGAAGGCACCAAGGTTTTCTACAAGTTAGCGGACGAACATGTAAATTCACTCCTTAAAGTCGTGCAACAGCACGCGGAAGAGTAATTCACATGATTGAAGAAAAAGATAAACACGAATGCTGTGACCATGATCATCACGACCATGATCACGAACACCATCACCACGATGATGAGCATGAACATGTACACAGAGGCGGCTGCCCTTGCTGCCAACATGATGACGATGAAGAAGAAGAGCTGACCAAAGGTCGCCTCGCCTTTTTAATCTGCCGTTTAGCGGTTGGCCTTATTCTCGCCTTCCTGGGCTTATTCCTTTGGAACGAGCAAAACCTCAGGGGCATGGGCTTATCTGATGTCGCCGCTCTTTGGGTCAACTTTGCCATTATGGCGGTTGCCTATTTAGCCGTAGGCTATGACATCCTTTGGAAGACCATAAAACATTTCAGACACATCAAAGATCTTTTTGATGAAAACACATTGATGACGATTGCGACGATTGGCGCTTTCTGCCTCCGTTTCTTTGGGGAACAGCAAAACGAATTCTTCGAAGCCGTCATGGTCGTCTTCTTGTATCAGGTCGGCGAGCTATTTGAAGACATCTCAGTAGACAGAAGCAAGAAGGCTATTGAAGACGCTGTTGGCTTAAGAGCCAAAAAGGCTTGCTTGCTCCACGAAGGCAAGAAAGAGGAAGTCGATCCTGAAACCCTTAAGATTGGCGACCAGATCCTTGTTTCGGTCGGAGACATCATCCCAGCGGACGGAATCGTTGTTTCTGGAAACGGCGGAGTTAACATGGCTTCCCTCACCGGTGAGAGTCTCCCTGTTGAGATGAACGTTGGCGATAGCGTCAATTCCGGAACCACATTGGTCTCGGGCTCATTGGTTGTGGAAGTCACCAAAGAATACGAAGATTCAACCGTTAGCAAGATCATCAGGCTTGTCAAAGAAGGAGAGTCTTCTAAGTCAAAAGCACAGCGATTTGTCACGACTTTTGCAAAAATCTACACTCCAATCGTTTGCTTGATCGCCCTTCTTGTTGCGGTCATCCCGCCATTATTCCTTGGCATCAGCGACCCTGCCGTTTGGGCACACTGGCTCTATAGCGCAATTTGCTTATTGGTCATCTCTTGCCCATGCGCAGTTGTCGTATCCGTGCCACTTGCATACTTCGCTGCCATTGGCCTTGCCTCAAAGAACGGCATCCTCGTCAAAGGAGCCTCATATCTTGATTGGCTGAATTCTTTGGATGCGGTTGCTAGTGACAAGACAGGAACTATCACCCTCGGCGTATTCTCCATCGATCACTTCAAGCAAAATGAGATCGACGAAGAGTTATTCAGAGAATATCTCTTTGCAGCCGAATCAAGGTCCAATCACCCTCTCGCAAAAGCCCTTATGGGAGATGACGATGGAAGCAAGTATCAAAAGGACATCTCCGAATACAACGAGATTGCCGGAAAAGGAATCTCCTTGGTGTACAAAGGCCATAGCATCTTGGCTGGCAGCTCCCATCTTATGGAAGACAACGAAATCACTTTTGAAAGATGCTCCAAAAAAGGTTCAACCACCTATATGGCGGTTGATGGCAAGTATGTTGGTCACGCCACCCTCAAAGACAAAGCCAAAGAAAGCGGCAAAGAGATGGTCGATCAGCTTTCCCTCATGAACATCGAAACAATCATTCTTACCGGAGATAGAAAAGACGTCTCTGAAGAGATTGGAAAACAAGTCGGCGTTAAGAAGGTCTATAGCGAACTTCTCCCAGAAGACAAGAAACGCATCCTTCAGGAAGAGATCAACGCCCGTAAAGGCGGGGTCGCCTATATTGGCGACGGCATCAACGACGCCCCGTCTCTTGCTTTAGCTGATGTTGGCATAGCTATGGGTGGAGCAGGAAGCGATATGGCCGTCGACAGTGCGGACGTTGTCATCATGAATGATGATCTTCGCAAAATCGTCAAAGCTGTTAGAATCGCAAAATCCGCTAAGGCAAAAGCCATCTTCAATATCGTTGCCTCCCTTGTCGTTAAGGTCGCGATCGCCACGTTATCTATTGTCCTCGGAGAGGCTTTCCCTCTCTGGGCAGCCGTTCTAGCGGACACCGGTTTGACCTTGCTCCTAGTCATCAACTCGATAACCCTCCTCTTCAAGAAGGTTAAATGAGTTAAAGCAAAAATCCTCAGCAAAAGGGCACTCTTTTAGCGGGTTGCCCTTTTTTCACGCACGTAAAGGTTTATCCCATAACGGGATAACGATATAATAATCACTAACCATGAATAAACTGATTTCGAAAATTCGCTTAGCTCTATTTGTAATCCTCGGTATCCAGGCGATCATCGTCGTCACTTTTATTGTGTTTTGGTTCACTGATTCTTTTGGAATCAAAACCGTCAATAACATCGAACTTTATCTCCTCTTTGTTTGTTGTGGATTCCTTCTTGTAGACTCCCTCGTATTCTGGTTCTCTCTTCTCAAGATCGGCCGCAAGAGACAAAACAACGACCAGGAAGCTGCTTCCCTCATCGGCGGTGACGTTCAGAACGCTTATAACTTTGCTCACATTGGCTTAGTCGTCGTTGATGGCGATGGCATCGTCATCTGGGCCAACAATATGTTCAAGGACATGCAGATCGACATCGTCGATGCTGATATTTATCAGTTCGCTCCAGCCCTCAAAGAACTTGTTAACGGCATCCCAGGAAAAACCATCAAAGTCACGATCAAACAACGCCTTTACGAAGTAAGATACCTCTCTCAGCCAAAGATGTTTGTCTTCAACGACAAAACTGAGTACGAAGAAATGGCCACCTACTCCCGTGAGCAGGCTACCGTCCTCGGTATCATCATGATCGACAACTATAACGAAGTTTCATCGGATATCGATGAGATGTCTGAGCAGATCTTGAAGGTCCGCTCCCTCATTAACGACTACTGCCATGAATATGGTGTCCTTATCCGTCGTATCAAAACCGACTCTTACTTTATGGTTTGCAACTATAACTCTCTTGCCCGCATGGAAAAAGACAGGTTCTCGCTTGTCGAGAAAGTCCGTGCCGCAGAGGAGAAAGAGGATGTTCCTCTTACCCTTTCTATCGGTATTGCTCACGACTTCCCGGATATCGCAAAGCTTAACGATATGGCTAACGACGCTATCGATGTCGCCCTCTCCCGTGGTGGCGACCAGGTCGTCGTTTCCCATTACGGACACGAGCTTGCCTTCTTCGGCGGTAAGACAACAGGTGTTGAAAACACCTCCAAAGTTAAAGTTCGTTCTATGGCCGACTCTGTTGCGACCATTATCCGTGGCGCTTCGAACGTCTTCATCATGGGCCACACCGATATGGATATGGATGCCTTAGGCGCTGCCCTCGGTATGATGGCAATCTGTGATTGGGTTGGCGTTCCAAGCAGAATCGTCTATAGTGCGAAGCGTGCTGAGAAGAAGACCCGTTTGGCCTTCCAGTCCGCCTTCTCTAGAGACGTCCATGAAAAGATGACCATCTCCCCAGAACAAGCCGCTTCGACAATCAAAGAAACCACATTGGTTATCGTCGTAGATGTTTCCGTTCCTGAGATCACCATGGCTCCAAGACTTCTTGAGCTTTCGAGCAAGACGATGATCATCGACCACCACCGTCGTGGTGAATCCTACCCAGAGAAACCTGTTCTCTCATACATCGATCCAACTGCCGCCAGTGCTACTGAGCTCATCACCGAAATGATCAAGTACTCCAACGCGAACCCGCGTATTGAGATCAAGCCTGCGTTCGCGACCATCATGCTCTCTGGCATCTTCATGGATACTTCGTATTTCAAGAACAAGGCTGTCGGTATGAGAACCTTCGAAGCTGCTCAAACTCTTAAGAGTTATGGCGCCGATAACAGCATCGCTGACGATTACCTTAAGGACGAGTATGAGGAATACTCTCTCATCAACAAAATCATCTCGACCATTCAGACCCCATTCTATGGCGTCGTCTATTGCGTTTCCGATGATAGGGATATCATCGAGAGGACGACCATTGCGAAGGTCTGTAATACATTGCTTCAGCTCAAAGGCGTCAACGCCGCATTCGTTATCGGAAGAACCGCCGACAACGAAGTCCGTATCTCAGGAAGAAGCGATGGCTCAGTGAACGTTCAGTTCATTCTTGAGAAACTCGGCGGTGGCGGACACTTCACGAGCGCAGCCACTAACTTAGGCGATGTTCAGATCGAGAAAGCGGCCACAAGGCTCTTATCAACCTTGTCGCAGTATCTCGACAGCGCCAGAAACGCACTAAAAGGAGAAGATTAATCATGAAAGTCATATTGCTTAAAGATGTCAAAGGAGTCGGAAAGAAAGGCGAGACGAAAGACGTCAACGACGGCTACGCCTCGAACTTCTTGATCCCAAGGGGACTCGCTGTCGTTTCAACCAAAGGCAGCCAAGCCCAGCTTCAGAAAGACAACGCCGAAGAGGCGGCCAGACAAAAGAAACTCAAGGAAGAGGCAGAAGTCCTCGCCAAGAGACTTGAGAGCATCAACGTCGAATTCAAAGCCAAAGGCGGATCCGACGGAAGGATGTTCGGAACCATCTCCCCAAAAGAGATCGAAGAAGGGATGAAGAAGCAGTGGGATATCACCATCGATAAACGCAAATTCATCGACAAAACCCCTGCGAATGCCTTCGGATACACCAAACTCAGAATCGAATTATACAAAGGACAAGCTGGCCAGGTCATCGGTACCGTCAGCGTCCACATCAGCGAGGACAAATAAGCATGGCCAAGAAGACAAAACTTCCTTCCAACATCGAAGCTGAGCGTTCAGTCTTAGGCGCTCTCCTTTTAGACTCGAGCCTTGCTACCAGCAACATCACCTCTCTTAGGGAGGAAGACTTCTCTGGCGAAGATCCACGCAACGTCCTCATCTTCAAAGCGATGAAGGAGCTCGATGCCCACAACAAGCCAATCGACTCAGAAACCGTTGTCGATCAGCTCATCAACATGGGCATGTTCGACGATGCTGGCGGAACTTCCTATATCATGGAACTCCTCCAGGCTCCAATTCAGATCAACAATGTTGACCATTACGTCAATATCATCCGTAACCAAGCCGTCTTAAGAGCCTACCTCGCCAAGCTTGAGAAAATCCTCAAGGATTACACCGACGGTGGAATCGAGGACATCAGCGAGTTCATGGCCGTTAACACCCAGGCTCTTTCTGATATCGCCTCCAAGAGGCAGATCGCGAACTTCCTTTCTGCTGAGACTGTTGCAGAAGTAACTAGAGAAAACATCCGCAAAGAATCCAAGCTCAGCAACAACGGCATCACCGGCATCGACACCGGCTTCATCAAACTCAACGCCTATACGCATGGTTGGCAGCCAGGCAACCTCATCATCCTTGCCGCCCGTCCTTCCATGGGTAAGACCGCTTTGATGCTTAACTTCGCTTTAAAAGCGACCCAGAATACCGGCAAGACCGTTGCCATCTTCTCTTGCGAAATGGCCAACGACCTTATCATGAAACGTCTTATTGCCAGCGAAGCTCTCGTCAATATCAGCGACCTTTCCACAGGCCATCTCAATAAGCGTGATATGGACAAGGTCAATGCTGCTCTCGAATCGATTGGAAGAACCAAGCTTTATTTCGACGACACACCAAACCAGTCGTTAGGTGATATCGTTGCCAAATCCCACAAACTCAAAGCGAACAACCCAGATCTTGCGATGATCTTCGTCGACTATATCAACATCGTTGATGTTCAGGGCAAATACGATAGCCGTACCCTTGAGATCGGTGCCATCACAAAGACCTTGAAACAGCTTGCCCGTAACCTTAAGGTTCCTGTCATGGCCCTTGCTCAGGTCAGCCGTGAAGCCGACAAGAACGAAAGCCACATCCCAAGCCTTGCTAACTTAAAAGAATCCGGAAACATCGAGCAGGACGCCGACATCGTTTTGATGATCTATCGTCCGGAATGGTACAAGAACCAAGGCTACAAGACCAAAGAAAACAACCCACTCAAGAGCGGTGAAGCCCAAGAAGCCGAGAATCAGCAAAAAGAAGAAAATTCTGGTAAACCAGAAGGCGCCACGCTTGTCGTTGCTAAGAACCGTAACGGACAGCAAGGCAAATTCACCCTTATGTTCACCGCTAAGCACCAGCGTTTTGATAACGCCATGGAAGGCTATGATGCTGAAAGCGGAAGCAGCTACCGCGGTGGTGGTTCCTCCTCATCTAACGGCATCGATATCTCAGAAGACTAAATATGATTTCCTTTGTCGTCGTTGGAAGTGGTTCTAAAGGTAACGCCACTTTGCTTTTTGACGAGGAGACTCTTATCCAAATCGATATGGGCCTTCCGATGAGAAGAATAACCGCTGCATTAGAGTCGATTAAGAAAAACAAATCGGATTTGCAGGGGATTTTGATTACCCACGAACATACCGACCATATCAAAAACCTTTCGATGTACAAAGGGAAAGTCCCTATCTATGCGTCAAAAGGAACGATTGATTATTTTGATCATGAAGTTGTGCCTTTCGATTCCTTTGAGATCGGCACTTTAAGCGTTATCCCGTTCATGACAAGCCACGATGCGGCTAACCCTGTTGGGTATGTCATCATTTCAGGGAAGACCAAGCTCGTATATTTGACTGACTCCGGATACATCCCAGAAGAATCTCTCGATTATCTTAAAGACGCGGACTATTACATCATGGAATCCAATCACGATCTTAAGATGCTGATGAAGAGCAATAGGCCTGCTGTACTTAAGAGAAGGATCAAAGGAGATGAAGGCCATCTCTCCAATGTTGACAGCGCTATTTACCTCTCTGAACTTGTTGGTCCAAAGACTAAAGAGATTTATCTCGCTCACTTATCAGAGGAGTGCAATCTCCCTGAGCTTGCTCTCGAAGCGTATAGAAAGACCTTCAAGAAGAAAGAAGTGCCTTATGATATCAATATCATCTGCCTCAAACAGAACGAGGCAGTAAGAGGAGGCGATTTATGAAGATCAGATTGCTTGTCGTCGGTCATCTAAAAGAGACTTACTGGAAAGAAGCTCAAAACGAATACCTTAAACGTCTCACTCCATATGCGAAAGTGGACATCGAGGAAGTGGACGACCTCCCTTCTTCAAAAGATGATTCGCCTGCGGAGATGGAAGAGGTTAAGAACAAAGAGAACGCGAAGCTTCTTTCGAAAATCAAACCTAACGACTATGTCGTCCTTCTTGATTTAGGAAAAGAACAACCTGATTCGGTTGAGCTATCTTCTCATCTTGAGAAGTGGATGAGGGACGGCGGTTCATCAATCACCTTTGTCATCGGAGGTTCTTTAGGTTTATCTGCTGAAATGAGAAAGAGAGGAAACGCTACATTAACCCTCTCCAAATTAACCTTCACCCATCAGATGACAAGAGTCATTCTGCTTGAGCAGATCTACCGCTCATTCAAGATTCTCCGCAACGAACCTTATCACAAATAGGATATTTGAGATAAAATACTTCCGTTATGATTTACCCTGAGTTTGATAAATACACGTCATACGTCGATAAAGAGAATCCATTCTGTAACGCCTACACGACTAAAGAAGGACACCTCTTCTTCGTTGAGCCCTGGTTCTATGTTGGATTAACCGGCTTCAAAGAGAAGAGAGCGGAACGCTTCGAAGAAATCATGAAGGCCATCGACGACATCGTTAACCAATACGAAAAAGTCATCTTCACCGGAGACTTCGATTCGCCATTCATCGTGAGAGATGGATATATCTATCGTGAGATCCATGACATCACTGATCCATTAAAGATCTACGTCGAGGATAAGAGCCGCGGAAGCGACTACGGCGACTAATAAGCAAAAAGAAAACGCCCCAGATTTGCGGGGCGTTTTTTGTTTGTTCTCTTATTGCTGATCGTACTGGGGACGGAGCTGTCTGGTGCTCATCCACATGGTTCTCATACCCATTAAGAAGAGGTAGAAGAACATAGCGAACTGGGAGAAGAAAGGGATGAAGCCAAGGAGGGAAAGGATGCCAGGGGCAAGGGATTCCCAGTAGGCGATCTTCTGAGTCTGCCAGAAGGTGAGGATGTGGAATGGATTGGTCTTCTTGCCTCTGGTCATGAGGAAGATGAGCAAGCCATAGAGGAAGGTGATGCCGATGTTGATGGCAAAGGCGATGCCGGTGTACTGCCAGGCAATGCCAACTTTGGTGCTCTCATAGGAGACAGCGAAGAATCCTTTATAGGATTCGAGGACGTCGTTGCGGTGCTCAAGAGTGCCATAGGCATTCTTGTACTCGTTGCCATACATGTCCTGTTTGTAGAGGTCTTTGAGATCGAACTTCTGATCGAAGTCGTATTTGCCTTGCATAGCGCCTGCATAAGAAGCGGTTCCCGAAGGCTTCTTGAAGGTGATGAAACCTTCTTCGCCAAAGACGAAGAGGTTGGTGGTCCAGGTGGTTTCGGTTGTGTTGATTCCAGCGTTTGGATCGTTCTTTACAAGGATGACGTTCTTGCAGTAGTCGAACAAGGAAGAATCGGCAAGTTTGGTGTTGTTAACGAAGTAGACAACAAGGTCGCAGTAGGTGACTTCTTCGGCGGTTGGGACGGTAGCTTCGGAAGAACCGCTTGCGGCGACAAGCTTGGTCTCTTTGACGGTGTAGAAGTGGCTGTAGTGGTCAGCTTCGTTTCCGTCCTTGTCTTTGCAGACCTTTTTCCAATCGGCCTCGTTGACGGTCATTTTGCCATCGGCGATCGACATGGAAACGTTCTCATCGTTAAGAGCTTTCTCGAACTCGGTGAGAGAGGTATCGAGGTTGTAGTTTGGAGAGTTGAAGAAGGAAGCGCCGCTTCTGCTGAAATAGCCAACCATGGTTGGGATAACGGCGATCAAGCAGGCCACGATAGCGATGATAACGGCCGCATACCAAGGCTTTTTGGTTCCGCCTTCGACGCATCTCTCATTTGAGATGAGGGTGCTGAAGAAGAATTTGATATTAGCCCAAAGGCTCGATGATTTCTTTTCTTTTTGCTGAGTCGGTTTGACTGTTGTTGCTTTTATTTTTCTTTTTGCCATAGTAGTTCTCTAATTTTTCGCAATGAAACTCTACAACAAACTAAGAGTTTATACAATTAAACCTTTTAGGTTTGGAAAAAGGAAAAAGTTGCGTGTAGACCAAAATTGGTTATACTAAATCACCCAAGCACAAACTTGGGATTGTTCTAATAGTTGGGGTCGTTCCGGTTTTGACGGGGGATTGATCTGGCCTGGATTGCAGTGGTCTGATAAACCTTAAGATCAAAAACCAATAACTGACAACAGTTATATCCATGCGAACCGCGCTATGCGCGCTTCGTACGCTTGCGCTTAATCAGTAACCTGAGGGTTTCCTGGCATAGATCCAGGAGCAGCGTGTCCTTCGCTTGATTCGTGCCTCTCAAGCGTTTCGGGCATCATACAAAGGCAATAGCCACGTACCTTTGACTAGAGGGAAATGGTGAAATTCAATTGGTCTAGCTCTCCGCTCTTTGACTTCGTCATAGCGGTTAGTTAAATTCCGACGAAGCCTAAACTGTAGGCGTCCTCGTTGGAGATCCTTCGGACGCGAGTTCGACTCTCGCCGGCTCCACCAA
>JAFXWH010000118.1:0-3421 GCA_017542885.1 Bacilli bacterium | reverse complement strand
GTGTCATCGATATTCGGGTTGATCGAGACACCGAACTTGATGTCGATGGCTCCACCAGCCTGAGCGTTGATCCGATTGACGCATTCCTGGGCTTCGTAAAGGGTGACGTTAGAGCCGCAGGTGACCGCGCAGATAGCGCGTCTAGCACCTGAGATCGAAGTCTCAAGAAGAGGAGAGTTGATCGCATTATCGGCGGCTTCTTCGGCTTTCTTAGGTCCTTTGCCGATACCGTATCCGATAAGGGCGACGCCGCTTGATTTAAGGGTTGATTTGACATCGGCGAAGTCGAGGTTCATCTGAGCTGGGACAAGGATGAGGTCGGCGACGGTTCTGACGGATTGGCAAAGAATCGCGTCGGACTCGCTGAAAGCCATGTTGATTGGGGCGTTTCCGGCCGACATAAGGAGCTTGTCGTTAGAGACGATGATGATGGAATCGACGGCGTCTTTCAAAGCGTTGAGGCCCTGGACGCTGTTCTCAATACGTTTCGGTCCTTCGAAGGTGAACGGACGGGTGACGATGGCGACGGTAAGGCAGCCGGCGTCTTTCGCGATGCGGGCGATGACTGGCGCAGCGCCTGTGCCTGTGCCTTTGCCCATGCCGGCGGCCACGAAGACCATGTCGGCGCCTTCGACGATTTTCTGAATGGTTTCTTTGGAAGCCTCAGCAGCGGCTTTGCCCATCGCTGGGTCTCCGCCGGCGCCTAAGCCTTTGGTGATTTCCTCACCGATGACGATACGGTGAGCGGCTTTGGAGGAGGCTAAAGCCTGCTTGTCGGTGTTGACGACATAAAATTCGACGTTCTGGATGTTCTCGTCGATCATGCGGTTGACCGCGTTGTTGCCCGCTCCGCCGACGCCGATGACGACGATCTTGGCTACGGGTTCGAAATTATCCAAATCACGGATATCGTCTTCGAATGGCATAACTAGTCCTCCTTCTTGGAACCTCTCGTTAAGCTTGAGATTCCATGGTAATTGTCTTCTAAGGTGCCTCTATATTCGCCTGAGGCAACGATGAGGCCGAGGATGTTCGTGGCACCTGGATCACGAGCACCTAATGTCTTTGGCGAGAATTTGTGAAGCTTTCTTCCGTCTAAGTCGTCAAGAAGCTTCTCTAACCCCTTAAGCAAGGAGGTTCCTCCGGAAACGACGAGAGGAAGGCTCGCGAATGGGGTCTTGTCCACCATATTCTGAGCCTTGGCCTGATTGTCGATCAAGGTGGTTATGGCGTTTTTGATGTAGGCGTTATATGAGGTGAAGAATTCAGTGATGACCGTATTTAATTGGTTCTGGCTGATGGTCTTCTTCACTCCATCGATGTCTTTCTTGTAGATTGGGGTTGGATAGGCGAAGGTCCTTTCGTCGTATCCGAATTTCTTCTTAAGCATCTCCGCATCCTCAAGAGGGATCTCGAAGGCTTTGGCGATTTTGTTCGTGAGGTCATCTCCACCAAGAGGGAAGAATAAGCTCGCGTATGGGGAATTGTTGCCGATAAGTGAGACGGTCGTGAGATGGGCACCGAGATCAAGATAGAAATAAGTGCTTGGGTAACCGCCTTCGGATGCCACCATCATGGCCGCGCACTGGGTGGCCACGCTTGAGCGGAGAACGCGTAAGCCTGCGCTTTGGGCGGCTTGAACATACGAAGAGTAGATCTGCTCAGGGAGAGTGAAGATTTTGGCGAACAACGTGAGATACTCGGCTCTTTCACCAATAGGTGGGTTGCCATATTGCTTTCCTTTGTCGGTCACGAAGGCATCTGGGACGATGTCGACGAGATAGGAGCCATTAGGGACTTCGTCACGCTTAAGCATGAGGGTGACGTTGCTGATATCGAGTTGTTCGATCGTGTCACGGACGACGTTCGTGGTCTTGTCGTTTTGGAAGACCTGGAAGCCGATCGGAGGGACGACGAAATCAATCTGGGTTGGGTCCGCTTTGAGTTTGAGGTCCTCATCCTCGATGTTGAGGTTTGGGGCAATGGCCTCACCGAGAGCGATTGGGTTTGGAATCTGGCCATCTTTGACGAAGCCGGTAAGCGGGAATTTCTTGTAGTAAAGAACGTGAGGGACTCTGCCTTCACTATAGCCAACGGCGAATTTGACGCTTGAAGAGCAAATCTCCAAGACTGCTGTGTTTTTGATGGTGCGTTCCATATTTGTATTCTAGTTTAGAATACCTAAAGGATTTTCTCAATGGATAACGATAGGGAATTAGTAGTTTTATGGCAAAATTTTGGAAATCAGTTCGCCTTAAGGCGATAAATATAAAACCTAGAGGCTTCCTCACTTACTAGCTCATAAGAGAGAAGAGCGTCCCCATAATTGGTCAAAGATTCCTCATCTTTTGCGACGATGAGCCACTTCGGGGAGTTCTCCTTTATGAAGGTGATGGTCTCTTTGAGGACGTTCTCGTTATCGATGGCCCACCAGGACTGATTGGCGTAGAACCTTTGCTCTGCAGTCACATCGAGTGCGAGATACACGGCGCACGAGCAATCGATTGCAAAGACGTCTTTGCCGTTCCTGTCCTCTTCTGGGATCGTGGCAAGGAGAACGGTCTCATCCTGCTTGTTTTTGGCGTAACTGAAATCAGCGACGCCGGTCGTGTAATAAAGGGTTGGGGTGAGACTCGAAAGGAGTATCGTCCCGACGCTGAAAATAGAGAGAGGAATAAGCTTTGAGACCACCGCAACCTTGCCTTTTGGAATCGAATGGAAGAAGTATCCAAACCAAACGGCGAAGATTGGAAGACCACCGGTAAGATAGGAAAGATATCTTCCAAGGAAGATACATGGCACGAAAATCGAAAGCATGAGGGTCAAAAGAAGATTCTTGATGACGATGTTCGCACCCCATCTTTTCTCAAGCCTTTCAAAGAGGATGGCGATGAGGACAAGGAACCCTGAGCCGATACGGAAGAAGACCTGATCGAGAGGGAAGTTCTCCGTCCTTCCGATGTAGATGAAGTTCTCGAGAAGAGCCGCTTCCGCCATCTCGGCGAAATAGCCTCCGCTTGCGGCAATGGCAACGAAGACGCCGGTGACTATTGTAAACGACCCAAAAGCGATGATGGCGTTCAACCAGAAGACCTTCATCTTGTGGTTCTTGATCGCGTACATCAGGAACCAGATAAGGCCGCCATATGAGTAAACCGCGTCAAGGAGTCTGGAGTTAAGAGCCAGAGCGATCTCAATCCCAAGGAAGATTGAGCCGACAATGAAATACGAATCTTTGCTCTCCTTGAGGGCGCGGGAGTAGAAATAAAGATACGCAGCAACAAACGGAAGGAGCCACGTTCCAATCGCGTTTCCACCGCCGATGACGAGTCTCAAAACGACGAAAAATCCGATGGCCACCGCTTTTTCGATGATGGACATCTCCATCATGTGGAGCATCTCAAAGACGATGAAAAGGGTG
>JAFXWH010000117.1:0-2582 GCA_017542885.1 Bacilli bacterium | reverse complement strand
TTCGAAGGCATAAATGGTCAGACTTCATTCCCAAATAACGAGATCAAGAAATACATTGAAGACGAGGGAATCGATACCTCAGCCCTCTATATCAAAACCGTTCTCACAACCAAGAGAATCGATGCCGAATACGAAGGCGGAGAGCTTGCCATAGACCTCAACACCTACTCTGGCATAACCGACTATGAGGTTGAGTTAGAACATAAGGATATGGCCACCGCGGAGATGTATCTTAGGAAACTATTCGAAGAGAATAACATCCCTCTTAAGTTCAACAAAAAGAGCAAGATCAGAAGAGCTCTCGAGGCTATCGGAGAATAAAAAAAGCGCCAAATTGCTGGCGCTTTTTAATTATTTGAAGTACTTTTCCTCATCGACTAAGCACTGCTTGTCTTTTGGATTGATGTTCATACGGTCCGTACCAACTGGACATGTTGGGAACTTCGGACACCACTCGCCGCAGAGGAGGTCGGCGTATCTTCTTGCCCTTGGGATGAAGGTGCGGATTTCCTCTTCGTTATATCCAACCTGGACTCTTCTGTCGTCGACGATGATCGGACGGCGGAGAACGGAAGGATTGTTTTTGATGAAGGTGACGAGCTCAGAGATCTTCATCTCATCGAAGTTGATGTTCTGTTCCTGAACAATCTTACTCCTTGGGGAGATGATCTCATCGGTTCCGTCAATGCACTTCGTGATGATCTCACGAATCTCATTCTCATTGAGGGCACCGCTGAAGATGTCTTTGCTGGTATATGGGATCTTTTGATCATCGAACCACTTTTTGACTTTGCGGCAGGATGAGCATGATGGTGAATAATAAATCTTAATCATACGAGTGTATTCTATTCGTTTTGTAAAAGTCTTGCATTAACTTTGTTAATATTTACTTCCTTCCTCTTCTCTTCTAGAATGAGCGTGAGGTTTTTTATGACGCGTATTTTATCTGGAATCAAACCTACTGGAAAACTCACTTTAGGGAACTATATCGGCGCTTTACGCCACTTCAAAGACTTCCAAGAATCTGGCGAAGTCTTCATTTTCATCGCTGACCTTCACGCTCTCACGATGCCTATCGATCCAAATGAGCTTAGAGAAAACAGCCGTGATTTGGCAGCCTTCTATCTCGCTAGCGGTCTCGACCCAAAGAAATGCACAATCTTCCTTCAGTCGACCGTTTCCGCTCATGCTGAGCTCAACGCCATCCTTCAGAACTATCTCTACATGGGCGAGCTTAGACGCATGACCCAATTCAAAGACAAATGCTCCAAGATGAATGACAGCGAAATCGGACTTGGCATCTTCGCCTATCCTGTTTTGATGGCTGCCGACATTCTTTTATATGACGCCAATATCGTCCCGGTTGGCGAAGATCAGACCCAACACGTCGAAATCTGCCGCGATCTCGTTAAGAGATTCAACCACCGCTACGGCGACATCCTTGTCATGCCTCGCGCCCAGGTCACCAAAGTCGGCGCCCGTATCATGTCGCTCAGTGACCCAAGCAAGAAGATGTCCAAGAGCGATCCAAAAGGCGATATCTTCCTCAAAGACGACGAGAAGACCATCCGCAAGAAAATCATGTCCGCCGTCACCGATATGGTTGGCAAGGTCAACTATGACCCAGAGAACCAGCCAGGCGTTTCCAACTTACTTACCATCTATGCCGCTTTAAGCGACATCACCCCTCAAGAGGCTGCTGAGAAGTTCAAAGACTCCGGTTATGGCGATTTCAAGAAAGCCGTTGCGGATAAGGTTCTTGAAGAACTCCTCCCATTCAAAGCCCGCTACGAAGAGATCATCGCTTCGAAAGCTTATGTCGACATCCTTAATGAAGGCGCCAAGAAAGCCGAAGCGGTCGCTAAGAAGACCTTAAAACGCGTTCAGCAAGCCGTTGGCCTTCTCTCCCTTGATGACTAAGAAGCTTATTTTCATCGATTTAGACGGAACGTTGCTTAACGATTCTTTTGAGTTGACCCCATACACTCAAAATGTTCTTAAGAGAATCTCTGAAAAAGGACATAAAGTTGTACTCGCTTCAGGCCGTCCTCCTAGAGCCATTCTCCCCTACTACGAGGAGTTAGGGCTCAAGACTCCTTTCATCGCCTATAACGGAACTTACGTCATCGATCCTAATGACAAGTCGTTCCCTTCTTTGAAGGAGGCTTTCCCTTTGAAAGACGTCAAAGCCATTCTCTCGAAGATCGATTTCCCTCTTCTCAATCTCGCTTTCGAGGACGATGAGAAAATCTATATGAAGAAGCTCGACCCATTCCTTATCGGCTACTTCCCGAAGATGGGCGAAGAGATAACGACAGGCAATGCGTTTGAGCATCTCACGAAAGATGTGTACGCGCTTATCTTTGAGGCTGAGAAAGAATACGACCAGAAGATCAAAGAACTCGTTGAGAGCTATCCTCCAATGGGTTGCAGACACTGGGGAACCTCAAAGCACTGCGAAGCTTATTATGCCCATTACGATAAAGGCAATGCCGCGGAATATATTGCCAAGTATTATGGCATCGACCCAAAAGACATCATCGCTTTCGGAGATAGTGACAGCGACTACAGAATGCTTTCAT
>JAFXWH010000116.1:0-2745 GCA_017542885.1 Bacilli bacterium | reverse complement strand
GGTGCTGATGGCTTTCTCTAAGACTTTGGCGTCAATGTTCTCAAGGTCGTAACGGTTGAGGATCCTAAGCGATTTGAGTCCTTTGATGCCAAGAAGATTCTTGAATTCGCTATATAAAGCATTGGCCTCATTCTGAAGACCTGGCTTTTTCTCTACGTAAACTCTATTGACCATTACTTTCCCTCCTTGGCTTTAAGCGCTCTAGCGCCGATATCGTGACGGTAGAAGCTATTATCGAAATGGATTTTGCTGACTTTTTCGTATGATGCTTTGATGACGTTCTCAAGGCACTCGCCGATTGAGGTGACGCCTAAGACGCGGCCACCGTTAGTGAGAAGCTTATCGCCATCAAGCTTTGCGCCTGCGAAATAGATGTCGTTTTTGACGCTGTCCTCGCAAGTGATCTCGAAGCCCTTCTCATAATGGGCTGGATATCCTTTTGAGGCCATGATGACGCAACACGCTGATTTGTCGCTCCATTTGACTTCCGTCTTATCGAGCGTTCCGTTAGTGGTTGCCATCATGATGGTGAGAAGGTCGCTTTCAAGAAGCGGAAGGACGACTTGGGTCTCTGGATCGCCGAAACGGCAATTGTATTCAATGACCTTCGGCCCGTCTTTGGTGAGCATAAGACCGAAATAGAGACAGCCTTTGAAGGTTCTCCCTTCTTTATTCATCGCTTCGATCGTCGGAAGGAAGATCTTCTCCATGCAGACCTTAGCGATTTCTTTTGTGTAATAAGGGTTTGGGGCGATTGTGCCCATGCCGCCTGTATTGAGGCCTTCGTCGTTATCAAGAGCACGTTTGTGATCCATGCTCGAAACCATCGGCTTAAGGGTTTTGCCATCGGTGAAGGCAAGAACCGAAACCTCCGGTCCCTCTAAGAATTCCTCGATGACGATGTGATCGCCTGAGGCACCGAAGCGGTGATCGCTCATGGCGGAGATGACGGCTTCTTTTGCTTCATCTCTCGTCATAGCAATGACAACACCCTTGCCTAGAGCAAGGCCATCGGCTTTGACGACCGTTGGGATTGGGCAGGTCTCGACATACTTAAGGGCCTTATTGATGTCATCGAAGACTTCATAGGCCGCCGTTGGGATGCCGTATTTCTTCATCAAATTCTTTGAGAAGACTTTGCTGCCTTCGATGATGGCGGCGTTCTTTTTTGGGCCAAAGCAAGGAATGCCTTCGGCCTCAAGAGCGTCGACCATGCCTAGGACAAGCGGGTCATCTGGGGTGACGACGACATAGTCGACTTTGTTTTCTTTTGAGAAAGAGACGACTCCTTCGATATCGGTTGCTGAACCGGCTACTAAAACCGCGTCATCCTTCATACCGCCATTACCTGGATAGGCATAAATGGTTTCGACGTTTTTGTTTTCTTTGATTTTCTTGATGATGGCGTGTTCTCTGCCACCGCTTCCAACGACCAATACCTTCATTTGAGAGCCCTCGATTAATGGTGGAATAAACGCATTCCGGTGAATGCCATGACCATATCGTATTTGTCAGCGCATTCGATGACGAGGTCATCTCTCACTGAACCGCCAGGTTCGGCGATATAGGAGACGCCAGAGCGTTTTGCTCTTTCTATGTTGTCGAAGAATGGGAAGAAAGCATCACTGCCTAAAGAGACGCCGGTGATGGTTGAAAGGTAGGCTTTCTGCTCTTCGCGGGTGAATCTTTCTGGCTGCTTGGTGAAGTATTTCTGCCAGATTCCATCGGCGCAGACATCCTCTTCGTTCTGGTTGATGTAGCCATCGATGACGTTATCCCTGTCAGGACGTTTGATGGTTGGGAGGAATGGGAGGTTAAGGACCTTGTCATGCTGGCGGAGGAAGAAAGTATCGGCCTTGCTTCCGGCTAAGCGGGTGCAGTGAATTCTCGATTGCTGACCGGCGCCGACGCCGATGGCCTGGCCTTTGTAGGCGTAGCAGACGGAATTCGACTGAGTGTATTTGAGGGTGATCAAAGCGATGATGAGATCCTGAACGGCACTTTCTGGGAGCTTTTTGTTCTTGGTGACGATGTTGGAAAGAAGCTCGCGGTTGATCTTGAAGTTGTTTCTGCCCTGCTCGAAGGTGATGCCATAGACCTGTTTGGTCTCTTTCTCAGCTGGGACGTAGTTAGGGTCGATCTTGACGACGTTATACGTGCCGTTTCTCTTGGCTTTGAGGACTTCAAGGGCCTCTGGGGAATAGCTAGGAGCGATGATGCCATCGCTGACTTCGCGCTTGACCATCAAAGCGGTTGTGAGGTCAACTTCATCGCTGAAGGCGACCCAATCGCCGAAGGAGCACATTCTGTCGGTGCCTCTGGCTCTGGCATAAGCGCAGGCAACAGGAGATTCGTCTAAGCCTTTGACATCATCGACGAAGCAGGCTTTCTTGAGTTTTTCGTCAAGTGGGAGACCGATAGCGGCACTTGTTGGGGAGACGTGTTTGAAGGAAGCGCAGGCAACATATCCAAGGGCTTCTTTGAGCTCTTTGACGAGCTGGTATGAATTAAAGGCATCAAGGAAGTTGATGTAGCCTGGGCGGCCATTGAGGATTTCGATTGGGAGATCTTCTCCATTCGCCATATAGATCTTCGATGGCTTTTGATTTGGATTGCAACCGTATTTGAGTTCGAATTCTTTCATTGTTTTTCTCCTAATTAGACTTTCAAAGTAGCGGTGATTTCTTCACCTTGGTATTTCTTAAGAAGCGGATCGACATAGTCGGCGATGAATTCGACGACCTG
>JAFXWH010000115.1:0-5722 GCA_017542885.1 Bacilli bacterium | reverse complement strand
GACTCTTGAGCAGATGTGCTTCAGTTCCTCAAGGAAGCTTGAGACATCTCCGCCTTTCTTGAAAAGGAACCAACCCTTCGTTTGGGAGAATGAGTAGGCGTATTGCGATTCTTCTGCCGCAATGGCGTCATGGATCGCTGAGTATATAGCGTCATTGATGATTCTTGGTCCTTTTTGGCCATAGACCGCTTTAAGACGGGAAAGATCCCTGACATCAAGGACGGCGAAGAGGCCTTCGCTCTTCCTTCTTCTTAAGCGGTGTGAGACGACGATCCTCATGGCCGCTTCGTTATAGACGTAGGTCTCTTTGTTGAAGTTCTCTTGGGAGATATCGTGGTCGATTCTCGCTGTGGAAAGAATCGCCTGATAGACAAGAGCAGCCGCAATAAGAATGACGTCGATGATGAAGGCGACGAGAAGGGAAATGATGATGCCTGGGAGGAAATGCCCTGTGTAGAGGATGATATAAAGGACGAGGGTGGCGATCATATTCATCGTAAGCGCGCCCAAAACGATATTCATGTTCCTCTTATGGGTCTTGAAGGAGAAACGGTAGGCAAATAGGTTCAGTAGACGTTTCATTTGGCTTCTCCTTCCTTAGCGTATTCGGCAAGGATCCTCGCTTTTTCCTCGGCTTTGATTCTCTCGAGTTCTTCCGATTTAGCGAGCTCTTCCTTGGCTTTCCTATATTCTTCCATGAAGAGGGCTTTCTGCTCCTTCTTCATCTCTTCCATCTCGCGCTCAATCTCTTTGCGCATCTGGTATTTCTCTTTGAAGATGAGGACGGCTTTCTCGTCACTAGGATCAACGCCTGCCAAAAGCATCTCGTTATTGAGCTCCTCTTCTTCTTTTCGTTTCTCTTCGCGGTACCCCTTGATGAAATCGATGACGGTCATCGTTCCGATGATGAGGATCGGGACGAGGATGGCGACTGGGACGAACCAGATGGATTGGACGGTATGGAGAACGCCGCCGAAGAAATGGCTATGGCTCATGACTGAGCCGACATAGTATTTCGATGGAACGACGTCTCTATAGGTTGATTCAACGGCTTTGCCAGTGGCTTTGACGTAGAATTCGGCGTTGAGGTTATCGCCACAGGTATAGAAAGTCATCTCGGCTTTGCCGGAGTAATTTGGCATCACGTGGGTGAGGGTTTTCTCGGTGTCGCTCTTTGAGCGGGTCATGAAGTTCTTGCCTGCTTCAAGAGAGACTTGTTCTCCTCCTGTGGTCCAGGTCGTGCCGTTATCGACGCTATATTCGAAGGAGCTACTGACCTCGAACTTGCCTGGGGTGGAAACACTGTCTGGTGAGATGACTATTTCGATGACACGGTGAGAGACGCAGTACTGGATCTGCTCACTATAGAAGGTGATGACTTCGCCTGCTTTGACATCGTTCACGTCTCTTTTCTGGATGACGACACCCTCCCCTGCATCAAAGGAATCAGGATTTTCTCCCTCCATTGAGTCAGTGAGGACTTCCATGAAGCTATAGCCGAAAAGGGATGGGATACCGAAGTTATTGTTCTTCGTGATGAACATGTCGATCTGGAGTCCCAATATCAAAACGATGAGGGCACCGAGAACGACGTCCACGATTTTCGAGGCGATTTTTTTCTTCTTCTTTTGCTCTTCCATCTACTTATTTGGCTTTCTTGATGCGGAACACTTTTTCAGAAGGTTTCTCTTCTTTTTCCTTCTTGAATTTGACGAACTTCAAAGAAGAGGCTTCTTTTTCCTCTGGTTTCTCATGGGTTCTTGAGATGAAGGTGATATGGCCGAAAGGATCGGTCTTGATGCCTCCGATATCGAGGGCGTACTTCGAATAACCCCTACGGACCTTGACGATCTCTGGGCCTTTCTCTTTCTTCTTCTCTTCGATGATTCTTGGCATGGCGATGACCTTCTCTTTAACTGGGACGACTTCGACTGCGGCTGGTTTGTTATTCGCTTCCTCAAGTTGGGCTTGGAGTTCAGCGATCTTACGCGCTTGCTCCTCGTTCTCTTTCCTTAAGGAATCGATGAGTTCTTGATCGTGAGACGCTTCTTCAGCAGTCTTTACCACGACAGGGACAGGTGTTGCGCCCTCCATGAGCTCTTCTGGCTCTCCACCTTCGTAGAGAGATTCTTCTGGTTGCTCCCCTGGGGCTACAACTAGATCGGAGACTCCGGCTTCATCGTCAACGACGAATTCAGAGAGGCCAACTGGTCTTTGCTTTTCTTCTGGCTCTTCAGTCGGTTCTTCTTCCTCTTTTGGAGGGTTGCGTTTAGCAAGTTCATCGGCGATTGACTCATCAAGAGGAGCGTCTTCCATGGCTAAGGCCATGATTCTCTCACGGGCTTCTTTGAGGAGCTCGTTTTCTCTCGCAAGTCTAACCTCGGTTTCGATTCTGATCTTCTCTTCGAGTTCTTTGAGACGCTGAGCCTCTTCTTCTTGGCGTTTGGCTTCGGCGGCAGCGCGTTCCTCTTCGATGCGTTTCTCTTCGGCTTTGCGGCGTTCCATCTCGGCAAGGATGGCTTCCTGATCCATGTAGTTTCTTTCTTCTTCGGCTTGCTCACGGAGTTCTTTGGCGGTGAGCATTTCCGCGGTCAGGTATTCGTTGTCGCTTTCTTTGAAGGCTTTGACCTCATCTGGGGTCCAAGCGAAGTCTTTCTCTTCTGGGCTTCTATCTGGGGTGACGAGGAGATTCTCATGTTCTGGGAACTGGTCGTAGCGGAACTTATGGGAAAGGAAGGTCTCATCTTCAAGAGATAGCATGACCTTTGGCTCGAAGTGCTTGGTCAAAGGTTTTGAGGATTCCTTCTCATCTTTTGTCTTTACTTTGCGGTTATCGATGAGGTGGGTATGGAGGGTGGCCATGGAAGCCGCAGTTAAACCATAAACCTCATTGAAGTATTCGGTATCGAACTCGCCCTTCTTCTCCTCGATATCGAAGGAGATGCCAAGTTTGGTGTATGAGTCGATGAACTTCCAAAGGACCGCGACTTTGTGGTAGTCAGGGTTCTTTAAGAGAAGGTTCGTCATCTGGAGAGGTGAGTGAACACTTTTGGCTTCCTTCATCTCTTCCATGAATGGCGACTTGATATAGAAGTTCACGCGTTCTGAGAGGTTCTTGATACGCTGAAGAAGCATCTTGTTCTTCTCGTATTCGCCATGGTCATCGGATTCGATTGAGATCTTGATGCGGTTATCTACTTCGTAGCGGACCCCATCTATCTCTGTTTTGGAGTGGATGAAAAGAACGTCGGAGTTACGTGTCTCACCTTTATCGGAGATGAACTGAACACGTTTCTCGACGAAGAAGGTGAGTCTCTGAATGAGAGACATAAGGACACGGTTCTCGTAGATATGCATATCGACATCGGAACCGATCGAAAGGATACGTTCTGGGACGATCTGGCCTTCTTTGTTGAAACCATGGATATAACGGGTATGTGACGCGAGGTGGCGGATAGAGGTTGAGTTGATACGTTTGGCCTGGCCCGCAAGGACAAGATCCTGCGTCTCCTTGATGAAGGTACGAGGATGGGCGATGATCCTGTCGATGGCGTCGAATCCTGTATCAAGCTCGGTGATCCACTTGTCATCATAGGTCTTGTTCTCATGGCGGTTTCTTTGGAAAACGGTATTCTCACCGGTTGTCTTGATGGCATCGACGAACGACTTGAAAGGAAGGCTCCCCTTCATGAGGGAACCCATCTTCTTCACGTAGTCAGCGTGAACGCGCGTCAGTTTTGCGGTGTCTTTTTCTTTTTTCGCCATGGTTTAAAAAGAGGTGTTTGGGGTTATTTTTGAGGTGTTGATATTAGCCAACGTCCTTAAGGAAGCCGGCGATCTTGGCTTTGGACATCTTGAACTCGGCTTTGCCGAAGAGCTTCGTGAGCTTGGCATCGAGTTCGATGAGGTCATCGCGAAGGTGGGCGATGTTGAGGGATTCGAATTTCTTGAGGATCTTCGTGGCGAAGATGTAGTCAACGCCTTCAAGCTCGGTGCCGCCGGTCGCGACATAGCATGGGACGAAAGCGTTTAACTGCTTAAGAATACGGTTACCAAAGGCAAGCTTGAAGTGCTGGATGACAAAGTCATCGAGCTCAGTGAATTTCTCAAGAGTCTTGCCAGAGATCGGGAAGTTGGAATTCGCTTCGGCAAATAGCTTCATGAGATATTCGAATGGGAGAGGCAGGCCTTCGGTGAATGGGGCTTCAAAGGCGATACCTTTGTTGTCGAAGAAGAGCGACATAGCACGGTCATAGACCTTATCGGTGATGGTGAAGGTCGAGTCATCGTTGTTAGCGGTGCCGACGAACCAGACATTCTGAGGAATGAGGAGTTTGCCATCACGCAAATGCTTTGGATCGTCTTTCTGAGGTGAGGAGATAAGATCGATGTTCCAAGCGGATGGGTTAGGCATTTCCATGATGGAAAGGAACTCAGCGAAGTAGTACTCGATACGGGCGATGTTCATCTCATCGAGGACGATGAGGTTGACATCCTCTCTGAAGGTGGATTCGTAGATGCTTCTTAAGAATTCGGTCTCGGTGAATTTCTTCGTGAAGTCGTTGTAGAAGCCAAGTAACTCGGAACGGTCACGCCAGGAAGGCTGGACGGAGCAGATCGTGCAGTTGTTCTGGAAGAATTTTCCTAAAGCGTATGGCAAAGAAGTTTTACCTGTACCGGAAATACCTTCGAGGATGATGATCTTGCCAGTGCCCATGGAGGCGAAGAAGGCTCTCATGGCTGGGATGGTGTAATAAAGCTTAAGCTGGGATGCGGCGTAGTTTCTGAATCTCTCGACGATGCCTTGGAGGGAGATATCCTGCGCATCCGCTGGGAGTTCGACGTGAGTGGAAATCTCTGCGTATTTCTCGTCGACGGCAATAAGACGAGGGAATCTGACGTCCTTTTCTCCTGGGACGGCCGATTCTTCCCCTTCTTCTCCTTCGGTTTGTTCTACTGGGAGTTCACCGTTAGTGCTGCCCATTGAGATCGATTCGGATGGGGAGATGCCAAGGGAATCGAGCTGAAGGCCAAGGATTCTGTTCTTCTCTTGTGTTGCGTTATAAAGTTCGATCTGAAGGTTCTGGACTTCCTCACGGAGTCTTTCCCTGTCGATTTCGGTGCGGTAGAACTTGATGTATTTTCTAAGCAGCCAATAGATGAGAAAAACGAGTGCGCCTATGGCGGCTACGAAGAAAATGGCGAAGAGGACGAAGAAGAACCAACCCCAGAAACCAAAGCCACTCGAGAAGTTGTCGAAAATGATTCCGTATCTGGCGAAATCATCTGGTACGGCTGCCCACGGCACGGCCCAGCGGGTGTTCATCCATCTTGCGAAGTTCTCGAAGAAGGCTAGGACCATTTCACGAAGGTAATTGAAATAGTTTTCCATTATTTCTCTCCTCTTTTGATGATGTTAGTAGTTTGGGTAATCAGGCGCGACTGTGCGGTGCTCACCCATGAAGGCGATGTGCGCGCTGAAGGCACTATTGATGAGATCGTTAGAGCATTCTTTGTCCCATCCTTCAAGATAGATGGTGACGACTAAACGCTTCATCTCATTCGGGGCGATGTAAGTGACGTATTTGCCCTTGTGGAGAAGGTCTTTGAGGGCATATGTCTCCTCTTCTTTGATCTTGAGATTTCCTTCGTTGACGGATTTCTCAAGGTTAAGATGCTTGACGCCCGCAAGCGTTTTGCCTCCGACGCCTGGCTTAGCATT
>JAFXWH010000114.1:0-3044 GCA_017542885.1 Bacilli bacterium | reverse complement strand
TCGTCACCGATATCATGAAAGCCATCGATGATGCCTATGCTGCCAAAGAAAAAGAGATCATGACGATCTAACCTCAAAAACAAATAAAATCCCCTGAATTTGCAGGGGATTTTTTGTTATAAGCAATCTCTATTCGATATAGATGTAGGGGACTTTTTGATCTTCTTTAAGAAGCTGGATGTAGCACTCATGCAAGCCTTCATCCCAGCCTTCTTCTTTGGTGACTGTATCCCAATCGGTTTTGTTTCCGTTGAAGTTGATGTAACGCATCGAAGTGTCTTTGAAGACGTTCTTGCCGAGTTTGGTTAAGGAACCTGAGAGGGTGATTTGCTCTAAGGCGGCGCAGCCTTCGAAAGCCGATTCTCCAATAGCGGTCAGGTTGTCGGCTAAAGTGACATCCTTAAGAAGAGCGTCGCCATAGAAAGCGTGATTTCCGATCTCCTGTTTTCCTTTAGGTGCGCTTCTGAGAGAAACCTTCGTTAAGGAAGGAAGATTCGAGAAAGAATAGGCTCCTATCTCTTTATAAAGAGATTGTGCATATATCGCGGTGATGTTTTCGCTTCCGGAATGGAAGATGTTTCCTTCCTCTTTTCCGACCGTGAAGACCTGATACTTATTCTCTTTTTCGTCCTCTTTAATAGTCACGTATGTCGGTAGGACAAAGGTTCTTGCTCTTGTGGAAGTGCCGACTTGCCTTAAATGGGCGTATTCATTGTCAGCGCTGTCCTTCTTTTTAACGTAGTCGCCGTTGCCCTCACTGATGTATTTGTCGTTCTCGTCATAGAAACCACCGAGGTCGGTGTTCCATGGAATTGTGTAGTAAGGGGTTTGCTGAGACCTCTTATGATCTTCGACAGCCCCAACGACAAGCACGGTCGTCAAAGCGGCAACCAAAAGGACGCCGATTGATCCGATGATCCATGTCGCCTTCTTTTCCTTAGGAGACATCTTTTTTGATTCCACGGGGGTTTTGTCAGCGATTTCTGCGGTTTCTTCGACCTTTTCCGTTTCGACTTTGACTTCGTTTTCTTCCATAAGTGAGACTATTTTATCGTTATTCTTTGGCTAATGCACTTCTTTCGGAAAAGGATTGCCGAAAGGAAATTCTTCCTTTTTCCGCCTTACATATTTTCTAGAACACTAATTCGTTTTATAATTTCACTCAATGAGTGAAGAATTTGTTTTAAAAAAGAAGCTTAACCACGTAGCTTTCATAATGGATGGAAATGGCCGCTGGGCGAACCTCCGCGGACTTCCACGTCACCTTGGCCACAAAGAAGCCTGCCGTCGTTTGATTGAGATCTATGACCTCTGTCGTGAGTTCAATATCAAGTACGCCAGCTTCTATGCTTTTTCGACTGAGAACTGGAACCGTCCACAAGACGAGATAGACCATCTCATGGACTATCTTGAAGAATTCTTCCATCGCGAAATCGATTACATCATGAAGACCGGTGGCAAAGTCGTTGTTTCAGGTGATCTTAGCCGCATCAGAGAACAGACCAGAAAGGTTTGCTACGAAGCCATTGAGATGACCAAGAACAACACCTCTTGCGTCTTCAATGTTTGCCTTAACTACGGTGGACGTGATGAGATCGTCAGGGCCACGAAGAAATTCGCCGAAGCCTATAAGAATGGCGAAGCCAAACTCGAAGACCTTGATGAGCAAACTTTCAAAAACTATCTTTGGCAGCCAGAAATGCCTGATGTCGATTTGATGATCAGGACCAGCGGCGAACAAAGACTCTCCAATTACATGCTATACGAGAACGCCTATGCGGAATTCGTCTTCACAGATGTGAAGTGGCCTGATTTCCGTCGCAAGGCTTTCATCGACTGCTTGAAGGAATACCAGAACAGGAACCGCCGCTACGGGGGATTAAAGAATGAGTAAGAAAATCGGAAATATCGAAATCAATACACCACCAGAGGGATACAAGTCCTCTCTTAAGAGCAGGCTCATCGTTGCCGGTGTTCTTTTGGTAACCGCTGTTCCAACTTTCATTCTCGGAGGTTGGTTCTACTTCTTCGCCATCATGGCATTCCTTTTGGTTGCGATCGCTGAGGTCATCAAAGCTCCTCGCAAGAAATATAACTGGTTCGTCTATGTTGCAACCTATGTGATCATCCTCTCGTTTGTTTACTGGATGTTCTTCAAAGGGAACATGAGTAGCTATCTCAAAGATCCGGATAACTTTGTCATGTCGCTCGATGAGCATTATGAGAGCTTCGAAGTATCGGTTATTGGCATCGCCGCCTCTCTTCTTGTTTACTGTGTCGTCGGTATTTTGGATAAGAACTTTGGGCTAGATGACATTGCCTATTTCTTCTTCATGTCTTTACTTGTTGGCCTTGGCTTCCAATCTTTCTATTTCATCAGATACTTCCCAATTAAGGCTGCAGCCGAGCCGATTCCTGCCTATATCGGTGCGACCTGGGGTGGGCAAGCCTATGGTCCTGAGCTAATCAATAACAACTTCTTCAAATACTTTGGTTCGTTTGAACTTCTCTTGTTCGTCTTCATCGCTCCGATGTTCAGCGACATCGCTGCTTATTTTGGTGGCGTTTATTTTGGCAAACACAAACTCAACGAAAGAATCTCTCCAAAGAAAACCTGGGAAGGCTTCTATTGGGGCATCATCGTTGGCTTTGTCGCTTCAGCGGCATTTGGTTTAATCTTAGCCGCAACAGGACACCCAATCCTTCCATTCCTTACTATCGACAAATGGTATTACATCGTTTTGATCGCGCTTGTCGAACCGATTCTTGGGACTGTCGGAGATCTCTCATTCAGTCTCATCAAACGTTATTACGACATCAAAGATTACGGAAACATCCTTAGAGGACATGGCGGCATCCTTGACCGCGCAGACAGCGTCATTTTCGCAAGTATCGGAGCCGTCATCATCCTTGTCCTCATGAAGAACGGTTGGAACTTCTTGGTCTAAGCCTATGCGTAAAGTTTTGCTTCTAGGCGCCTCTGGCAATATTGGCACCCAGTCACTTGATATTTTCGAAGCCGACAGGGCGTCCTTTGAGCTTGT
>JAFXWH010000113.1:0-7623 GCA_017542885.1 Bacilli bacterium | reverse complement strand
TAGACAAAGCTTCTCCAACTGGCTTCTTGTCGCCAGCGACATCTCTCCAAAAGCCCTCGAGGTCGCGAAAGAGAATTTCGAACGCTACAACATCAGAGCCCAAGTCCTTGAAGGCGATGCTTTAGCTCCATACATCGAGAACAACATCAACCTCGACATAATTGTTTCCAATCCTCCATATATCCTTAACAAAGAAGACGCTCAAGCATCGGTCAGAGACTATGAACCTGCAAGCGCTCTTTGGCTTGATAAAGAGCACTCAGTTTATGAGTCGATCTTCAGAGATTATAAGAAGGTCAAAAAGGGTTCTCTCTTCATGGCGTTTGAGATTTCCCCAGACCTTGAAATGTGGCTCGATGACCTTATGAAAAAGTATCTTGAGGATTATTCCTACGAGTTCGCAAAAGACCTTAACGGATTCACGAGATTCCTCTACATTTTCATAAAATAATGGGGTTTTGCATGGAATTTTTGAATATTGAAGACATCGAAAAAGCCAGCAAAGTCCTTACGGATGAGCAAGTTTTGGCCTTTCCTACCGAAACCGTTTACGGAGTCGGCTGCGTTTATGATTCTAAGCTCGCTTTCGACCGTTTGGTGGCCATCAAAAGACGTCCTCCGAACAAGCCGTTCGCTTTGATGTGCTCCTCGCTTGAAGAGGCTTCAAAATACATTGAGGTTTCTGATAAAGCGAAAGCCGTCATGGATCATTTCTTGCCTGGTGAATTGACCGTTCTTGTGAATGCGAAAAAGAGTCTTCCTGAGTGGGTCACTCTTGGCACCGACGTCATTGGCATCAGAGTTCCTGATTCAACGTTTGTGAAGAAACTTATTGAAGCGGTGGGGAGGCCTCTTCTTGTCACTAGCGCAAACAAATCAGGCGAACCAACGACAAAGTATTTCGACGATGTTGTCAAAGCGTTTGGCGATGAACTTCCAGCCGTCGTCAAAGGCGAATGTGAGTCTTTGACTCCAACAACCATCATCAACTTAACCGCAGATGATAAAATAACCTTGGTTAGAGAAGGTCCAATACCTTTTGAAAAGATATTGGCTTATTGGGAGGAGCAAAAATGAAAATCTCACTCGGAAGCGATCACGCCGGCTTCGAATTAAAGGAAGCCATCAAAAAACACCTCATCGAAAAAGGACATGAGGTTCTTGATGAAGGAACCAATTCAGCCGAATCGGTCGACTACCCAATCTTCGCTGAGAAAGCTGCCTTAGATGTCACTTCTGGAAAAGCCGAATATGGCATCCTCTGCTGTGGCAGTGCCGAAGGCATTTCCATCGCGGCGAACAAAGTCAAAGGCATCCGTTGCGGCATTGGTTACAACGATGAAGTCACTGGACTTCTTAGAATGCACAACAACGCCAACATGGTAGCCTTCGCAGGACGCTTCATGGAGACAGAAGACGTTCTCAAGAGAGTGGATATCTTCCTCTCAACCGGCTTCATGGGCGACAAACACCTTAGAAGAGTAAACGAGATCGCCGACATCGAAAAACGCGATAACTAGTAATCAAAAACAGAGGAGTCACAAAGAGTTTTGTGGCTTCTCTTTTGTTTACCACTCGTAAGTGGTAACCTTATTGACGGGTAAAAACTATGAAAACAATCACAAAAGAAGTATTGGTAGACGCAGCCAACAGGCTGCTCTTCTCAATGTCAGATGAAGAGTACGAAACCCTGATGAAGGAGTTCGGAGTACTCACAAAACTTATGGGAGCAATCGGAGAGATCAAAGGCCTCGAGAACTATGAGCCTATGACTTTCCCATTCGATTGCGAAACCGATTTCCTCCGCGAAGATGAGGCTCTCGAACCTCTTCCACGCGATGTCGCTTTAAAGAATGCTGGCAATGTCCAGGACAACCAAGTCAAGTTACCGAAGGTCGTATTATGAGCTATTTAGATTTGCCGCTCCAAGAGTTGCATCAGGCTCTTGTCGAAAAGAAAGTAACCCCGCTCGAGCTCACTGAGGAAGCCCTCAAGAGAGCCCACGAGAACAAGGACAACGCTTTCGAATACATTGATGATGAAGGCGCCAAAGCATTTGCCGCCACTTTAACCGAACCAGAGAAAGACAACCCACTTTGGGGCGTTCCATATTTCTCCAAAGACAACTATTCCACCAAGGGAATTCCATCAACCGCTTCGAGCAATATCCTTAATGGATACATCCCAGTTTATGATGCAACCGTCATCACCAAACTCAGGGAAGCCAAAGCCGTCCTTCTTGGAAAGACCACCCTCGACGAACTCGCCATGGGCGGAACCGGAACCACTGGTCACCTTGGCATCACCTACAACCCATGGGACCCAAGCCACAAGAGAGGCATTGGCGGTTCAAGCTGCGGAAGCGCTGCCGCTGTTGCCGCCTCGATCGTTCCATTCGCTCTAGGAAGCGACACTGGCGACTCCGTCAGAAAACCAGCTTCGCTCGCCGGCCTTGTCGGTATGAAACCAACTTGGGGAAGAATCAGCCGTTATGGCCTATTCCCATTTGCCCCATCCCTTGACCACGTTGCCTACTTCAGCCGTGACGTCTATTCGTCCGCTGTTCTTCTCGATGTCCTTTCAGGACGCGACCTCAACGATTCCACCAGTTCAACCAAACCTGTTGAGCGTTATGAAGAAGACCTCGACAAACCAGTCGCTGGAATGAAGATCGCCGTCATCAAGGAAATCATTGATTCCATTACTGACACAGAAATCAAAAAACACTTCGAAAAATCCATCGAAGCCGCAAAAGAGCAAGGAATTGCAGTTGATTTTGTGAGTTTCGATAAGCAACTTCTCGAATCCATCTACATCACCTACATGGTCATCTCCTGTGCAGAGGCCACTTCGAATGATGCCAACCTTGATGGTATCAAGTTCGGCCCATATCAGGGCGGCAAGTCCTATCAGGAAGTCATGTTCAACGCCCGTGACAAAGGATTCAGCGAACTCATCAAGAGACGTTTCGTCATCGGTTCCTACTGCTTGATGAGAGAGAACCAAGAAGAACTCTTCTTAAGAGCTCAGCGTAACCGCGCCAAGATCGTTGAGAAGGTGAATGAAATCCTTAAGGATTACGACTTCATCTATCTCCCAGCCTCTCCAACCGTCGCTCCTCTCTTTGAGAGTGTGTCCGACAAGCTCTCCGACGAATACCTTATGGCAGACAACCATCTTGCCCTTGGCAACTTCGCCGGTCTACCATCCATCACCTTACCTCTCTTCTTTAAAGAAGGCCTCCCAGTTGGCATCAACATCATGGGTCGTGCCTTTGAGGAGAAGAAACTATTCCAGATCGCTGCCGCTTTCGAAAGAGCCTCTGGCCTCGCTAACGTCAGCATCCTCAACAAAAAGGAGGGCAACTTATGAACTTCGAAGCAGTCATTGGCTTAGAGATCCACGTTCAGATGAAGACCAAATCCAAGATGTTCTCATCTGCTCCTGTCGCCTTCTCCCGTGATCCAAACACCAACATCGCTCCACTCGATATGGCCTTCCCAGGAACCATGCCAGTGGTGAACAAACAAGCCGTCATCAATGCCATCCGTGTCGCTAACGCGCTCCACATGACCATTGACCACACACTCTATTTCGATAGAAAGAACTATTTCTACAGCGACCTTCCAAAGGGATTCCAAATCACCCAACAAGCCAGACCAATCGGAAAGAATGGTTATGTTTTGGTTGATACCCCAAACGGCAAAAAGAAGATCGGCATCGAACGTATCCACATGGAAAAGGATACCTGCAAGCAAGAGCACTACATGGATTACACCCTCATGGACTACAATCGTGCTGGTACTCCTCTTGTTGAGATTGTCTCCATGCCAGATATGTCCAACGGCTCTGAGGCAAGACAATATGCCGAAGCCATCCGTAACATCGTCCTTTATAGCGGAACCTCCGACGGAAAGATGGAAGAAGGCTCGCTTCGTTGCGACACCAACATCTCCATCCGCCCAATCGGAACCAAAGAGTTTGGCACCAAAGTCGAGATCAAGAACATCAACTCCTTCAAGAACGTTGAGCTTGCCATCGACTATGAAATCAAACGTCAAGCAGAGCTTCTCCTTTCCGGACAGTCCGTTAGACAAGAAACGAGAAGGTTTGACGAGGGCAGTGGCAAGACCGTTTTGATGCGTGTCAAAACCGACGCCGTCGACTACAAATACTTCTGCGAGCCAAACATCACCCCAATCAAGCTCAGCGACAAGTTCGTCGAAGACGCTATCGCGACCTGCCCAGAGCTTTATGATTCCAAGATGGAGAGATACTTAGCCGCTGGACTCCTTCCTGTCGACGCTGAGATCATCCTCACCGATCCTGATATGGCTGCCTTCTTTGAGGCTGGCATGGGTGAGGTCAAGAACGCCAAAGATTTGGCCAACTTCCTCATCGTCGAAATCAACGCTTATCTCAATAAGCACGCCATGAAAATCAAAGAATTGCCGCTAAAACCGGCATATTTATCAGAAATCGTCCTTATGCAAGAGACTGGCGGACTCTCCCACAAGCAGTGTGTCAGCATCCTTGATAAGGTCATTTCAGATGGCATTTCTCCAAAAGAAGCGAAAGAGGAACTTCATATCGAAGCCCAGGTCAGCGACACCTCGACCATCATGGCCTTCGTCACTGATGTCCTTAATGCCAACCCGCAGTCGATTGCCGATTACAAAGCTGGCAAAGACAGAGCCTTAGGCTTCCTTGTCGGCCAAGTCATGAAAGCCTCTCACGGCAAGGTGAATGCCGCTGAGGTATCTAGATGCCTAAAGGAGGAGCTAGACAAAAGATGACAATGGACGAAGAACTTAAGAAATTACAAGACTGGCTCGAAAGCGCCTCTCTTTATGAGCTTCCTTCCTATAAGGAACTCCCAACTGTTCCTCTCTATATGGAACAGGTCGTCGGCTATATCAACAAGACCTTAGCCCCTCTTTCCCCACACGATTCCGAGATCCTCACTTCCTACATGGTCAACAACTATGTCAAAGCAAAGATCATCAAAGAACCAGAGAGAAAGAAATACAACGAAGTTCACCTTGGCTATCTTTTAGCTATCTGCTCTTTGAAGAATTCTCTGACTATGTCAGAGTTATCCAACCTTATCGCTCTCGACAACGATGTCAGCGCGGATAAATCCGTTCTTTATACCTTCTTCCGTCTCATGAGCACGAGTATCGCTAAGAACACGATTGCTTTAGCCAAACAGAGAGTCGATCGCTTTGCGAGAGAATACGAGAAGAACAAAGAGACCGATCCTGAACAAGCGGAACAGCATCTCGTTGACTCCCTTGGTCTTATCGCTCTTAGAATGTCCATCCAATCTTCAATCAACCGCATCATCGCTGAAGTCTTCCTTAATGCTATTCAGCATTCAGACCACGCGATTGCGATTGAGCAGAAGAAGCACCACAAAGTCGAAAAGCACTCTGCCAAAGCCTCCAAACACGAAGCTGAGAAAATCTTCGAAGCCAAAGAGGCTCTCTTGAAAGAGAAAAAGAAACATAGCAAAGAGGAAAAGACAAAATGAAGACTGTCTTAGTCACCGGAGGACTTGGATTCATTGGTAGCGAAACCGTCATTGAACTCATCGAAAGCGGATACGAGCCAATCGTCCTTGATAACCTCTATAATTCCAAGATCGCCGTCCTTGACCGCATTGAGGAAATCACCCACGTTAGACCAAAGTTCTACGAGGTTGATTGCACAAAATATGCGGAAACTGTAAGGGTTTTTGAAGAAAATCACATCGACGCGGTCATCCATTTCGCAGGTTATAAAGCGGTAGGGGAATCCACCGTCAAACCTATCGAGTACTACCAGAACAACCTTGGCAGCGCCCTCAACGTTTTGGCCATCATGAAGGAGAAAGGAGTCCATAACTTCATCTTCTCCTCGTCCGCCACAGTCTACGGCGTTCCAGAAAGAGTCCCTCTCTATGAGACCGACCCTGTTGGCAGTGCCACCAACCCATATGGCGAGACCAAAATCATGATCGAACGCATCCTTGAGGACACCGCCAAAGCTAACAAAGACCTCAACGTCTGCTTACTTAGATACTTCAACCCAATCGGTGGCCACCCATCTGGCCTTCTTGGCGAAGATCCAAACGGCCTTCCAAATAACCTCATGCCATACGTCACTCAGGTTGCGATTGGCAAGCTCCCATTCCTCCGTGTCTTCGGAAACGATTACAAGACCGTCGACGGAACCGGCGTCAGAGATTACATCCACGTCGTCGACTTGGCCAAAGGCCATGTCGCTGCCCTCAAACGCTTAGAGAGCAACCCAGGACTTGTCGTCTATAACCTCGGAACTGGCAAAGGAACATCTGTTCTTGAGTTGGTCCACGCCTTCGAAGAGGCTAACGGCATTAAGATCCCATACCAGATCATGCCTCGCCGTCCTGGTGATATTGATGAGAACTTCGCCAACGTCGATAAAGCCTGGAAGGAGCTTGGCTGGAAAGCTACCCTCTCCGTCAAAGACGCCTGCAAAGACGCTTACAATTTCCAGAAGAAAAATCCTAACGGCATCGAGTAAAAGCCAGTTATTAAGGCACTGAGAAAATTCAGTGCCTTTTTTCGTGCACATAAGTGCCCGTTTTGGTGTAGAATTGCCTTAACTGAAAGGGAACCAATATTATGGAAAACGTTTTCACTGTCACCTTGCCTAACGGCAGAACTCAAAAAGGTCTTATTTTCGAAACCGAGCAAGCGAAGATGAACCTCGTCCTCATGACCGGTATGGGAGAACACTCCGGCCGCTATGAGGAACTCGCCAAATACCTCAACGAAAAAGGCATCAACGTCTATGTCTTAGACGCTGTCGCCCAAGGCCTCAACGCTCCAAAAGTCGAGGACCAGGAGAAGTGGTACGAAGGCGCTTTCGATGATAATGTCACCGCTGCCAACCTTAAGGTTGAGGAAGTTAAGAAAGCGAGTAACCTCCCAACCTGCCTTATGGGTCACTCCATGGGATCGTTCATGGTTCAGCGCTACCTTCAGCTCTTCCCAAATACCGTTAACAAAGCCATCATCTGCGGCTCCGACAAGATGCCAAGGATGAAAGCCTTCTTCGGTTTCTTGCTTGCCTCCATGCTCGTCAACAAAGGCAACTTCGATCAGCCAAACAAGATGCTTTCCGCTTCCGGAACCGACTCCTACAGCAAAGCTGTTAAGAACGCCAAGACTCCAAAAGATTGGCTCTCCTACAACGAAGAGAACGTTCAGAAATATCTCAACGATCCATACTGCGGCGCTCCAACCACTGGCGGATTCTGGAAGGAATTCCTCAGAGGCTTAAAGGCCATTACCGACAGAAAAGAGATCAAGAAAGTCAGCAAAGATGAGAATCTTCTCATCATCGCTGGCGAAGAAGATCCAGTCGGCAGGTTCGGCAAAGGTCCACGTGAGCTTCACTGGATGTATCAGAAACTCGGCGTCAAGAAAGTCAAACTCAAGATGTTTGACCATATGCGTCACGAAATCCATAACGAAACCGGCAAAGAAGCCGTTTGGACTCTCATCTCTAAATTCTTACTTGCGTAATGTGGAATAAAATCCTCGACTATTTTGGTCTCCGTGAAAGGAAACCTCGTCATTTTGTGGCGTGGTTCTT
>JAFXWH010000112.1:0-5010 GCA_017542885.1 Bacilli bacterium | reverse complement strand
TAGATATGAGGAGGCTTTCGTAAGGATCTCTTCCGGCACTCCGAAGCGTTTGGCGACGACAAGACCATAGGATTCTCCAGGTAGACCCATCTTGAGTTTGTAGGTTGGTGTAAGGGTTTGCTCATCGAACATCATCGAGGCATTTGTTACCTCAGGGTGCGATAAAGCATAGGCCTTAAGGCCTTCGAAGTGAGAAGACACGAGAGTTATCGCATGTTTCTCAAGGAGATACGAGATGACGGAATAGGCGATTGCCTCCCCTTCTTTCGGGGATGTTCCGGTTCCTAACTCGTCTAAGAGAACAAGGTCTTTGCCTCCGACGTTAGAGAGGATCTCGGAAAGGTTCTTCATATGACCGCTGAAGGTCGAGAGATTGTCACTTAAGGATTGGGAGTCACCGATATCGACGTAGATGTGACGGAAGAATCCAAGCTCAGCGCCTTGATCGCAAGGTAGAGCAAGGCCGCACTGGTTCATCATGACAAGTAAGCCAATTGTCTTAAGGGCGACGGTTTTGCCACCGGCGTTAGGGCCGGAGATGACGATGAGCGAGGTCTTTTCATCGAGAAGGAAATCATTAGGAACGACCTTCTTTCTGTCTAAAAGAGGGTGTCTTGCATTCATCATGTCGACGACCGATTTCTTCGATAGCGTCGCAATATGCGCATCGTTTTCGTGAGCGTAGTTGCCTTTTGCCATTAAGAAATCGAGATAGGCGATCATCTGGTTGCTACTTAGAACTTCCTCTTCTCTCGAGAGGACTTCCCCTGTGAGTTCCATGAGAAGACGATGGATCTCTTCTCTCTCGTCGTTTTGGAGCTCGACCATTTTGTTATTCATCTCAACGAGGATCTCAGGCTCGATGAAGGTTGTGCCACCGCTATTGGAGACATCCTGGACGATGCCTTTGACTTTGCTTTTATAAGAATTGGCGACAGGAAGTACGTAGTGGCCGTTCTTGAGAGTGAGGGTGTAATCGCTTAGCCATTCTTTATTGGCCTCAAGGATGGAATTGAGCTTCTTCTTCATCTCGTTCTCAAGGCGTCTCATCGCGTGGCGGACGGTGCTGAGTTTCGGAGATGCGTTATCGAAGATAGTGAGGTCAGGAGCGATTACCTTATGGATGCTTTTCTCAAGTGAGGAAATATCAGGGAAATGTGAGACGTACTCGAGTAAAAGAGGAGAGCTGTCCACTTGCTTGAAGTAGTGTCTTAACGCTTCTTGGAGAAGGATGTCGGAGGCGACTCTCTCAAGTTCTGTGATACCAAGGACCCCGCCTTTTTTGGCAAGATCGATGGCTTTTGAGAGGTCGCTAGAGACGGTGATCGGAAGGTTCCCGAAGCGGTCTAAGATATCCATCATCTCGGAAGTGAAAGCGAGTTCCCTTTCGAGGGCGATGGTGTTGTCGAACATCCTTAAAGAAAGGGCTTTATGTTTTCCACCCTCGGTTCTTGTATATGAGGCAAGCTTTTCGGTTACCTTTTCAAATTCGAATTTCTCGTAAGCGTTTTGCATATGGTGATTATATCACTCATACGCAACTTAATATCCGCGACAAATAAAAAAGCCCGATTAATCGGACTTTTAGGTGGTATTTCTCTTATTGTTCCTCAAGGTCTTTGACGAAGGCTCTCATGACGGATTGCCTGGTGACGATTCCGATGAATGTCCCTTGGTCATCCGCAAGAGGGACGAAGTTCTGACCCATTATGATGTCGAGGATGTCTTTCGGTTCGGCGGATATCTCCCCTAACTTGTACGAACGATAGCTAGGGACATCACTTAATTTGATGTTGTCGGATTGTTCGAAATCCAGCTTATTGTCGATGAAATAAGCCAAAAGGTCACCTTCGCTGATGGTCCTGACGTATTTGCCTTCGTGATTGATGACAGGGACCACGCTATAACGATGGGCCTTCATTTTTTCCATAGCTTGACGGAGGGTGCAATCATCGAAAAGATAAACAAGATCCGCCTTAGGCTTTAGGAGGAAAAGCAAGTTGGTTTTGATCATGCTTATATTATAACCCCTCTAACGAAAGGGATAAAAATCGCCTCAAACACACGAAAGATTGTTCTAAAAGAACGCTTCAAAGGGTAAAATCATTAGTATGAAATTGCCGCCTGAGGTCTATAGCATCGAGCCAAACGAGGAAACGCTAGATAAGATGCGTTCTTTTTATGGCGATATGGCCTCAGAAAGCCCAAACGAATACATCGATATCTTTTACCAAGCTGAAGGCCTTTCGGTCGCTATCTACAAAAAGAACAAGAAAGGCCACGTCAAAGTCGTCTTCCAAGGACCTAATGCCAAGAAAGAAGTTCAGATTTGGGACAAAGACGCCAAAGGATGCGCTCCAAAAGCCCCTAAGAGCCCGTTAGCCGGAAAGATCATCAACGTCTTCCCACAAATTGGCTCTGACGAAGTAGGCACTGGAGATTTCTTCGGCCCTATTTGCGTTTGCGCCGCTTTTGTAAAGGACGAAGACCTTGAAGAGATCAAGGCTTTAGGCATCACAGACAGCAAACTCATGACCGATGAGTACATCCTTGAGATCGGACCAAGGCTCATCAAGAGATTCGACTATAATCACCTCGCTTTACCAAACGAGAAATATAATGAAGTGCATGACGACATGAACATGAACGCGATTAAGGCGAAAATGCATAACCGTAGCGTGCTCAATCTCCTCAAAAAGCACCATGGCGTCGCTGTTTATCAGGATCAGTTCGCTGAAGAAAAGCTTTATTACAAATACCTCAAAGACGAACCAGAAGTCGCTAAAGGAATCAAATTCTCCACCAAAGGTGAGAAGCTTTTCCCAAGCGTTGCTTTAGGTTCGGTCATCGCTCGTTACTCTTTCTTAAGAAAAATGAAGGAAATGAGCGAGCAATACGGGGTTAAGTTCCCGTTCGGCGCCAGCGCTGCAGTCACCAAGTTTGCCAAGCAATTCGCCAAAAAGTTTGGCAAAGACGAGCTTAAAAAAGTGGCGAAGCTCAACTTCGCCAACTACAAAGAGATTGAATAACCTCTATTTTTCGTGAAGAGTTGCAAGCAACTCACTGAAATAATCAGGTAACGGAGCCTCAAAGCTCACTTCCTCGTGAGTCCTTGGATGGAGGAAGGTCAAACGATAGGCATGCAATAGCTGCCCTTTTTTGTATACGTTCTCATTTCCGGCTCCGTAAAGAGGATCCCCGACGAGCGGATGGTGAATGTAATCGAGGTGAACCCTGATTTGATGGGTTCTGCCAGTGAGCAAACGGCAGGAAATGAGGGTCAGATTCTCTTTGTAACGCTTCTCAACGTGGAAAAATGTGATCGCCTCACGTCCATTATGGGTGTTTACGGCAAATTTAGTTGGGCTTTTCGGGTCTCTTCCAATAGGTGCGTCAATCTTTCCATCTTCTTCGTCAATCAAACCCATTACAAGCGCCATATATTCACGGTGCATGGTATGGTCGGCAAGCTGAGATGAGAGATACTCAAGAGCCGCATCGTTTTTAGCGACGACGAGCAAACCTGAGGTATCCTTGTCGATACGATGGACAAGGCCAGGTCTCACAGGGTCATCCTCATTGGCGAGGTTATCCTCATGGAACTTAAGAGCGTTCACAAGCGTGCCGTCAGAGTGACCGTTGCCTGGATGGACAACAAGGCCAGCCGGTTTGTTGATCACGAGGATGTCATCGTCCTCATAAACGATGTTAAGCGGGATGTTCTGCCCTTCCACCTCTAGTGGCTTATTAGTATATTCTTGGTAGATTATAATATCGGCAAGTCTTACCTTGTAGTGTGAGGTTTCAGCCTTACCATTGACGGAAACAGTGCCATCCTTGATTAAGGACTGAACCTTACTTCTTGAGGGGGCTGCCCCACTGCTGAAAAGAGCTTCATCAAGCCTCTTTCCAACAAGTTTCTCATCAATGACAAGCTTAGCCATTCTTAGCGGTTTTGCCTTTCTTTTCAATGATGTCTCTTGCGAAGACAACAACCAATAACATCAAGACTCCGATAACCAAACAGGAGTCTGCGATATTGAAGACAGCGAAGTCATAGAAACCAAACAATCTGAAGGAAAGGAAGTCAACAACTCCACTGAATCCCACCACTGGTTCCCAGTAGAAAGTACGGTCGATCGCGTTGCCTAAAGCACCAGCGAGACAGAGCGCCAAAACAACGTCAATCAAAACATCCTTTTTCTTAAGGTTTTTGATCCAATACCAAATCATGAAAGCGCTGGCACCCCAAGAGATGGCGATGAAAACAAATCTCATCCATGGGATATTGGCACCAAGGCTGAACGAAGATCCTTTGTTGTATTGGAGCTTAATTTTGAAGAACTCAGGGATGACGACGAAAGAAGATCCTTCGACGCCATTAAAAGCGTTCACCACCGCCCATTTCGTCACCTGATCGATGATTATGAGCAATGGAGCAAGCCAAAGGAATGAGAAAAAGATATTCTTGAGGGTCCACTCAAACTTAGCCTCTTTCTTCTCAAAAAGGGGCTTTTTCTCCGATTCTTCGGAGGTTACGACCTTAATCTCTTCTTCCATTATTCGATGGCTTTGGCGCATCTATCGCAAAGATGATGGCCATCTCCTCTTTCTTTGACATCAATTTTAGCAGTTCTGCAGCGTTCGCAAACCTCGTGCTCGTCCTTAGATACGATGACGGAGTTCTCCTCGCCTTTCTCGATTTCGGCTTCGCTGACCCCGAAATAACGGGCAAGCTCATCCTTCTCGAGTTTGGAGAGGACTTCATATAATCCGGCGTCTGCGACCTTAAGAGCGAGTTCAGCTTCAAGGGAAGAACCGATGAGGCCTTCGTTTCTCTTATTCTCAAGGGCTTTGAGGACAAGGGCTCTATAGTCTTTGAATTTGGCGTACATCGCCTTATCTTCCTCACCATATTCATGGGTTTCGGAAGGCATATCCTCAAGCTGAGGAGAGGCTTTCTTCTCGCCTGGGAGATAGCTATAGACCTCATCCATGGTGAAGCTGAGG
>JAFXWH010000111.1:0-3920 GCA_017542885.1 Bacilli bacterium | reverse complement strand
CTTCTTGAGCTCATACTGATACATCTTGGTGAGGAGTTTGCCTAGTTTGCCCTCAAGAAATTCAAGATACGGGGATTCGAGATAGGCCTTGGAGAGCTTCTGGCTCTCAAGTTCAAGAAGAGGCATGGCATTGTTGATCTTCTTCATGGCCTTCTCGTATTTCTTGTTGGTGGTCTCAAGGGAGAAAAGGACGGAGACATGGGTAATCTTGTCTTCGACGCTTTCGATGAGGCGGGTGCACTTCTTCCAGATCTTTAAGGCTTCCTCTGGGGAAGATGCTTTGGCGAATAATTCGGCGAAACCTTTTAAGCGGGCTCCGACGTTAGCGAAGTTAGGCACCTGAAATGGCCATTCTTCGAATTTCTTGTCAGTCATTTTCTTCATACTATCTATCCTCTTTTGAACCTGATGTTTTTGCTCTCTGGCATTTTGAAGTCTTTCCTCTCTAACGGGCGAAGGTTAAGCTCATCGCATTTAGAGGTGAGACATAAGAATGAGTCCTTGCTTTCCAAATAGCCGTTGCCCATGAGGTGGTTGATGCGGCCTTTCGTTCTTCTCCCGGTGTAGGAAGGGAAGTATCCGAAAGCGCTCGAGTTGACGTACTTAATGGTCTCGAAATCGATGACGCCTTTAAGAACCTTAGTGAGGCCTTCGGCAGTCACTTCGACACCTTCGAGATCAAGGGTCTTGAGGGCACGGAGCAAGTTGACGTAGCAAAGAGCAAGTTTCATAACGGGGTTATTATAACGAATAATAACAAACTCGTCTTAACACTTTACTTGTTACTAAAGAAAAAATGGCTACAATATTCGTTGCGCTATGGAAGCAATCGAGAAACAAATTGAAATAGTATTAGATAAAATTCGTCCATTCCTTCAAAGGGAAGGAGGCAACGTCGAGTACGTTGGCTACAAGGACGGAGTCGTCTACGTCAACATGGTTGGCGCTTGCGAAGGATGCGCCTATGCCGATGCGGATATCTCCCAGGGCATTGAAACCATTCTCGTTGAGGAAGTCCCAGGAGTCATCAGATGCGACTCAGTCATGAGCGCCCCGCTTGATATCCTCGACCCATACCTCAAAAGAAAAGAAGAGCAATACAAGAAGCTCGACGAAGAAAAATAAAAAGCTGGCAAATCCAGCTTTTTTTCATAAAATCACCTGCAAAACGCGCTTATTTCAGAGTAGAGCGTTCCTTAAATCATTGACCACGACGTAGCCATCGCGGTTATATACGTCTTCTCTATTGTGGGTGTATTTCTCTAAATGGATATTGGTGAAATGGCCACCGGCTTCTTCGAGGAGAATCTCCCCTGCTGCCGTATCCCATTCTTTGGTTTCGACGCTATAGCGGACAGCGACATCGGCTTTCCCTTCCGCGATCCTGCAGAACTTGGTAGCAGCGCCACATGGAGTAACTGATTCGAAACACTCCTTATGTCTTTCGATCTGAGCCTTTTCCTTATCTATAAGATGGCTGATGGAAATGAGGGCGCGGAGGTTCTTTCCAACCCTATCAGAGACATGGATGCGAAGTGGATTTTTGTCTCGTCCTTCTTTGTATGCCCCTTGGCCTTTGACGGCATAATAAGTCATTTGCTCAAGAGGGATATTGATGACCCCCGCCACAATCTCGTTCTTATAACAAAGGGCGATGTTCGTACTGAAACCACCACTCTTGTTGACGAACTCAACGGTTCCATCAACTGGGTCGATGATGAAGAGAAGGTCTTTGTGAAACCTCTCTTTGGTATCGACACTCTCTTCGGTGAGGAAAGCGTAATCCGGGAATCTCTCTTTGAGATAGTCCTTGATGATCTTGTCAGCGGCTTTGTCCGCTTCGGTGACTGGAGAGTCATCGGACTTCGTTTCCACTTTAAAAGTGGAATGGTAGACCTCAAGGATCTTCTTTTCCGCCAAGAGGGCGGCGTTTTTCATCTCTTCGATTTCTCTTTCCCACATACGGAAACATTATACTCCTTCGGATAAGAAAAAAGCCTCCACGAGGGAGGCTTGATTCCATTTGATATTAGTCCTTGAACCAGAATGGGCGTCCGGCGACAAGCATCCAGATGATGTCAAGAAGCCACATGAACGCAGCGCCTGGGATGATGCAAAGGATGCCAAGGATGATCTTGAGGACGTCACCGGAGATGATGCCTTTCAAGAGTTTCCAGATGGACCAGACGATGTCCAAGACAGGGATGCAAAGGATAAGCTTGACTATTAAAGGAAGCTTCTCCATTGATTTGGTAAGTTCTTTCATGCTATGTATTACCTCCAAAAAAAGTTTACACTCTTCCAAAAATTTCTACTAGAGGGAAATGAAAAAAGCTGGACCAATTTCTGGACCAGCTGTTTTTGATGGTTTAACGAAGTTATTCGTTGATGCCAAAGGACTCGAGAGAGGCAGCGCTTCCACTGGTTTCCTCTTCTTCGTTTCCTTCGCCTTCCTCGCCTTCTTCGCCAGTTGGCTCAGCGAGTTCGTCGCCCTCATTCTCCTCTGGGTCGACATCAGCCTGATCGGCTTCGGTCGCATCATAGATGTCAGAGACGGAGATGTGGACTTTGTCATAGGTGTGACGGGAACGGAGATCCCAAACGTTGCCATCAAGGGTCACAAAACGGCCATCGAGGGTAAGGTCGGTATATAAGGCGCCCATATGAGCGGCTTTCTCTTCTTCGGTCATCTCAAGGTCAATAGCGACAAGACCATAGAGTTCGGCAAATGGAAGGGAGCGTCCGGCAGTGGTTAATTCGTCATAGGCGCAATCGCGCATGGATTTGTTTTTCTTCATCTTTGTTTCTCCTTATTACATTTTATCAGGGGCGCTAACACCCAAGAGAGCGAGAGCATTGCGAAGGACAATGCGGCAGGCTTTGATGAGGGATAATCTCGAGGCAGTGCTCGCCTTGTCATCGCGGTCGATGATCTTCGTAGCGGCATAGTATTCATGGATTAGCTGAGCTAATTTCTGAATGTAGTTGGCAACCTTATAAGGTGCTCTAGCGTTCGCCGCAGCCTCTATCATACTAGGAAATTGGGCGAGTTGCTTCAAAATATCACCTTCTTTGGCACTTGCCAAGACTGGAGTGACCGAATCGTCGACCATGTCCTTTCCCATTTCAAGAAGGGAAGTGCAACGCGCATGGGCGTATTGGGCATAGTAGACTGGGTTGTCTTTGCTGTGGCTCGTGGCCAAATCAAGGTCGAAGTCGAGGTGGGTGTCGCCGTTTCTTTCAGCGAAGAAATATCTGACGGCATCTTTGCCGACTTCTGCAACGAGTTCCCTGTGGGTGATGGCCTTGCCAGTACGCTTGGACATCTTGACCTCAGCGCCGTCTTTGTAGACACGGACGATCTGGTAGATGTCGGCTTCATAGGCGTCTGGTGAGTAGCCTTTCATCATGAGTGCGCTCTTCATACGGTTGATGTATCCGAAGTGGTCGGCGCCAAGCATGACGATGAGCTGGTCAAATCCGCGGTTCATCTTCTCGTAGTGATAGCAGACGTCTGGAAGGAAGTATGTGTAGCAGCCATCCTTCTTGATGATTGGACGATCCTTGTCATCAAGGAAGTCGCTGGTTCTGAGATATGTGGCTCCTTCGCTTTCATAGACATAACCTTTTTCCTTAAGGAAAGCGATTGTGTCAGGGATGGTTGAGCCAGCGCGGATATCGGATTCTTTGCTGATCTTGTCGAAACGGACTCCGAAGTCGTTAAGGTCCTTCATGATCTTGCCAAGCTCGACTTCGATGCCGTGCTCGATGAAGAAGTCATGTGACTCTTTGGTGTCCTTCAAGAACTTGTCGCCATACTGCTCTTTGATGCCTTCGGCGATCTTTATGAGATCAACACCATGGTAGTCATCGTCTCCAAGGTCAAGAGGCTCACCGAAGAGTTCGTGGTAACGGGCTCT
>JAFXWH010000110.1:0-3918 GCA_017542885.1 Bacilli bacterium | reverse complement strand
TCTTTGAGTATCTTCTCCTTGAATTCCGGGGAATACTTCTTAAATCTCTGGCCTTTGCTCGCCATATGAAAAAACCTCCTAACGCTTATTTTACGCTAAGAGGCTTTTTTTCAACCTGTGAACGAAATGGGGTTCAGTTCAACGCGCCTCCTTTTCTTTTATCTATAGATCAATAATTTGCGGCTTAAGTAGTTATAGACCATAACCACAAGGGTACGGACCACGAAGACGACAGGATAGATGAAGATTCCGATTCCTAAGTTAAGGAAAAAGAAATCATAGAGGAGATACTCTAAGCCGATTCCGATTCCTAAGCCGATCGCGCTTAAGACGACGAAGAAGATGACGCCTTTCGCAGTCTTGGCGAGATTGGATTTGCTGGCCTTATAGACCATGTAGGTGGACATGAGGTAGTTGATGGTGACACCGACGATGAATCCGCAGGTCGTGGAGATAAGGGTGACATACCAATCGGTTCCGCTTCCAAACACGCCAAAGCGGAAAGCAAAGACGGTAAGGAAATCAAAGACCGCGGCAACTAAACCGACGATACCAAAACGGAAGATCTCCCAGAAAAGGTTGTTGGAGTATGTGCGGTTCTCCATGTAGAGCTTGTAGATAAAGAGATCATAGACACCGACAACCACGGCGATGGCACCTTGGATGAGGGCTCTAGGAAGGGTTGTGACTGGGACAAGGATTCCCATGACAACGAAGGCAAGAACGCCAAAGAGGGCGAGTATGACAAGCAAGAAAGCGTTACGGCACTTGTTGCCTAAGATTGGTTTGATTCCGCTTGGCCTAATGAAATAGAGAGCGGTCAAAGCGGCGATGTTGACGGCAAAGCCATTGATGAGAGAGATGATGAGGGTTCCTTTCTCTCTGATTAAAGGTTCGCTGGCGCCATATTTGATTTCGAATGTCTCACCTGAATTGGCTGGCATCAAAAGGCTCACGATGACGGCAACGATGACGCCAATGGCGATCGCGGCAGCAATGAGCAAAGCTTCGATTTTGATGTTTCTTGTCGCAGCAGGAACCTCATTTACAGGGGTTTTGCTGGCGATTTCCTGATTTTTATCTTCGTTTTCCATGATATTTTTGGTCTTTCCTCTACTTAGGAGCATGACTATTCTAAACCAATTGACGTAGAAACCCTAAGAAATCATTTCTTGCCTTTCAAAGAAAGGTAGGTGCAACATTATTAGTGCTAAACGATTCATTCGTTTAAGGTTACCCTATGAACACTGTCATTGAACGCTTTTCCAAGTTTGACGAAAGCCTTTGCTCAATCCTCAAAAAGAAATGGGCCCGTTTCGTCACATGGCCAATCGCCATCCTCGTTTTGTATGCCGTCTATTTCCTTTTCATCTACCAGCAGGCGATGTACGACAAAATTGGTTTCAACAGCCAAACATCCATGACGATGTTCATCGTCTTCCTTGTCATCTATGAGGTCCTTGTCGCGGCCTATTTCGTTTTCCTTTCTCTCTCAAAGAGACTAACAACCAGAAAGGCTATATTCCTCCTCTTCCTTTTCTCAGCCGGCATTGTCCTTCCGTTCACCATGGCCAGAACTTATAACGACGGTTCATACACCCATGACTATGGTGTCTTTGGCGAAGGCGGGCACTGGGCCATTATCTATGACATCTATGATGGTAATTTCCCAGGCGTTGATTTAACGAACCAATACTATCAGCCAAAGTTTTACCATGCTGCTGTCGCCTATTTCATGAAGTTCAATTCGTTCTTCATGCCACATTTTGCAGGTTCCGAGAATATCGTTCCTAATGTTGCTGAGAGCACTCACTTCGTTAACTTCACCTTATTCGATTACACCGCTTTCGAGACTGCTAGGATCTTCCTCGCTCTCCAAGGCATCATCACTCTTTACTTCGCCTATAAGGTCATCGTTGAGTTGAATCTTAGCAAACGCACATCGATCATCGGCGGGCTTATCCTCTTCTTCACCCCTGTTTTCTGGTTTATCAGCGCATACAAGAACAACGATTCTTTATCGTTGCTGTTCTCATTCGCTGCTTTATTTGCTGCGCTTCGTTATCACAAGACGCATTCTTATCTGCCTCTTGTTTTAACCGCTGTCTGCATTGGTTTAGGCATGGAAACGAAGCTCTCCACCGTCGTTGTCGCTTTCCCAATCGCTGCTATCTTCTTAATCGACCTCATCAAGCTATTCAGAAACAATGGCAAATGGGTCAAAGCCGATAAGAGCGCACTCATCAGATTCATCATCCAGATGGCAGTCTTTGCTGCCATTGTCTTCCCGTTAGGCCTCTTCTTCGAAATCTATGCGAAGGTCAAATACGACAGACCAATCGCTTATGTGTGGGACCTTGTTGGAGAATATGGCACCTCTTATTTCATGTACATCGATCCTGAGATCTATAATCCTTTCGTAAGATTATTCCTTTTCCCTTCACCAGACCTTTTCTGGAATATGTCGAACATTCGTTATGTCATGAACGACCCAATCTACCCAGATCCATCCCGTTTCTATTGGGGAACTATCGACTTCAACTGCTGGACCGCATTCATCAAGACCGGATTATTCTCTGAGGTTGGCTTAGGTGCCACGCAGCAAACATTTGGCGATTATCAATCCCTCTTCCTCATGGTTACCGGAATCGCCTACGCTTTGGCTATCCTCACTGGCGTTCTCTTCGTCATCGGCGGCCTTATCCTTACCATCAGAAAGATCATTGACCTAGTCAAAGGCAACGGAGATTTGGAGAAAGATTTCGTCTTCTATTTCTTAGCCGTCGTCTTCCTTAGCTCTGCTATCTCATACATGGCCTTCTGCATGCGCTACCCAGTCGGATGCACGATGAATGCCAGATACGCGATGCTTCTATATCTCCCGATCGGACTTACTGTCGGAGCCCTCTTTGATTTCTTCGCCAAGAGAGCGGAGAAAAAGAAAAAAGAAGCCAGTGTTCCAACCGGCTTCTGGAGCAAGAAATAATTAACCGACTATCTGCCAGCCATCGAATGGGTTCATGCCTAAGTTGATGGCGAGGAACATGCCTAAGAAAGCAAGCACTAGAGACACGACGATTAACGGTGTCCTGGTGCTCTTTTCTTTTGCCAAGGTGGAATAGGAAGAATAGAAGATGGATAATACCCAGATTCCGGCAAGAGGCCAGAAATAAAGGATGTAGCGCATGCAGACGCCACCAAGGCAGTACATGAGCCAGCAAAGGATGAAGAGAAGGAACGGAGGGAGGATGAGGTAGAGCCACTCATCGTATTTCTTGTTGGCGATAAGGCCCACTGGAAGAAGGAGAGCAAGATAAACCATTGGGTTAGCAAGAACGCCAACGGAATGGGAGATATAGACGTGTGTCTCGTGGGCAAGGCCAACATATTGGGTTGTGAAGAATGGGAACTTATCGAAAGCAAAAAACCCTGCAAATCCCGCTTCTTGTATGTTCTGAGAGAAGACAGGCTGCTGCCAGAAATAATGATAGAAAGCATTGAAGAATCCCTCTTTGTTAAGGGTATTCGTCCTTGGGTCGTTGATGGTTAATTGATAGTTCGATCCGAATTCGGTGAAGCTGCCAAAACGGAGGTAGTTATAACTTGCTAAAGCGACACCTCCAACGAGAAGAATCGCAGCGAAAGGAATAAGAGGGAAAAGATCTCTCTTCTTCCCTTTGGTGAGTTCCGTTCTTCCTTCGAGGATATATCTCACGAGGAATGGGACGATAAGGATGGCAAGGATACCAACCTCTGGCCTTGAGCCCATGATGAGAACATAGAACAAAGCGGATAATCCCCAGTAGAGATGCTGTTTGAATTTCTCGCGCTTAAGACCTTCGAAGAAGTAAGTGAGGAAGAGAGTCATTCCCACTGCCGCGTAGGCGAAAGGAATGCGGTACTTCCAGTCCGTCCATC
>JAFXWH010000109.1:0-4446 GCA_017542885.1 Bacilli bacterium | reverse complement strand
CTCGCTATTTTCAAGGAAAGATATAGAGGCTCGATCGTCCCTAACACAATCATGCAGTATGACAGGGTCGCCTACATGAACAAGCCTGGCGAAGACTACCTCAGATTGACTGTTGATAGAGACATCCGTTACAGAAGAGAGGACTTCGAAATCAACAAAATCGGCGGCAAATCCCTCCTAAAAGAAGGATATGGCATCCTTGAGATCAAGTTCATTGGAGCAATGCCCCTCTTCGTTGCCAAAGCGTTAAATGACTTAGGGCTTCAAAGGCAGACCTTCTCCAAATTCGGCTCTTCTTACCTAAACGAAGCCAAAGAGGCAAGACTTCTCTAAAGAGGTTCTTCCTCTTTTTTCTTTTACTCGACCCCTCTAAGTTCGATAATATCCCCATGGCTTACATTCGTAACGTTTTGTCATCATTAAGAAAGGCTGACCTCGACTTCGCCCTAATCGACGAAGGAGACAGAATCGCCGTTGGGGTATCCGGGGGAAAAGATTCCCTTTGCCTCCTCAAGGCCCTTTCCATATATACCCTTTACTCAAAGAAGAGATTCACTGTCCACCCTATCTTCCTTGACCTTGGTTTTGACTTCGATAGAAGCGAGATCAAGAAGCTTGAAAAGTTTGCCAAAGAATGCGGCACAAAACTCTCTGTGGTTGACAGTCGTTTTGTCTTCGATATTCTCAAAGCTCATAAGAAACCAGATGGACATCTTCCTTGCTCGATCTGCTCACGCATGAAGAAAGCGGCGATCAACGCCGAAGCGAAAAGACTCCACTGCAATAAAGTCGCGTTCGCTCACCATAACGAAGACTCCATCGAAACTTTATTCATGAATATGGTTCATGGAGGAAGAGTTGCTACCTTTGATCCGAAGATGACTCTAGAGAGAGCGGGCATCACTTTCATCAGGCCTCTTATCTACTGCCATGAGTGGTATCTCGTCCATATGGCGGAAGAAGAAAACCTTCCTATCGTTGACACTAATTGCCCGTCCAATAAACACACCGAAAGAGAGGTCACCAAAGACTTCGTCAAGAAGCTCTACAAAGACCATCCTGAAAGTGTCATGAACCTCCGTAATCTCATGAGCAACCATGAAGCCTTCAACCTCTATTTCCCGAACATCGAATACGTTCATGAGAAGAACCCTTCCTTGTCTCTCCGTCCAATCATCTCCCCTGAGGATATGAGAGGAACGAAGATGTCTTCCAAAAAGAAGAAGGAAGGCGAAGTCGATTACCTCGTGTTATGGAATCACAAGAGGGTTGGCGAAGTCTCTTATATGCATCTAAGCGCCCACAAAGTCCTCCTCTTCAATGTCTCTGGTGAGAAAGAATACCTTAAAGAAGGGATTCCGTTCCTAATGGAGAAGATCTCTGAGAGGGTCAACCCTGTCCATTTCTATCTCTATGGCAATAAAGCCTTAGCGAACCTCATGGGCTTCAAAGAAGTAAACGTCGAAGGCAGGAAATCCCCTGCTTACATGATTACGATCAAGAAATAAAAAAGAAAAGGATGGCAATTTGCCACCCTTTTTTTAAAAATCCCTGCAAATTCCGCTTAATCCCTCGAGGAAGAAGCCGAACTTGAAGCGCTCGCGATCAAGAGAAGAACACGGTAGATGAGCTCAAGAAGAGCGATGACCATGTCGTTGATGTACTCGATGTTATAGAGACGGAAAAGCTCTTTGCACATTCCGATTTCTTCTTCGGTAGCAAGATTATCTCTACGCATGACCTCAATGGCTTTCTCTTGGGCCTTTTTCTCCGTCTTAAGAACGACGATCGACATGATGAAGGAAATGACGTAGAAGAGTAATCCCAATGAGCTCAAAAGAATCGACCATACACCGATTGTGTGGAATAAAAGAATATCAAGGGCGACGCCTATGACCACAAGCGGGACAAAGGCAAGAGGACCAAAATAGATAAGAGGTGTGAGGACAATCCTTGTCTTCATGTCTTTGTCGCCTTCTTTGTCGAGGACGGCAAGTGACGATTTTTGAGCGGCCATCGCAAGAGAAGAGATGCTCTTCTTCTTAACGGTCCATCTCCTTAGACGGACTTTCTTGAAATAATGCGAATAGCTGTTTCCGAAAAGGAAAGAACCGGTGACGCTGACCCTGATGTGGTTTAGGCCTTCTTTATCGAGGAGGGTTCTAGCGATTTCTTCGCCGTTTTGCCCCCTGCTATTCTGCACGCGGTTGAATCTCACGTACTTGATGGCAAGAGTGATTTCCACCCCAAGAGCGAAGATGCTTACTAAGCCGATAAGGACAATGACGATGAATAAAGCGATGGCGATGCCATCATTAATATCGCCTAAGCCTAAAGCTTCTTCGATAAAAGCAATGAGTTGATCCATGATATGTGACTCCTTTTATGTATATATTGTAGCAAAAAAGAAGGTGACCTGAATAATAATGCATAGATAAGAAAAAGCAGCGGGCATCAGCCCGCTGCTCTTTTTAGTTACCCGATTATAAGATCGTGGAAAGAGGAGTTCTGGTGCTGTTGGTGACCCATCTGTTCTCGAGATAGTTGACACGCTTGGCAAGCCATTTGATGGTCTCTTTCTGAGCTTCTTTGCGTTCGTTGACGTTGACGAATGGCTTTCTGAGCTCGCCGGAGTTGACGCCATCACCGTTGAAGTAGCTACCGACGTTGTTGTCAGAAGCCTGGGTGGTTGTCCACTTGGTGAAGTTCTTGGTGTACTCAGCATCGTAGTACTTATAGAAGGTTCTGGCTAAGGACATCATCTTCTCGAAAGTCTGGTTGGTTCTGACGGTGTTCCACTTTGGAATAACGTAGTCATTCATGAACCAGCTCATCTTGCCGAGGAGTTGGAGCCACATATTGGCGGTTCTATCCATGAAGTATGGATCTTTGGCGTTCCATCCGCTTCCAGCGGTATCTGGCTGTTCGAGGAAGCCTCTTCTGTTACCGAAGTTGCTGTCGAAATCCCATGGGTTGTCGAATCTTAACTTCTTATCGCCGGTGGCGGAGTTGTCGAAGGACATGTAGAAGGAAGAATAACCGACATCTGGTGGTAAGCAGACGGCGTTGATGATGAAGCCTTCGGCCCAAGCGTTGCAGTCGAAATGCTTTTCGATGGCCTGCTTAACGGTTGTGCCAGCTGGGGCAGAGATCATCTGGTTGTTGTCATTGATGTCTTTGGCGGAGTTGTTCTTGGAACCTTCGGCTAAGACTTTGAAGAGAGCCTGAAGTCTGTTCTTGATCCAAGTGACCTGGGCGCTGTTGGAAGCGTTGGTCTGCTGGTTGGTGCCGGCTGTGCTGTCGGTGATGTCAGAGTTCATGGTGTAGGTCTTGACGATACCTAAGCCAGAGTTGGCTAAGCAGCTCTCGATGTTGTAGCTGGAAGAAGTGAAGTAATTGCCGTAATCGATTTCGAAGGTTGGGTCACCCTCGGCGCCTTTCTGGGCTTCGTTGCGGGCATAGTAGTCGAGCTCGAAGTTGTAGCCGATAGCGGTCGACGTGATCGGGACGGTGGTTTCCTCACCGGTCTCTGGATCGATGACATCCTCTTCTGGTTCTGGGAGGTTGATACGGCCATCTTTGACTTCTTTGGCTTCGGCGAGCATGTACATGCCCCAGTAGGTGTTATTGAGATAGACGGATACTGGAGTGTAGTCGGTGCTCCAAACCTTGGAATCATCGGCGATGACGCCTTTGGAGAGCTCTAAACCTAAAGCACTTCTGGAAATGGTGGTATCCTTAGCGTCGGCTAAGAGGACCCACTTCTTGAATTTTTTGTTGCCGTTGAGACCAAGCATCGACTGTTTCTTGTCGAACTTGATCTGGAAGCCTTTCTTATCGAAGCCAGCGGTCTGGTTGCCTCTGACCTTCATAGTGGCGGCAAGGTTCTTGGTGGTGTTGTATTCGCCAGCGTTGGTGATGGTGATGTTGCCAGAGACGGTAGGTCTGGTAACGTCGTTGCTTCTAGCAGCGGTCGCGAAGTTCGCATTTGGATCGGTGGTATCAAAGGCGAATCTGATCTCCGGGAGAACGGCATGGGTGCTGTCCATCTGTTCGTAACCGCAGGTTGAGCAGGTTCTGTATTTGACGTTGGAGTTCGCAAAACGATCGTCGTTAAGCTTAGTGCCTAAGTTTTCGGTGGTCCATTCGCCGAAAGTGTGGTTAGCGGCATCCTTCTTGTCACCACATTCGGCACAGACGTGATAATGCTGGGAGGCATCGGCAGACCACTCGGTTCCGTAGTTGTGAACGTGAGCGGATGAGGAGGCTTTGCTTGAGCTCGCGGTCTTCGACGAGGAAGCAGTAACGCTTGAGACGGATGAGCCTGCGGTTGAGGCTAAGGCTGAGGTTGATGGGGATGATGGGGCCTCTGATGTTCCTGGAGCAGCACTGCTGGCTCCGCCTTCATTGACACAGCTGACGGTCATCAAAGGGAAGGCAAGAATT
>JAFXWH010000013.1:0-3618 GCA_017542885.1 Bacilli bacterium | reverse complement strand
TCCTTAACTTAGGAATCGGCATCTTCATCTATCCTGTCGTCTTCGTGGTCCGTACCCTTGTGGTTATGGTCTATAACTACTTAAGCCGCAAATTATTGATCTATAGATAAAAGAAAAGGAGGCGTGTTGCCTCCTTTTTATTTGGTCTAAGGAAGAGTTATTTCTCTTCTTTTTTCTCGTCTTCCTCGTGATAGGATTTTTCGGTGTTGACGCTCCAAATCGAGGATTTGTCTGGATTGCCGGAGAGGAAGACATCTACCGCGGTGATGCCGCAGAGCATCGAGTGGTCCATGTTGTTGTAACGGTGTTGTCCGTTTCTGCCGATGCAGTAGAGATTCGGGATGCTATTGAGATAATTCTCAACAGCTGGGAAGTTATCATAGGCGCCGAAGTAAGCAGGATAGGCTTTCTTCACGCGGATACGGGTTGAATCAAGAACGTTCTTCTCGCTTTCGATGATGCCCATGGAGACAAGCTCCTTGATGGCCATATCGATGAAGTCCTCATCCTTGGCTTCCCACATCTCGTCGCCTTCGTTGCAGAAGTATTCAAGGCCAATCCAGATGTGTTTCTCTGGGTCATCGACCATGTATGGCGACCAGTTGTTGAAGATTTGGATACGACCAAGCTTTACGTCTCTTTCCTGAACATAGATCCAGTTGTCTGGGACGATGTTGTTGAGGGTTTTGATCTTGGTTTCGTTCTGGATTTTGAGTTTGTCGAGGAGAAGACCGACGGTGATGAAGTCACGGTATGGGAGATTGGTTCCGGTCTCGTAGACTTCTTTGCTCATCTTATCCTCACCGATTGCGGCGATAAGGTCTTTGATCGGCATGGTTGAGAAGACGGCATCGCATCTGAAGGCTTTTCCGTCTTTGGCGACCAAAGAGGTGATGTTGTTATTCTCGTCGAGGTTGATTTTGACGACTTCCTTCTCATAAAGGATGGTTCCGCCTTTGGCGACGACATCGCTAGCGAGCTTGGTGTAGAACTGGCCCGGACCGAACTTTGGATATTTGAACTGTTCGATAAGGGAAGTTTCGACTTCTTTGCTTTTCTTCTTGAATGGCTTCGTGAGAGCGCTCCAAACGGCCTTAGTAAGGGAGAGACCTTTGACACGCTGAGCACCCCAGGAGGCACTAAGCATATTTGGAGAAACGCCCCAGAGCTTCGTGGTGTAGGATTCGAAGAAGAGCTGATAGAGAGGTTTTCCGAAACGGTTGATATAGAAGTTCTCAAGAGAGGTCTCTTTTCTCTTGTGGAGGCAAGAGCCAAGGTAGCCGAATCCGCATTTCATCGTACGGAAGAAGCCCATGTTCTTGATGGTTGAGAACTTAAGGGAGATCGGATAATCGAAGAATTTTCTTAAGAAATAGATACGGGAGACGCGGTGACGGAGAAGCATGACGTTGTCTTCTTTCTCTGGGTCTGGTCCGCCTTCGACGAACTTCTTGTCGGTGCCAAGGATCTTGTCGTCATAGCTTGGCTGGCCCTGGGTTGGCATGAGTTCATCCCAAAGGTTATTGACTCTTTCGTCTTTCGTGAAGAAACGGTGTCCGCCGATATCGATGTGATTGCCTTTGTATTCAGCCGTACGGGAAATGCCGCCGACGAACTTCTCGGCCTCGAGGATAATTGGCTTGATGTCGCTTCTTTTGAGCAACTCATAGGCTGCGGTAAGTCCAGCTGGACCCGCGCCGATGATCAATACTTTTTTATTTTCCATAGTAGTAAGAATCCTTATTCCATAGGCAATAATACCCATGGGGTTTAGTAATTCAAGTTTAGTTTTTGTAACCTAAAAGATATTGTATGCCTTTATAAAGGCAAATCATAGGTTTAGAGAAGGCTTTCGAGGTCTTTTGCCTCATCGATGAAGGTGATATCTTCCCAAACGGTTTCCTTGATATAGCCTTCCTTGATCATTCTGTTGATTTGGTCTCTTGTTGGATCGTAGAAACCTTTGTAATTCACGACGATGGTTTTTGGGGTGACGATGCCCATTCTCTTCCAACTGATGACGTCGGCCATTTCCTCAAGGGTGCCGAATCCGCCAGGAAGGATGACGTAAACGTCGCCTAAGGCTGCCATTCTTTCTTTTCTGATTCCCATGTTAGGGACATATTCGATGACGTCATTGTTCTTGTCGACGAGGTCTCTGAAGATTTCAGGGACGACGCCGATGATTTTGACGCCGGCTTCATTCGCGGCCTTGGCCAAAACAGCCATCGTTCCGCTTCCGGAACCGCCAAAAACAAGGGTGTGGCCTTTCTTTCCGATAACTCTGGCCACTTCGACGACTTGGTCGATATATGATGGGTTCGCAGGGGTCTGCGCACCTAAGAATACTGCTACGTTCATGTTAACTCCTTAGATTTTTGAATAGAGGGATGCCATTCGGTACGTAATGTATTTTACTCGGTTCACGTTGGCCGCAAACATTCCTCTTGAGATAATTACCAGATTTTTATACGGTTTTTGCTTTTCGTAGAGGCTATGGGCAAAGGCATCGATCTTTTTGTTCTCGAAAGTCTTCCTCGTCGGATTGATCATGACATAGAAGTTCCCGGATAAGGTCTCAACGACGATGGTTCCATCGAAATCGAGGGTCCTTGGGTCGGTGAAATATGGGGCGATGTGCATGACTTCCTCTTTGAATTTGCCTCTGGCCGCCTCTTTGGTGAGGAATTCCATTGCGATGTCGGAGATTCTTCTTGGGAGGAAGCTCTTCTCGAATTCCTTCTTGATCACCGTTTCGTATGTGTGGTCGATTTCCTCAGGGAGGATATCAGACATCGTGTTCTCATAGACGTGGGAATAGAAGAAGTTATAGAGAGGGTCGTGGAACTGGTAGAAATATTTCTTCTTGTCGTATTCGTAGTGGAGAGGAGATTTCTTCTCAATGACATTCATCTCAATCAGTTTGTTGAGAATATAGTCAAAGTCGCCAGTAGGGGATTTGGCTTTGAATTCGTCTTTGAGTTCTCCATAATGCCCGAATCTGCGCTTGGCTAAAATGCATAAAAGCGTGTCAGCCTCGTACTTTTTGGCGAAAGAGCCGTTTAAATCCCCCTCAATTTTGAGTCTGAGAGGTGAATCGATGTACAGAAGAAGGTCTTTTAAGTTCTTCGCAAAGCCTTTCTGAGGCTGGATCATCGCGTTGTATAACGGGAAACCCCCAAAGACAGAGTAATAGGAAAGCTTATCGTCGAGAAGAGCGGTGGAGTAGAAAGAAGAAGCCGCTAGATAATTGAGCGGACTAATCTCGAGGATCTCATTGAAGAAGGCCTCAAAGAATTCCTCATTGGCTTTATACCCATGCGTGGATGCGACTCCGATTAGTTTGATATTGCTGAGTTTGGAATAGCGGTCTTTGAAGCTGTTGAAGAAAGGAATGATTTCAAGACCGACAGATAGAAGTTTAGCTAGGTCGTCAATCACCAAAATTATTTTTTGATTGACGGAATTTTCGAAGATGAATTTGATGAGCTGAGAGATGTTGTTTGTGGCAGGCAATTCTATATTAGGAAAAGCCTCGATGCACTTGGCTCTGATATGGTTAAGAATGGTGTCTTTATTCTCGCTGTCTATATGTAGGTAAACTTTGGTTGCCAGAGC
>JAFXWH010000108.1:0-3186 GCA_017542885.1 Bacilli bacterium | reverse complement strand
TCGGAAAGAACACTTCCTCGAACATCATCTCTAAGTCCGTTTGCTCTCATGGAGGTGTCGCCAATTACCGTGGCACCGTCCGTATGCATGAAGGCGCGGAGAACGCCCACTCGCACATCGAATGCGACACCCTCATCCTTGATGGTGAGTCCCGTTCGGATACCTATCCAAAGAATGAGATCATGAACGCATCCTCCTATATCGAACACGAGGCTACCGTCTCCAAGATCAATGAAGAACAGCTCTTCTATCTCATGAGCCGTGGCATCAGCGAAGAGGACGCGACGAACATGATCATCATGGGCTTCATTGAGCCATTCTCCAAAGAACTCCCAATGGAATACGCGATCGAGCTCAACCGTCTCATCAAGCTCGATATGTCCGATTCTGTCGGCTAGAATAATAAAAACACCGGGGATTTGCAGTGGATTTTGATGTAATTGTCGTTGGTGGTGGGCATGCTGGAGTGGAAGCTGCAGCAGCCAGTGCGCATCTTGGAATGCGTACCCTTTTGTGCACCCTCAACAAGAAGATGATTGCCAACACCCCATGCAATCCGCACATCGGCGGAAGCGCCAAAGGAATCGTCGTCCGTGAGATCGACGCCCTAGGCGGAATGATGGGTCAGTTCGCTGATTTTCATCCTCTTCAGATCAAGATGCTCAATACCGGCAAAGGCCCGGGCGTTCAGTGCCTCCGTGCCCAAGTCGATAAGAAGGGCTATCCAGAACACGTTCAGGAATATCTTGATACCGTTCCAAATCTCTCAATCAAAGAGTGTCAGGTCACTGGCCTCATCCATGACGAGAGCAAAGTCAGTGGCGTCATCACCAAAGACGGTGAAGAGATTACCGCTAAAGCGGTCATCCTCACGACTGGCACCTATATGGAGAGCACCATCATCTCCGGACAGATGGTCAAAGAAGAAGGACCTGATGGCGAAGAAGCCTCTCATGGTCTTTCTGGTTATCTCAAGAGCATGGGCATCAGCCTTATGCGTCTTAAAACCGGAACTCCTCCACGTATCAAAAAGAGCACGATCGATTTCTCCAATGCCTCCATTCAGCCAGGCATGGGAGGGGAACTCGCTTTCTCATATTTAACTGACAAGTTCACTCCGCTTGAGAACCAGCTTCCTTGCTATCTCATCTACACCTCTGAGGCGACCATCAAATTGATTCAGGAACATCTTTCTGAGTCCGCTGTCTTCAATGGCGTCATCAAAGGAGTGGGACCAAGATACTGCCCATCCATCGAATCGAAGGTTGTTCGCTTTGCGGACAAAGAACGCCATCAGCTCTTCCTTGAGCCTGAATTCGAAAACGGAGAATCGATTTATCTCCAAGGTTTCAGCACCGGCTTCCCTCATGAACTTCAGGAGAAGCTTGTCCATACCCTTCCAGGTTTGGAGAATGCCGAGATTTTGAAATACGCTTATCAGATTGAGTACGACGCTATCGCGTCCTTCCAATTCGATTCCACTTTGAAGATCAAGAAATACGATGGTTTATACATCGCTGGTCAGATTTGCGGAACCTCGGGTTACGAAGAGGCTGCCGCTTTAGGTCTTATGGCGGGTATCAACGCCGTCAGAGCCATCAAAGGAGAAAGCCCATTTGTCCTTGGAAGAGACGAAGCCTATATCGGCGTCATGATCGATGACCTCACCACCAAAGGTGTGGATGAGCCATATCGTCTTCTTTCCTCTCGTGCGGAATACCGTCTCCTTCTCCGTCACGACAACGCTGACGAAAGACTCACTGAGAAAGGCTATGAGATTGGCCTTGCCTCAGAAGAAAGGGTCAACAAATATAGAACAAAGATGGATAGAATCGCTAAAGCGATTGAAATCCTTAAGAACACTGTCGTCTCTGACAAAGAAGGTCTCAAAGGATATCTCCTTGAGAATGGCTTCACCGATGTCGAGATCGGACATAGAGGCTATGAGCTTCTCAAGCGCCCAGGCCTTCATCTCCGTGAAATCATGTCCTATATGCCAGAGATGGAAGAGTATAGAGACTTCGACGATTCGACTGTCTTGTCTCTTGAGACAAAGGTCAAATATGAAGGCTATATCACCCAAGAGCTCAAGGATGCGAAAGGAAACCGCAAACTCGAGAACATCAAACTCCCTCTTGGAGAGGATTATTCCTCTTGGGAAGGCCTCCGTCTTGAAGCAAGGGAAAAGCTCAAGAAAGTCAATCCTGTCACAATCGGCCAAGCTTCCCGTATTCCAGGGGTGAACCCTGCTGATATTTCGATTATCATTTTGACGATGAAGAAAAGAGGCCTGTTATGACATACGAAGAGATGGTGAGCCTCCTCTCAGGCAAAATTGATCTTAACGATAAAACCGTTGAGCGTTTTAAGAAATACGCCGCTCTCCTTAAGGAGTGGAACGAGAAGATGAATCTTACGGCCATCACCGATGAACCAGAGATCGTCGAAAAGCATTTTTATGATTGCCTCCTTCCAACAAGCCATGACCTTCTTGACGATAGACTCATCTGCGATTTAGGTACTGGAGCGGGTTTCCCAGGTCTTGTCTGGGCCATCGCCTATCCAAAATGCGTCGTTACCCTTGTTGATGCAACGTGCAAAAAATGCACTTTCCTCAATGAGGTTATCAAAGAACTCAATCTCACGAACGCCTTCGTGGTCAATTCCCGTGGCGAGGATCTCAATATGAGAGAGCATTTCGACATCGTCACCGCTAGAGCGGTTGCGCCTCTCAATATCCTTCTTGAAGTCACTGTCCCTCTCGTCAAAGAGAAGGGCCTTATGATCGCCATGAAAGGCGCCAAAGGAAAAGAAGAACTCGCTGACGCCAAGAAGGCGATTCAGAAACTTTACCTTAAGGTAATTGAAATCAATGAACAGTCCCTCCCTAATGACGAAGGGATCAGATACAACATCATCCTCAAGAAAGAGAAGAAGACCGAAAAAAGGTATCCTCGCTCTTGGGCTGAGATTCAGAAGAAGCCTTTGTAAAATAACCTAGTTTTGCAAAGGTTTTTTAGATTTCTTCCAATTATTGGAATATCATAGTTTTATGACGAGAATCATAAGCATTGCCAATCAGAAAGGTGGAGTTGGAAAGACAACGACTGCCATTAACCTTTCTAGTGCTTTGGCCACCTATGGCAAAAAGGTGCTTTTGATCGATTTCGATTCGCAAGGCAACTC
>JAFXWH010000107.1:0-2882 GCA_017542885.1 Bacilli bacterium | reverse complement strand
GCTGACGATGCTTTGAAGGACTTTGATGAGACGCTTCACGTCATCCGTATGGAGACCGGTTGTCGGCTCATCGAGGATATAGACGGTCTTGCCAGTCGGACGCTTCTGAAGCTCATAGGCGAGCTTGACGCGTTGCGCCTCTCCACCGCTAAGGGTTGTGGCAGGCTGACCGAGTTTGATATATCCAAGGCCTACATCGTATAGGGTTTTGATTTTGTGGGCGATTTGTGGGCGGTTTTCGAAAAATTTCACGGCTTCTTCGATACGCATGTCGAGAACATCGTAGATATTCTTGCCTTTATAGACACATTCAAGGGTCTCGTGGTTATAACGCATACCGTTGCATTCGTCGCACTTAACGTAGACGTCAGGAAGGAAGTTCATTGGGACGTAGACAACGCCAGCGCCTTGGCACTTCTCGCAACGTCCTCCTCCAACATTGAAGGAGAACCTTCCTTTGTCGAAGCCTCTTGCTCTCGCCTCTGGGGTTTCCGCGAAGAGAGCGCGTATGTCATCGAACACCTTCGTGTATGTGGCTGGGTTGCTTCTTGGGGTTCTGCCGATTGGCTCTTGGTCGACGATGACGACTTTGTCGACATTCTCTAAACCGATAGCCTCCTTGTATTCGCCAGGAAGTTCATCGCTCTTATTGATGGTTTTTTGAAGAATCTTCGAAAGGGTTTGGTTCACAAGGGAGCTCTTGCCTGAGCCAGAGACGCCTGTGACGACGGTGAATGTTCCGAGAGGGAAATCGACCGTGACGTTCTTAAGGTTATGGCATTTGCAGCCCTTAAGGGTGATCTTCTTGCCATTGCCTTTCCTTCTTTCCTTAGGAACGGCGATGTATTTTCTTCCAGCGAGATAATCGCCGGTAATGGATTCTTTGGTGTTCTCAATATCTTCAAGGGAACCTGTTGCGACCACTTTGCCACCATGGACACCGGCGCCTGGGCCAATGTCGACGATGAAGTCAGCGTTCCTCATGGTCTCTTCGTCATGCTCAACGACGATGAGGGTATTTCCAAGATCCCTCATCTCTTTCATCGTCTTGATGAGTTTGGCGTTGTCTCTTTGATGAAGACCGATTGAAGGCTCATCAAGGACATACAAAACTCCAGAGAGTCTTGAGCCGATTTGAGTGGCTAATCTGATACGCTGGGCCTCTCCACCGCTTAACGACATCGCAAGACGGTCAAGGGTCAAGTAATTGAGGCCAACATCGACAAGGAAGGCGGCTCTGTTATGGATTTCTTTGAGAACGAGGTTAGCAATTTGCTTCTCGGTATCGTTGAGTTTGCTGTTTGTGTCATCAACCCAATCGACGAGTTTGTCGATAGTGAGACAAGTTACTTCGTAGATATTGAGGCCATTGATTCTGACCGATAAAGCGGCTTCATTGAGCCTTTGGCCATGGCAGGTCTCACACTCGGAATCACGCATGAAGGATTCATAGAAAGGCATCATCCATTTGGATGTGGTTTCCTGATACCTGCTCTCGATCATCGTTTTGACGCCTTCGATGAAGCCTTTTCGATGAGAGACGTTTCCGGTATTTGATCTAAGGGTATAGCTGATTTCTTTGTCGCTTCCGATGAAGATGATCTTCTTCTCTTTCTCGGTGAACTCGCCTAATGGCTTATTCATATCAATGCCATAGGTTTCGCAGAGGATTTTGAAGGTCTGCCACTCAAGAAGGTTGGAGCCAACCTGATTCTTGAAGTAACGGAGACCGCCTTTGTTGATTGAGAGTTTTGGGTCAGGGATCATAAGGTCCTCTGCCACACTTCTCTTGAGGCCAACGCCATGGCAATCAGGGCAAGAGCCTAATGGAGCGTTGAAAGAGAAAAGACGAGGCTCGATCTTCGGGATGCTGAATCCGCATTCTGGGCAGGTATGATTGCTTGAGATGAGCTTCTCTTCTTTGTCGGTATGGATGAGAAGATAGCCATCGCTCCAATTGAGGGCAAGCTCAACATCTTCCGCCACTCTTGAGCGGATGTCGTCTTTGACAACAAGACGGTCGATGACGATATCGATGTCATGACGCTTGTTCTTCTCAAGCTCAGGGACTTCTTCGATGAGATAGAACTCACCATCGACTCTGAGTCTGGCAAAACCTGCTGCCTTTAATTTATCGAGGGTGGCTTTATGGGTTCCTTTCTCGTGTCTGACCACTGGGGAAAGGATTTGGAGTTTGGTTCCGTTTTCGTATCTAAGAATGGCTTCAGTCATCGAGGAAGGAGATTGAGCCACGATCGGTTTATGGTGATGAGGGCAATATGGGACGCCGATACGTCCGAAAAGAAGACGGAGGAAGTCATATATCTCAGTCACGGTTCCTACAGTTGAACGAGGGTTATGGGATGTCGTCTTCTGATCGATTGAGATGGCTGGGGAAAGACCTTCGATGGCATCGACATCAGGTTTATCGACTCCACCGAGGAATTGTCTTGCGTATGGCGAAAGGGATTCGACGTATCTTCTTTGCCCCTCGGCATAGATCGTCTCGAATGCGAGAGTCGATTTGCCAGAACCGCTTACTCCGGTGAAGACGGTAAGGGTTTCTTTAGGCATCTCGAGGTCAATGTTCTTGAGATTGTTCTCTCTAGCCCCTTTTACGAAAATGTGTTTGCGTGTATCCATAGCAAGCAAATTATAGGAAATTCAGAGGCAAGACGAAACAAAAACACCCTAATATTTCTTTTTGCAAAAGAAAAACTTGGCCCTAACTAGATTATTTGAGGGCGTCCTATATAATGTTTCGAAGCGGGACGTAGCACAGCTTGGTAGTGCACTACCTTGGGGTGGTAGGGGTCTCGGGTTCAAATCCCGACGTTCCGACCAGTTTGATTGAAATACCTCGGTTTTTGCCGGGGTTTTCT
>JAFXWH010000106.1:0-5118 GCA_017542885.1 Bacilli bacterium | reverse complement strand
TCCGTTAATTGCAGGACCACAAAGTCCTCATCGCCATTAGCGTTCAACTCCTGCACGTAGTTCAAATCGACGTTTGCGCCAGCGCACGAGAAAAGCAATGGCAAAAGAGAGACCAGTGCAAATCTTTTGTGTTTCATAATGACCTAATTTTATCTTCTAAAGATAATTTGGGCAATATATCTAGGAATTAAATAGCGACGGCGTCAGGTATCTCTTTGAATGGATTCCTTTTGTCGATGCGGTCGTAGAAAAGGATTCCATTGAGATGGTCGATTTCGTGCTGGAGGACGATTGCGTCAAAACCAATGGCTCTGATTTCGATGTCTTGTTCTCTATGTGCGTCATAGGCCTTAACGGTGATCTTGTAGGCTCTATAGGCGTAGCCTGGGTGTTCCTGGTCAACGCTTAAGCAGCCTTCGCCACTCTCGAGGTAGCACTGTCTGATGGACTGGGAGACGATAAGAGGGTTAACGAGCTGATACTCGACGAACTTGCCTTCTTCTGAAACGGAAGGGTAATAGATGACGAGCATGCGTTTATTGATGCCAATCTGAGGCGCGGCCAAACCAACGCCCTCACGGACGCTAGGATTCTTCTCGCGGAAGGCTGGATCCTGGGAATCTTTGAGATACTTTGTCATCTCGTCGAGAGTGGCTTTGATCTCAGGGGATCTTGGGTCTTCGACGGGAGCGCATCTGCTATGTAAGCTTTTAGCGGTGTCTTTAACGATTTTAAGCATGTGCTTATTGTATCATGACGAGACAAAAATGCTTAAAATAAGCATATGAATATTTCCCTTAGCAAATCCCTTGAGTCCCTTAAGGCCGCGATTGAGAGCGATCCACGCATTATTCGTCTTAACGAACTCGAGAAGAAACTCTATGAAGATCCATCCCTCATGGAGCTCGTCAAAAAGAAAGACGACCTTGAAAGGGAATATAGCGAAATCCTTTCCTACAAAGACAAGAATAGCGAAGAGGCCATGAAGGTTGGCAAAGCCTTACATGAGGCCAAAGCCGAACTCGATTCATATCCTCTTGCGAAAGAATATAGTAAGGCCTTCATTGAGGTCAGAGACATCTATATGCAGATCGATGACATCATCTTCGGACCTTATAGGAAGAAGACCTTAAGCAGTGACGCAAAATGATCAAAGTAGTAGGTGGCAAATATAGAACAAGGAACCTTGAGGTTCCACCTCATTTAGAGGTTCCTAGCAAATCCATCGTCCGAACCGGTATGATGAACGCTTTGAGCATGGACCTTTCTGGCTCTATCTGCCTTGATCTTTTTGCCGGTTCCGGAGCCCTTGGAATCGAGGCGCTTTCTAGAGGCGCAAAGTTCTGCTATTTCTGCGATATGGATGGTTCCTCGGTTGAGGTCATCAAGAAGAATCTTGCGACCCTAAAAGAAAGCAACGCTAAGGTAATCCACAGCGATTTTGCAGGGGTTTTGAATAATTTTAGCGACAAATACGACATCGTTTTCCTCGATCCGCCATACGCGATGAAGGACGTCTACAAAGATGTCCCTCGCTTCCTCATCGAGAAGGATAGACTCACCCAAAACGGGGTAGTGGTCCTTGAGTACGAAGGTGAGGTCGAGGCACCAAAAGAGTTATTCTCCCGCTTTAGGGAGTATCATTATGGCAGGACCAAGGTAATGATCCTTTGGAGGTAATTATGAAAAAAGCCGTGTATGCAGGTTCCTTTGACCCAATCACCAACGGTCACTTAGAAGTCCTTAAGAGATCCCTTAAGATCTTCGACGAGGTTTATCTCCTTTTGGCCGTTAACCCAAAGAAGAGAGGCGCTTTCACGATTGAGGAAAGGCTCTCGATGATGAGGGACAGCGTCAAGGACATGCCTAATGTCAAAGTCGACTATTACGATGGCCTTACCGTCGATTACTGCAAGAAGGTCGGTGCCCCATCGATCATCAGAGGCCTCCGTGCCGTTTCCGATTTCGAATATGAGTTCCAGCTCGCCGCGGCCAATGAATTCGCCGCTCCAGAGATCGATATGGTCTTCTTCATGGCGAGAAAGGATGAGAACTTCGTCTCCTCTAGCTCAGTCAATGAGTTAAGGAAAGGAGGGGTGGATGTCTCCTCCCTCGTTCCTCCTTGCGTCATCAAGATGTTTGAGAAAAAGGGACTCTAGTCTTTCCTCTTATATATAAAAGAAAAACGAGGTCGTGATTGGCCTCGTTTTTGATTGCTTGTTATTAGCGAGCGACGCGGTATTCCTTTTTGGAAGTGCTGGTGTAGTCGTTGTTGCTGCTATATGGATCAAGATGGTTCCACATGTTGAGAAGGTTCTTGGCCTTTTCGTTAGCGGTTGAACCGGTGCTTGAGAAGACAACTTCGGATAACCCGGCTCTTCCATCGGCGATGGCTTCAAGGGTGAAGTCGCAAAGGCAGACGGTTGGGACTGGGAAGTCGTTGTCAGCGGATGAGCAGGAGAAGTGGGTGAACTTATCTTCGCCCATAGAACCATTGATGACCTTTGGCATGTGCTCATAGAGCCATGGGCCAGCAACGTTGAATAAACCGGTGTAGTTGATGAGGTAACGCTTCCAAGCGGTGGTCTGGGATGGATTCTTTTCGAACTCGCTATCGTTGGAAGATTCTTCGGAGGAGTTGATGACGTGAAGCTTGAACTGAAGTGGGCTGATATCATTGGCCTTTAAACCGAAGGACTCATTGTTCCAGTTGTCGCTGAGGAACTTGAAGCCCTCTTCGAATTCGGAAGCGGAGCTATTGTCATCGGCCATGTAAACGAGATAGAACTTCTCGCCATAGTCTTTGATGATGTCAGCGAAGTTAGCAGTCTGGATGGCCTCGAGTTCGGCTTTGGACTTCTTGGTGTTGTCGTCGTTGGTGTAGGCGGCATCATTAGCCTTCTCGATAGCAGCGGTGATGGCATCGGCTTTGGAGATGGTGGCATCAGCGGTATCTTCGCCTTCGAGTGAGAGCTGGTAGGAGCTATAGAAAGCGCCTTTGCCGGACTGGTTCCAGCTAGCGGCCCATTCAGTGATGTATGGGATAGAGAAGATGACAGCGAAGATGGCACCGACGATAAGAAGCGGTTGAACCCAGGCAGTCTCTTTAATCCAGCGCCAGATTCTGACGAAGAAAGCGCCGATGGATTTTAAGATGATCATTAGTATTAATCCTCCGGGAAAGTGACCTGTTTCCTAGAAACAGCGTATAAATCATACCATTGTGACCTGATTACAGCAACAACATGATTATTTTTATTACAAAAATAAGGAACCATCGAATGAAATAGTCCAAAAACCCCTTTATAGCGCATATGGGCATACCCTTTTGATATGAATGCAAAATTTCAAAAAATCCCCTGCAAAAACAGCATATTTTTTATTTTGGAAAAGATTATTTCAAAACCAGTTGAGAAAAGGGTTTTATATTCTATAATTACGGCGAGATGGGAAAACTCAAAACCAAAGTAAAAGAAATTCAAAGCGAGTTCAACGACTGGCTCTACGATCATCATAAAACCAAAGCCTCAATCGGCTATGTTTTAGCCATTCTTCTTTCAACCGTGAGCGCGCTTACCTTCGCCGTCGGCTTCAACACCTTCATGGATCTTGGAGTTGCGGTAGGGGCAGGAGAAGTCCCGTATCAGAAAATCTTATCTGGCGGCATGTCAGGTCTCTCCCAAGTCATCACCCTTATCTGTGAATTATGCGGATGGAAGACCGTCGCCGAAGGCGGAACTCTTGATGAGCATACCGCTTACTCAATTCTCTACTTCGTCCTCAACGTCCCTCTTCTCTTCATTGCCTGGTTCGGCATCGGAAAGAGGTTCTCCATCATGACTCTCGTCAACGTAGTTGAGACCTCCATCTTCATCAAGTTATTCACCGTCACCAATATCCCATTCCTCAAGATCGTCGCTGAGTTCACCGTCCAGAACGGAGGCATGCTTTCTAGAGCCCTCTTCGGCGGTGTGTGTACAGGCTTGTCGTCCGCTCTTGCTTATAAAGGAGATTTCTCCGCAGGCGGAGTCGATGTTATTGCCTACTACATCGGTATCAAGAAAAAGACCCTGGTTGGTAGTTATGCCGTCATCCTTAATGGCGCGACTCTCCTCGTCTTCATTCTTCTCTCGATCACCAAGGCTGGATGGGACAACGCCAACATGGCAGCTAGCTATGTCGTTGGAGCGTTCTACACCGCCATCTACTTATTCGTCACAAAACTCGTTGTCGATGCGATCAACACTCGAAACAAGAAAGTCAAAGTGGAAGTTATTACTTCCAAAGAGGCTCTTGGCGATGTCCTTATTGAGAGCTTCCCGCATGCTGCGACAAAGCTTCAAGGCAAGGGCGTCTACAGCGGAAAAGATAAATTCGTCTTCATCATGGTTATCTCATCGGACGAGCTTAATGCCGTCATGAGACTCATCCAGAGAGAAGACAATGAGAGCTTCGTCGAGGTCATGCCTCTCACGAGCGTGGCTGGCAGGTTCTTCACCAAACCAATCAAATAAAAAAGGAGCTGTTTGACCAGCTCCTTATTTTTTAATCAGGGAAGTTGATTACTTCTTTTTCTTGCCGAATAAATCCATGGCAGCTGGAAGGATAGCGATGGCACCAGCAGCGATGTAGAGGATGGCGGCAATGATCCAAGTGGCGTTAAGACCAAAGTCTTTATTGATGGCTTGGGCTTCTGCGTTTTCGATGGCAGGTGTCCAAGTGCATGGTTGAGAGATGAAGACGAAGACGCCGCCGATGACCAAAGCGCAAAGAGCGATGAGATTGACGAGTCCGGCGAATTTCTCAAGTTTGAGAAGTGGAAGGACAACACCAAGGATGAGAGCGATCATGCCAACGATGGCAAGGATCCAACCAAGGGTCGCGGACCAAACGGCGTTGGTGTGACCCGTCTTAACAATGACATAGGTGTCTGCACCGAAAAGGGCCTCTGTGCTGGTGAGGTAAACAGGATCGCCATTCTGTGGGAAGTAAGCGAATGCAGGGGTTGTCATCATTAAAATGAAACCGACAACAGCGATGACAGCAGCTAAGAAGCCGGAGTATTTAAGGAATGTTTTCATTTGTAAACAATCCACCTTTCGACTTTCATTATAACTT
>JAFXWH010000105.1:0-6928 GCA_017542885.1 Bacilli bacterium | reverse complement strand
TCAGCTACGCTTCCGATAAGGAAACCGTCGCCACCGTCGATGAGACCGGTAAGATCCATGGTGTTGCGCTTGGTACCGCCAACATCACCATCAAGAAAGATGGCATGTATTCCACCAGAGTCGCTGTCACCGTCGAGAAGAAAGTTCTTGCTGGTGAAATCAGAGTCGAAGCCGAAAGCGCATCCGATATCGGCAGCTTCCACAGCTACACCGACAGAACCTCTGGTATCCAGAATGGCCACAGCGGCGGCGCCTACATCACTGGTTATGACGTCACCGGTCCGTTCACTTTGAACTACACCTTCGAGTCTCCAACCGCTCAGCAGATGACCCTCGTCATCGCTGGTGCTTCCCACTACCAGATGAGTGAAGACTTCGTCTTCGGAACTGATGGCATCATCAAGCTCAACGACCAGGTCGTCACTCCAGCTAGTGAAGCCAAGATCGAATCCAACCAGCAGATGGGTGCTCCAACCGTTGAAGTCACCATCGGCACAGTCAACGTTCTCGCTGGCACCAACACCTTCGCTATCGAGTTCCCAGAGAGAGCCCCAGCTCTTGACTGCTTCAGATTCCTTCCAATCGCCTAATCGCTAACTAGATTAGAAACTAGACCCTCCTCACCGAGGGTCTTTTTTGTTATCCCCTATTACTTGAAAAACGCGCATATACGCGGAGGAAAAATTTTTTATCTATACCTCTTGACACGATATACTATGCCTCGTATAGTATTGTGCGTTGGGAGGTATTTCAATGGATGTACAACTAAAACGCGGAATGCTAGATATCTGCGTCTTGGCTTCCTTGCTCCAAGGCGACTCCTACGGTTACATGATAATCAAGGACCTCTCGCCACACGTCGAGATATCGGAATCAACCTTGTATCCGATTCTCCGAAGACTTGAAGAAATGCGCGCCGTCGAAACCTATTCGATGGAACATAACGGAAGGCTAAGGAAGTATTACGCGATAACCCCACTAGGGGAAAGACGAATCAGGGTATTCCTTGATGAATGGAAATCGATGATGGACATTTACACCTTCATCGAAGGGGAGATGAGAAACAAATGAGAAAGAACGAATTTATTAACGCAATAAGAGGATCGCTAAGAGGCTATCCTCACAACGAAGTAGAAAACTCAATCGAGTTCTACTCCGAAATCATCGATGACCGCGTGGAGAATGGCATGACCGAAGAAGAAGCCGTCGCCTCCCTTGGCGATCTCGATATGATCATCAAGAACATCAAAGTGGACATGCCACTTAAGTCGGTCATCAAAGAAAGAGTCAAAGAAAACAAAGAAGAAAGAATCCGCGAGAACAAGCACATGAGCGCAGGAATGATCATCCTCCTCATCCTTGGTGCGCCTCTTTGGGTCCCACTTGCCTTAACGGCTTTCATCCTCTTCTTCGTGTTCTACATGCTCTTATGGGTGTTCGATATCGTCATCTTCGCCGTCAGCATTGCCTTAGCGGCAGCATTAGCAGGAGGCGTTATCGGAGGAGTCATCAGCTTCATCGCTGGCAACCCAGGAACCGGAATCGCCTGGATCGGCGTTGGTATCGCCGCCCTCGGCCTTGCTATCTTCCTCTTCATGGCCGGCACTGGCGTGGCCAAAGCCAACGTCAGCTTGACTGGCAGCTTCCTTAGAGGAACCAAGAGAAAGATCCTTAGAGCCTAAGAGAAAGGAGAAACGAAAGATGAAAACATTTGGAAAACTTGCAATTGCCGCGAGTGTGCTTCTCCTTATCGGAGGAACCGTCGCCGCGGCTGGCGCTGTGATCGCCTATAAGAACGAAGAAGGCGCCGTCACCGAAAGAGTCGAAAAGCATTATGTCGCCGAAGGAGCTGCCTCAGCCCTTAAGGTCAAAACCTATTCCGGCTCCGTCAACGTCGTCAAAGGCGATGTTGAGACAATCAAAATCGATTACAAAGACAAAGAGGACGACCCACAGGTCGAATTCACCTTCGTCGATGGCGTTCTTGAGATGAAAGAGAAAGAGAAACAGTGGTTCAACTGGGTTGGAGAATTCGTCTGGCCATGGAACTACGACAAGATCTTCGACAACGTCACCACCATCACCGTCCCAATGGATTCCGACATCGATTACAAGATCGCTGCCACAAGCGGATCCATCTATGTTGAGAACGCCACAAGCAGCAAAGACCTCATCATCGACTGCACAAGCGGTTCCGTCACCGTCAAGAACTGCAACATCGGAGGCAAAGTCGACCTCGACGCCATCTCTGGCAGCGTGAGCATCGAGAAACTCACCGCCGGCAAAGACATCAATGTCGATGCCACTAGCGGAAAAATCACCATGGACAACCTCACCGCTGGAGGCAAAATCGACCTCCGCGGCATCTCCGGAACCATCAAAGGCGAGAAGATCAAATGCGAAAGCCTCGAAGCCGATTGCACCTCTGGCAAAGTCGACCTCCTCAAAGTCGATGCCGAAAAATCGATCGACATCGATGCGGTCTCTGGCTCCATCAATCTCTCTGTCGTCGATGCTGAAGAGAATTACAACTTCAAAGTCAGCAAGATGAGCGGCAGCGCGAACGTCGAGAGCAAGACCAACGCAGGTGCCACTAAGAACATGAGCCTCAATGTCACCAGCGGTTCCATCCACGTTGATTTCAACGCATAATCCGCATCAAAAATCAAAAAAGCCCCTGCAAATTGGGGCTTTTCTTTTTGGTTTGCGGATTTATTGGGCTCTGTTGAAATAATGTCCTCTTGCGTTCTCGCACATGATGTCGAGCGCCGCGTTAACCCTGTTCACGTCAACGTCCTGGTATTCGCCGTTAACCATGGGGAAAGAGACGCCATCCCCAACCGGTTCGGTTTTCCAGTCAAGCCAAACGGGGCCAGGGGCAATGCTCTCGTATTCTTCGTGGTAGATGCTTGCTTCCTCGCTTGTGGAATCGACTGGATCTCCCGTTGGGTAAACAGCCAACAAAGCGTATCCGTTAATCGCATCAAGATTGTCTTTCGGATGCGAAATCAGGCGGATGAAGGCTTCGCCCGGGTTCCTACACGCCTTTTCCGGGATGTAGGCATTCATGGTCCATTCTCCGTCCACGCCAGGAAACTCCCTCCCGTCGAGAAGGATATCATTGTCGTAATCGTTGTAAGCGTGCGCAGGCATTCGTGTGCTTGAGCCTTTGACGCCCGCAGTGATGTCCTCTTGGCCAACGACTTCGACGTCGACCCAGCTGTCGCCGAAGTGAAGGCCTATGGACGGCCCCCAAAGCCCTCTGTCCCCGTTTGGCAGCAATATGGTAACCCGGTAGTCGAAACGGTCAAGTATGCTGATGAATTCGGCGCTTTCCCGTTGATATGTCGAGGTCGGGTCGGAGCCAAAATCGTATGAGCTGCTGAGAGATATCTCCGACGACTCAGCAGACGCAAAGCCCGATTCCTCTTTGCCAGAATCGGTAACGCAGGACGTCAAAAGCAACGGCAGTAAGAGCAGAGACAGTTTGTTCTTTTTCATAAACCGGTCGCCTCCTGTCCATCTTCTAGGAATCTAATTGGCTCGATGCCTATCTCGACAAGCGATCCGTCAATGATCCTGCCGAGGATAATGCGGTCGTTTTCCGCTATCGCGAACGAACGCCCATCGGAGTCGGAGCGCGTCCCTCTGGTAAGAGGCGAGAGCGATGCGCTCACGTAAACGTCGTTGCAATAACGCCAGTTCTTCATGACCAGATAATGACGGCCTGCGGAGACGTCGACCTCGATAGGGTTGTATGTCGCGGTGCCGAGGGCGTCCCAATCATCGTTGTAAAGGACGGCCGAGAAGCCGTTGACGTTGTAGAAGCTGAGCTCGAGGTGGCCCGGGTCCTCCACGTCTAGCGCCACGACCTTGTCGCCGATGTTGTCGATGTATAGCGACTCATAGAGATCGTCGTCGACCGAGACGGATAGAACGGGCCGCGTGTATTTTATGAGCCAGATTTCACTTGAATATGTTACATTCGCGGACGATAACGGCAATTCATTCGTCCAATCGAGTTGCTCGGAAAGCGCGTATTTATATTTGAGGACGTCGCCACCGGCAGGTTTGTGGTACCAGTAGCCGTCAGCTTTGTTGTAGCACATGAAATGGTAATCGTATGAACTAGGATATTCCGATGTCCTGACGGCGATCAGCTCCTCATCGGTTCCGAGGGTAGGTAAAGAACCACTGAAGTGAAAAGCCGAGACATTCGTGTAGCCCAAGACTTCAAAATCGCTCACAACGGCCTCAGCCTGCTCAGAGGCATCCAGCATGTAATTGATGGGGTCGTATACAGACGAAATCACGCCAGGCTGATACCATCTTGCCCCGGATGGAGTAACGATGTTTTGGTAGTACTCAGGCAAGATGTCATACCTTTGCATGGCGTAGGAATAGCAATTGTAGCTGCCCCATTTTACTTCTGAGTAGCGGGTGTACGACGAACAGGTCCAGTTGCCGCCACTGTCCCTAAAGTAGCTGTCCTGCAACGTCATCGGTTCAGAGCGCGGACCGTTTTGTCCTTGGGCCTCCGCCCTGACGGAGACCTCGTCTTGGATGATCTGCCTGGTTCTTTCGGAGAATTCACATTCGTGAAAGGAAAGCGAAAGGATGGAGGCTTGCGTCACGAGGAAAAGGCTCAACAGCATTTTTGTTTATTCTCCTTTGAGTTCATTTCCTATTATCCAATTTTGGCATATCTAAATCAAGTGCAGCCATGCTATACCAATGAATTAAAAAGCCCCCTGCAAATCGGGGCTTTTCTCTTGTTTTGTCACTCTTTTTCGTATACAGGAACTCTATTCGCGTACACCTCTAGCTTCTCTGGTGTCTGTTGGTTATATTTCTTGTTCTTGTTGAGGGTGGCGATCTTCTTCATATCCTCATCATCAAGCTTGAACTTAAGGATATCGAAGTTGTCTTTAATGTGATCCACGTTCTTGCTTCCAGGAATAACGGTGAAGCCCATATCGAGTTGCCAGCGGAGCAAGACTTGAACGTTTGTGACTCCGTGTTTCTTCGCAATCTCGGTTATGACTTCCTCATTAAGGAGAGAAGGATCTCCGTGTCCGAGAGGGAACCAACTCACGATCTTGATGTCATCCTTCTTGATTTGCTCTCTTAACTCCGTCTGAGGGAAATATGGATGGCATTCCACTTGGATGACCTGAGGTTTGATTTCGCAGAAAGAGAACCTCTTCTAACCAATGGCCTTCCATATTGGAAATGCCTATGGCTCTTGTCTTTCCTTCTTTGTAGGCCTTCTCAATCATTCTGTAACCGGCTTTCCAATCACCGGCAGGCTGATGGACATAAAGAAGGTCGACGTATGAGACTCCTAGTCTTTCTAAGGTTTCTTCTACGGCGTTAGGGTTATGGTATTCAGTTGGCCAGATCTTGGTGGCTAGGAAGATATCTTCTCTTGGGACACCGCTTTGTTTGATGGCGCGTCCCACCGCTCTTTCGTTCTGATAAAGGTTTGCAGTGTCTACATGCCTGTATCCCATCTTAAGGGCTTCTCTAACGCCTCTTTCAGCATCAGGAGGCTCAATAAGAAAAGTACCTATGCCAAGCGTAGGCATCACTACACCGTTATTGAGGGTGACTTTTTCCATGTATTTAATATCGTTTAGTTTGTCTTTATTCACAATACCCAATGACGGTGCCAGTGCCCACCACTTTCGGTCCTTCACGGACTTCAAAAGAGGTTCCGATCTCTAGCGTATCCTCACTGTTTTCGCTTTTTGGGACTATGTAATACATGATGGCTTTCGTTATTTTGTCCTTACTATGGCCAAAGCACATCAAAGCCACATCTCTGTCATTAGAGCCTTCCACCCTGATCTGAGGTCTATACCTCATTGAGAAAGGGATGAAGGTCTTCCCATCGAGATCCCATTTGACCTCAACGAGATGCCTTTTGTTGTCGTTTAGATAAAAGAAGTCGGTTCTTACTTCAGTAAAACCTTCTAAGAGGGTTTTGTTTTCTTTGAGAGCGTTCTCAAGGCTGTCGTAGAAGCTCAATCCGAGGTCATAGCCTTCCCATATTGCAAGCATGCCGACGAATCTATATTCTTCTTCGGAGAAAAAATAGAGTTTCTCTTTGGCTAAACGCACATCGTTATCTTCCTTGTAGAAGATGATGCGTTCTGTGTGATCTTCGTTAAAGAAGATCTTCAAGAGACAATCAAGGTATGTCTCTAGGTCATCTCCCATCTTATCCTTTATCACGTCTTCCCTTGGAACCTTAGGCATTTTGCCATAGTCTCGTTCTCCATGATTTGACCATTTGAAAGAATAGATGAAGAGAAAGATACCTAGGACACAGACGGGTGTGGCTATTCCACCCGAAAGCTCTGGATCAAGAACACCTATCGTTGAGAAAGCGAAAATGAGTCCAAGAGCAACCAAGGCGATTCCGATTATTCTTTGTGCCACTTTCATGTTCGGTTTCCTCAATGTTTAGTATTTTATGCTTTTTGCATAAAGATATGAATAAATGGCAACAAAAAAGCCCAAGGATGTTCTTGGGCTCAATCGTTTCTATTGCTAGAAGTTTAGGTGTAAGAAGGCAACTAGAAGATTCCCTGTTCCAACTCTATTTCCGTATTTGTCTTTGGTCCAATTTGTGTTCTTTTCATATTTTCCTAAGATCATCCCGTATTTGTCATAAAGGACGAGTTCTGTGCCGTTATCCCGGATTCTGCCTAATATCATCCCGTATTTGTCTTTCAATACTTCTTCCATGATATGACTCCTCTATTCACCCTTATTATATGACAAAAGAAAAAAGGCCCGATTATTCAATCGAACCTCTTCTACATAGCATGGTGCTCGAGACCGGACTCGAACCGGTACGCTTTTGAGGGCGAGGGATTTTAAGTCCCTTGCGTCTACCATTCCGCCACTCGAGCAGAGCTGT
>JAFXWH010000104.1:0-3311 GCA_017542885.1 Bacilli bacterium | reverse complement strand
GTCTGGGGCGTCCTCCTCTTCATCCCATTCATCAAGTCCCTCAAATCCGAAGGAAAAGATGAAAAAGAAGAAGAGACCGCAGCAGCCTAATCTCCCATGAATCAAGGACCGATTAACCTCGGTCCTTTTTTCTTGCTCATTTTTCAAAAATCTATTGCAAAACCATCATATTTTTGACTGAAATTATTCCTCTTTTTTAAGGTGTGAAATACCCTTGGGTTTGCTTTACAATATTGAGTAGTTTCTTTTCAATAAAAAGGCTCTTTTTTCACTTAATAAGGTGTACATGAAAACAGCATTAGTCATCCCGATTTATCAACCATGCGACAAGGCTTTGCCGTTTTTAAGCACGATTGATCCTTCCACCTTTGAGAGAATCGTCATCGTCGACGATGGCTCAGGTGAGAAATATAAGCCCATCTTTGATGAGATCGGGAAACTAGAGAACTTCATCGTCCTTTCTTATCCGGATAACCATGGCAAGGGATACGCTTTAAAGACGGGATTCAAATACGTAAGGGATAACCTCCCTGAGGTCAAAGGCATTGTGACTGCCGATGGAGATGGCCAACACGCGCTCGAAGATATATTAAGGGTGCGTGATGAGCTTTCCGAGAAAGGGGACCACCTTGTCTTAGGTGTCCGCGATTTCTCTAGCCCTGACACCCCAAGAAGAAACCGTTTCGGAAACAGATTCTCAAGCGGCTATTTCAAAATGTCGACCGGCGTCAAAGTCACCGATACCCAGACTGGCCTTAGAGGCATCCCAGAGAACCTCTTTGAGATCGCCATCACGACAGTAGGGGACCGTTACGAATACGAATTCAATTTTCTTAACGATGCCGTGAGAGCGGCTAAGCTATCGCAGATCACCATCAAGACCATCTACGATGACAACGCCAACTCGCATTTCCACCCGATCAAAGACAGCTTCAGAATCTACAGAACACCAATCCTTTATCTCTTGGTTGCCATCTCGAGCTTCCTCATCGATTTTGGCTTGTTCGCGACCATCCATTACTTCGGTCCGACCGAACTCCCTTGGGAAGTCTTGGTGCCTTATGTGGGCGCTAGGCTCGTAAGTGGCCCGTATAACTTCGTTATGAATAATTTCGTAGTCTTTCCAGGGTCAGAGGGTTTTGGCCGCAAACTAGGCCGTTATGCGTTCGTATTCGTCATCAATATGTGCCTTGGCTTAGGTCTTCTCTATCTCTTTGATTATGTTTTCCCAGAAAACTTCGGTTTGACCTTACTAAAAGTCTTCGTTGAGGCTATCATCTTCATAGTCAACTTCTTCGTGAGCAAGACGTTCATCTTCGCGAGGAAGCTAAGAAAGAAAAGGAAAGGAGAAGCAAAATGACAAAGAGCAAGAAGCTTTTACTCATCGTCGGCCTTTCCTACGCCGTCGCTATTGCGGGTCTCGCTACGACCAACCTTCTCCATAACTTCTTCGGAATCAATGGCGTTGCCGAGCAAAGGGTCAACGATGATCCTTTTGCCAACTTCGAAGAATCGACTCCGGCTTCGTCCGCTAAGACATCAACCCCAAGTTCTTCAGGCAGTGGCAGTGCTCCCGCTAGCGAAAGCGAGCCAGTCGCCTCTTCCGAAACGACCGTAACGGTCAGCCCATACACCGAGACAACGACCACGTTCACAAGGTACAGGCCTGGTGAATACGATCCTAATCACGAATGCTACGACAGCCGTGGCAACGAAATCATTTTCTACACCCTCGAAATCAAGATTAAGAAAATCACCGATTTGAGAACCAATCAGGTCACTGACTCGAACGGTTACCCAGGCGACAATTGCTTATCTACCGTCTATAACCAAATCAAGGACGTCGAGAAGAAATATAACGTCACCGTTTTAGGCGCGATCTCAGGAGATAGCTCCTATAACAACCTCGATCACCGTCTTGGATACGTCCTTAGAAACGGACAGGTACTTCGTAGCCAGACGAGAACCGGCAATGACTCAGTCTTTGAGGATCTCGTTTTATGGAACGATGGAACAATGTCCTTATACATCGAGCCTGGATTCACCGGAACACGCAGAACCCCATCATTGCCAACGTACACAACCGCAGACCTCACGAGCAAAAAAGCTTGGCAGGTGTGGACCTTTGGTCCAACCCTTGTTTACAACAACGTCATCTCCGTTGGAGAAGACGATGATGTCGCAAGTCCTCATCAGGCTGGTAATCAGCGTACCGCAATCGGCTATCTCGGCCCGTATCACTACATGTTCCTTGTCAGCCAAGGAAGAAACAAAGCCCAGACTGATGGCTTCTCTCTCCATGACCTTGCTCAGAGGCTTTACGATAGGGGATGCACCCTTGCCTATAACCTCGATGGTGGTGATTCAAGTACCTTCTATTGCCTTGATGAGAATGGAGTAGCAAAGAGATACCCAACCCAGAAAACCCCTCGTGCCTTAGGAGATATGATCTATGTGGTTGACGCCTGAGAGAAAAATAGGTCTTAGGCAGTCCCTCATTTGGTTAGGCGTTCTCGCCTTAACTATCGCCTTCAGACAAATCTATTTGTATAACGCCCATGGAGTCTATAGCGACTACATCGGTTTCATTTGGGTTCCGGCACTCACCCTTTTAGTTGCCTATGCCGCCGTCTGCCTCGTCTTTGCCATCGATATCGGTGAGTGGGGGAGGCTTGGCTTCAACTGCGGAATCGGTACGATCATCGTCTATATGGCCATCAAAGGCGTTTACGAGATTGCGAGAGTCGAGCCAGAAAACAGCATTGACGTCAGATGGGCGCCATTCTTCCTGATCATGGGAATCGTGGTCCTCATCATCGGAGTCATCTTCTCGTCCTTCCATGTTGGTAGGGCAGTGCGTAAGAAAGACGAAGAAAAAGAAACCCTCTAATCTAGAGGGCTTTTTTCTTAAAGATATAGGGTTTTTGCAAGGGATTTTAGGTTTTCTTCCTCTAAAATCTTAAGCAAATCATCAATGGATTTGATTTCTTTTTCCTTTAGGAGGAAGTGGAGGGCGTTCACTACTTCGTCGCTTACTGTTGCAGCGTCTTTATAGTCATCATCACTCGTGTGGTGGAGTTCTTCCTCAGCAAGGATGATGAGGGCTTTCCTAATGAGGATGAGCATCGATGGCTCAATCCAATAATCGAATTTGGAGGAAGGATATTTCTCCTCGAATTTGTTGAGCTTGAGATATAACGGTAACCCATCAATCGCGAAGTGCCATAAGTCTGCGAAGAGATAATCAAAGGAGCCTGCCTCTTTCATATACTCAATCGCATCGGCTTCAATGATTTCGATCTTCTCCTTAT
>JAFXWH010000103.1:0-2708 GCA_017542885.1 Bacilli bacterium | reverse complement strand
GTAAGGCGAGATGAAATATGAGCCTTTCTCGTGGAGGGATTCGATGATGTTATTGAGTTCCTTCCTCTTCTCCATGATGGAGTCGCTTAAGGAACGGTAGTTGTCGATGTTCTCTAAAGGTCCCATGGCAAGGAGTTTGGAGTAGATCGAAAGGATCTCGCTCTTAGGTTTGTTCAAAGAAGCGATTTCTAAGCAGAACTGGCCTAAATGGAGGTCATCAAGCCTTCTCTTAACGACATCAAGGGCGACTTCCTTCTCGGCAACGAAGAGAACCTTTTTGCCATGGTAAAGGAAGTTCGTGATCATGTTGGCGATGGTCTGGGATTTGCCAGTGCCTGGCGGGCCATCAAGGATGAAGGATTCGCCTTCTTCGGCATCGACGATGGCTTTGATTTGGCTGGAGTCGGCTGGGAGGGCGGTTGCGATATCGCGAGGATTGATTCTCTCGTCCATCTCATTGGCAGGGATGAGGTTCTCGGTGTCGTTCCACTTCTTCTCGCCATAGACGAAAGAGGCGACGAGCTTGTTGTTCATCACCTTGTTGCGGTGATTCTTGAGGTCGCTCCACATGACGAAGTGGGAGAAGTTGAATAAGGAAAGTACGCTTCTGTTCTCAAAGAGAAGCCAGTTCTTCATTGGGGCGATGATGTTCCTAATCTCGTTATAGATGAGACGGACATCGACCTGGCCATTAGCGAGTCTTGGAAGAGGATAAAGTTTCGAGAAATCAAGGCCATAGTTCTGTTTGAGGTATTGGAAGAAGGTGCTATTGAGTCCGATGTCGTCGAAATCGTAATCAAGCGTATAGAATGGGCCGTTCTTTCTTCTTGGCATCTTTCCTTCGAGAAGGAAGATTGGGGCGTACATGGCCCCGGTGCCTCTTTCGGCCGCTTTATCGTTGTCGTACCAACGGATCTCACCGAGGGTGAGAAAGAGAGGGTTGCATCCGCTTTCCTCGATGCTGGTGTTGCTCTTTCTGGCTAAGGCTTTCAAAGCCTCGTCTGGGTCATCGCTCTTATTGACGGCGGTGAGCATGGCTTTCGAATAGTTCTCTTTGATGGTTGGGCCATAGACTTTCTCGTCGAAGGAGAGAGGCTGTTTCTTAGCGGTGTCGCTTAACTTGAGTGCAGCAGGGACAAGGCTCACCTTCTCGTTCTTCGAAAGGAAGGAAAGGTATTCGACTGGGTCCACCACTTCAAACTCGATTCCACGGAGTCCGCCTTTGTAGTTGATGAGGCGGTTACGGAGATTGAGATCAAGGAGTTTGTCTTCCCAATAGTCGTAGCGGTTTTTGGCTCCTTTGGCATCCTCTGGGAGGAAGCGTCTATTGGTCACATCAATGTTCGGCAAAGCATAATCCATGCTGGAAATGCTAGGGAAATCGAAATAAATGGTGCCATCTTCCTTCTCTTTTTTGGTTGGGACAGGAAGGATCCATTCCTTGCGGCACATCTTGATGTCGAGGGCATAGGCAAACTTCTTCTCTTTCTCGAGGAAGTCTTTGGCGTCCGCCATCGCCTTATCGAAGGTGATTTCATTGCCTTCGGTGAAGTCGACGACGTTGATGAGGGCAAGATGGTTGAAGCCTTCGGAGGCGTTATTTAAGAGAGTCTGGAGATTGTCTTCTTTGCTCGTTGGGAATGAAAGTTCCTCAAGCCAGCAGCCCACAAGAGCGTGGCTATGGGTGATGATGAGAATTGGTCTCAATCCGACATTCTCTAGAAGAGAGCAGAAAAGGAGAGAGGTGTCTAAGCAATTGCCGACCCTTTCCTCGATGACTTCGTGAGGGAGCCTAACACGCTGGAAGACTTTCTCAAAGGAAGCTGGGGTTGTGCTATAGCGGATACCGCTTTGCTGACAGGCAAGATAGAGAGCGTCAATATCCTCAAGGACGGCGTTAGGGTCATGAGATTGGTAATCGTCAAACGCACTGTTATCGTATTTGTCTTTCTTGATGGCAGCTGCTTTCGCGGCGAGGTTCTTAACCAATGGGTCATTTGGGGTGACAAAAGAGGCGAGAATCTCATCAATCCATTCCGAGGATGCGCTTTCCTCAATTGGGAGGAAACGGATATCGACGGATGATGTTGCAAGCATCTCCCCTGTTTCGTTTGTGATCGTGGCAACGAGGGAGCCTGGCATGGCTTCATTGAGCGAATAGAGCTTGAGAGGGTCTAAAGTGATTTTAAAAGAATCGACGATGGTCTCTTTTTTCTTCTCGAGGCAGGTAATTCTGATTGGCTGAATCTCAAAGAATTCGGGATTGGCCTTGAAGAAAAGGCGGACGTCCCTAGCGTCCTCATCCGTGTCGTTTTTGATGACAATCTGACGGAGGAAGGAAAAAGAATTCTGTTTGCCACCTAGGGCCTCCTTAAGGAGACTCTCGGCCTGATAGTTCACATAATTGACGCTTTTGCTTGAGTCGATTCTCAAAGAAAAGCCAAGGTTCTCTAATTCGTTGCTCATAGGGAAATTGTAGAACGATTTGCGTGCGCGGACAAACAAAAAAGCCTCCTTTTTCGAGGAGGCTTTGATTGTAAATCTACGAGATTAATAAGCTCTAGCGAAATAGGCGAGGATGCGGGCCTTTTTGCCGGTAACTGAATCAAGAAGATCGGTGTCTTCAGGAAGCTCTTCGGCGATGCAGCGGGCGGTTCCACCTTTGGTGAGCTCTTTGATCTTGACCTCACTCTCTGGGGTTCCGTCAT
>JAFXWH010000102.1:0-4032 GCA_017542885.1 Bacilli bacterium | reverse complement strand
TCCTCGGTCAAGACATAATCCGCGATCTCAGGAAGATTGAGGGCGAACTGGAGACCGAATGGGAGGAGGGATTTGATGAGAGGAGAATTGCCAACGACGCGGATGGCGGTTGGGATGAGATCGCCGGCGAGGATAGGCATGATGTTGAAGTTCTCCATATTCTCTTCGGTGAAGATGCCTTCGTTGATGGCGGTGCCGGCGAGTTCGACGACGTTCTTAAGCTCTCTCATGAGGCTGAGCTTGGTTTTGCCATCGGCATCGACGTTGATGGTCGTGATGTAGTCGATCAAAGCGGCATCGAAGGTAAGGCCGGTATTCGGATCGGTGTACCAGCCAAAGAATGTCTTTGAAAGAAGTGAATTCTCATAGGTGTCCACCACACTTGTGAGAACGCTGTAGAACTGGTCATTGGCAACAAGCGTTGCGTGGTTTTCAGGTTTCGGAAGCTTGCTATAAGTCTTCGAGACGGTGTTGACGAGGGAAGTGAGAGGAGAGATGAACATCGCAAGGATGGCGGCATTGATGAGGACTTCCTCGATAGCGGAAACGATCTTGAGTTTCTTGACTCTGTCGCCTTCCTCGTTCTTTCTCCAAAGGAGATGTTTGAAAAGGAGATGCCAAAGAAGCGTGCAAAGAAGGCCGCCGATGATCCAGATGAGGAGCGCTTCGACGACAAGAAGGATGACGCAGACAAAGGAGAGGATGAAGGCCAAGGCCAAACCGAGGACGGTTTCTGGATCAGCGTTCACGCCATAAGCCTGCATGGCTTGGGTGAGAATGCTGGTGCCAGTTTCTCTTATAGAGGTTATTGGAGCGGACAAAACAACCGTTTCGCCGTTAACCTCCATTTCCTGTACGAAGTCGTTGCCCATGCCAAACCACCCCGGAACACCGAGATCTTTGAGGTTCAGGTCAGCGACGGAATTGCCAATTGATTTAAGCGAGAGGATAGCGCCTACGATGAGGATTCCGAAGAAGACCAAGCGATAAGTTCCGTATACCCAACCGCGCCCAAGCCCGCGCAAAAATGAAATAACGAGTATCGCTATGATGGCGATGAAGATGCCTAAAAGCACCATGTTCATCACATTTGTGACTTGTGAAATGTCAAAACTTTCTTCAAAGAAACGCATAAAAATCCTCCGACTCGGATGCTTGGTATTTCTATTATGGAATAGACATGGGTTAATTTTCAATTAAAATAGACCCATGAGCGAAACTAAAATCGATACTTATTTCCATAATCCATTTGAGAAGACGACCTGCAAAAAGTGCGGCCACCGCTTCGATTCTTTGAAACCGACTTGCCCAAAATGCAAAGAGGAAAGCGATCACCCAAGGGCGAACCCTCTTAACGAAGTTACCTTTGCCCATCCAATTATTGAGCTCCTTTTATCCATGTGGGCCGTCTATTCGATCGTCCACGGAATCATTTCCTATCTGACTCCAACCAATCCGAATGTCGAACCCGCTACGCCAGAGCAATTGATGTTTTCGAATTATTTGATTTACGGAATCCTCTTCATTGTCCTTGTGGCGATTGCCTCTCTTTCCCTGCCAAAGCTCCTGAAATCTTTTATCAAGACAGATTGCCTTTGGGGAATCTTGGTTTGCTTTGCAATTTTCGCGTTCGACATCGTTTGGGGGAACATCTCAAGCGCTCTCGGGGCGACCACTAACGAAAACCAAGGCAGCATAAACAAAATCGTCGAGGTCAATCTTCCACTAGCGATCCTCTTCTTATCTATCATCGGTCCTATGTGCGAGGAACTCACATACCGCGTTGGCGTATTCAACTTCACGAGAAGGGTTAACCGAATCTTTGGTTATGTGGTGTCGGTCCTCATCTTCGGATTCATCCATATGCACGATTATGGAAATCCTAATGAATGGCTCTCCTTCCCTAGCTATGCCTTTGCCGGTTTGGCCTTAGCCTATGCCTATGAGAAATGGGGTTTAGGCGCCTCATTCATCGCCCACTTCCTCGTCAACTTCCTAGCCGTTTTATCGAGTTACTACTTATGAAGGAAAAATTTCAATTTCTCCAACAATTCCCCATTAAATTGCTCGCGATTGTCTTCATGACGCTCGATCATATCGGCGCGATGATGACCGATCCGACGAGGTTTGCGATTGGCTCAAGCGCCTATACCGTCGGCTTCGTTTTCAGATGCATCGGAAGGCTTGCTTTCCCTCTCTTTGTTTTCTTCTTAGCGGAGGGCCTTAACAAGACCCATGACCGTCTCAACTATGTCTTAAGGCTTGCCCTCATGTGGGGTGGCATAACCCTTTTCGAGATCATCCTCCAAGCCATCAGGCCGGACGCGGTTATACCTGCCGAGGCTTTCACCGACCTTCTCATGTACGCGCTATTCATCTATTTCATTGAGCACAAGAAGACCCCGATTAAACTTTTGGCTGTCATTCCTCTTGCCTATATCGGTTTGAGCTATGCCTGTGACTTGAGCGAAGGTTACGCCGCTCTCAATCAGATGACCAGTCAGTGGTCTTCATTCTTCCCTCTCTTCTTAAGAAGCGGTTACTCCGTTTATGGATTTGTGATGCTTCTTGGCATCTACTATGGACCGAAAGTCGTGAACTACTTTTTCAACGCCACGGTCAAGTCCTCCCCCGATGTCGAGATCGATATGAGCGAATGGACAAGCGGCCCTCGTTACCAGGGGTTACTTAACGCCATAACCAATTCGGTCATCATCATTTCCACATTGGTCTTCTGGCTCATTGAAAGGACGAGCGGAATCTATGTCTTTGAAATGGACATACAGAGTTGGTGTCTCTTAGCCTGCATCCTCATCTTCTGCTATAACGGACAAAGAGGATACAACAAGAAATGGTTCCGTTACTTCACCTACCTTTATTACCCTGTGCATCTTGTTTTGATTTTCGGGGTATTTGCTTTATTCTTTTAGCGTGGGAGGTACCCAAAAATGTTAAAACACATCAAAGATTCTGCTGAATTCAATAACGAGACCGCGAAAGGCAAGGTCCTTGTCGACTTCTTCGCCACATGGTGCGGACCATGCAAGATGCTCGCCCCTATCGTTGAGAAAGTCGCTTCCGAGCACGAGGACATCACCGTTCTTAAGATCGACGTCGATGAGGTTCCTGATGTCGCCGCCAAATACGGAATCAGAAGCATCCCGACCTTAATCCTCTTTGAGGATGGCAAAGCCGTCGATATGAAACTCGGCTATATGCCAGAGGAAAGCGTTCTCCGTTTCGCCAAACTCAAGTAAGAAAAAAGAAGGGCAAGAACAAAATCTTGCTCTTTTTGTTTACCTTATAAGGTATGTTGTGGTATATTCTTTCACGCAGCACTGGACCATTGGTGTAGCGGCCTAACATGTCTCCCTGTCACGGAGAAGATCACGAGTTCGAATCTCGTATGGTCCGCCAGGCTGCGGGCGTAGTTCAATGGTAGAACATCAGCCTTCCAAGCTGAATACACGGGTTCGATTCCCGCCGCCCGCTCCATCTGTGAGTGTCCCCCTCCTTGTGAGGGGTTTTTATTTTTCTTAGAAATCGCTTAAGAGTTCGCCTAAAAGACGACCGATTTTACGCAAAAGAGGGACATCGTCTTTTAGGCCGTCGATGTATTCGCTATCAATATCGAATATGGCTTTGATTTCCCCGTCTTTGATCACAGGGACCACATATTCGCTTTTGCTTTTCGCGTCGCAAGCGATGTAGTTTTTCAAAACGGAGACATCGGGAACGTACATCTCTTTCCCTGAGACATAAGACTCCCCTACCACGCCTTTCCCGAAAGCGATGAATAGGCAAGCGACGGAACCGGAGAAATAGGACAAATGAAGCCCATCATCCTCTTTGCGGTATAAACCAACCCAGGAATTCTCACCCAAAATCAGGCGGATATAAGAAAAAGCGTTAAGAACATTGGCCCTAACGTCCCCTTCTTCGGCGGTAAGTAATGATTTGACGACTGAAACATCCAAATTGCTCATGGTCTTATTTTAGCCGCAATGACAAGAAAGCCAATCGATATGAATC
>JAFXWH010000101.1:0-40469 GCA_017542885.1 Bacilli bacterium | reverse complement strand
ACGCTTGAGACGGATGAGCCTGCGGTTGAGGCTAAGGCTGAGGTTGATGGGGATGATGGGGCCTCTGATGTTCCTGGAGCAGCACTGCTGGCTCCGCCTTCATTGACACAGCTGACGGTCATCAAAGGGAAGGCAAGAATTGTCAGGACCTTGAAAAACTTCTTCATGAAAAACATTCCTTTCTTAAGAAGGCAACCGAAATGATTGTCCTCTTATTTCATTAAAGATGTTGCTTTGACTCTAAAATTGTACAGCAATTCAAAAACAATATAAACTGTAGTCTTATTAAATAAGAAAAAAAGGCCTAAGGCCTTATTTCTTAACGCATATTATTTAAGCAAATCGTCCACTAACTCATCTATATTGCTATATGTTTTCCCCTTTTCTGGGTGCTTTTCCATATCATCGATTTCCTTAATGGCCTCAACGGTTTCCTCGTTTGGGATGTCGGCATGAAGTTCAAAAGGAATGCTTTTGGTCCTGATGACTTGGTTATAGAAAAGGGTGATCGCTGTGGTCGGGGTCATTCCAAGCTTCGAAAAAACCTGTTCAGCTTTCTTTTTTATCTCCCCATCTATTCTTATATTGATATTCGCCATAATTTTTTCCTCTTTAAGAAAAGATTATCATTTGTGTTGCTATTGTCAACACACTAGCAATACACAGAACATAATAAAAACACGCCACTGAGGCGTGTCTTTTTAGTTTGTTTATTTGCTCTCTTTGTGAGCCTTTTCGATCTGTTCCTCTTCTCTCTTAAGGGCGGCGTTGATTCTCTCGTCCTTATAGAAAGTGTCATCAAGAAGGAAGGTGAGCTCAGGGACTTTGCGGAGGTCGATCTTCTTGGCCAAGGAACTCCTTACATAACCTTTGCAGCGGTTTAATTCGGCAAGGTTTTGCAGAGGATATTTCGCTCCAAGGAAGGAAACATAGACTTTAGCGAACGAATAATCGTTAGCGACGATGACCTCATTGACCGATGGCATGCCGATATGCGAGTTCTTGAGCTCGAACATCAAGATGTCGGAGATGTTCCTAGCGATGACGGCTTTGATTCTGCCATTCCTATCTGCCATAACTACTCCTTATCGACCATCTCGTAGCCTTCGACGATGTCGCCTTCTTTGATGTCGTTGTAATTTTTGATCGAGATGCCGCATTCGTATCCTTCACGGACCTCTTTGGCATCGTCTTTGAATCTCTTTAAGCCAGCGAGTTCGCCAGTGTAGACGACAACGCCTGCTCTAAGAAGACGGATCTTGCTTCCGGCTTTGATGGTGCCGCTAGTGACATAGGAACCACCGATGGTGCCGATCTTCGAGATCTTGTAGATGTGTCTGATCTCAGCCTGACCGGTGACCTGCTCGACTTGCTCGGCCTTATACATACCCTTGACGAGGGCCTCGATTTCCTCGAGTACTTCGTAGATGATCTGGTGCGTTCTGATTTCGACGCCTGCCTCATTGGCTTTGGCGGTGATGCGGGCATCTGGACGGATATTGAAGCCATAGATGATGGCCTTAGAGGCTTGGGCGAGGAGAAGGTCGCTATCATTGATAGCGCCAGCGCTTGCGGCCAAGACCTTGATCTTGACTTGGTCGTTGCTTTGCTTCTCGATATTGGCTTTCATGGCCTCAGCGGAACCTTCCGTATCGGCTTTGATGATGATATTGACGTCTTGGATCTTTCCGGCGTTGACGAGGTTGTTGAGATCGCTAAGAGACATGGCCGCACTGGCGCTTCTCTCTTGCTTTTGTTTCTCAAGGGCGCGTCTTTCGGCGATTTCTTTGGCTTCTTTCTCAGTTGGGAAAGCCATGAAACGGTCGCCTGCCATTGGGACGGCGGATAAACCGGTGACGGCCACTGGTGTCGATGGGCCGGCGGATTTGAGGACGGCGTTATATTCGTTGGTCATCCTTCTGATCTTGCCATAGATCTCACCGACGACGACATAGTCGCTAGCGGCGATGGTGCCATTTTGGACAAGGAGAGTGGCTTTTGGGCCCTCACCCTTATCGAGCTTGGCTTCGAGGACGGTGCCGATGGCGAATCTGTTTGGATTGGCTTTAAGCTCCATCATCTCGGCTTTGGCGAGGATGGCATCGAGAAGGTCGTCGATTCCTTTGCCGGTTTTGGCGGAGACTTCGACGGTCATGACCTCGCCACCGTAATCCTCGGCGATGACGTCATGGGCCATGAGCTCATTCTTGACTCTGTCTGGGTCGGCTCCTGGCTTATCCATCTTGTTGATGGCGACGATGATCTCGCAGTTGGCGGCTTTGGCGTGGTTGATGGCCTCGATGGTCTGAGGCATGACGCCGTCATCGGCGGCGACGACGAGGACGGTGATGTCAGTCGCATCCGCACCGCGGGCTCTCATGGCCGTGAAGGCTTCGTGCCCTGGAGTGTCGATGATGGTGATCTTCTTTCCTTTGTATTCTTTCTGATAAGCGCCGATGGCTTGGGAGATGCCGCCGGCCTCTTTGGAACAGAGATCACTATGTCTGATGGCATCGATGATCGAGGTCTTGCCATGGTCGACGTGGCCCATGACGGAAACGACTGGGGCACGCTCAACCAAGGAAGAAGGATCATCTTCAATCTTGAGGTCTTCGAAATGCTCGGCATCGACGATTTCCTCTTTCTTGAAGTCATAGCCGTATTCTAAGCAGATGGTGCCGATCATCTCATCATCGAGCAACTGATTGATGGTGACGGCTTTGCCATTCATGAACATGTATTTGATGATGGCTGGGATTGGGACGTTGATGGCTTTGGAGAGCTCAGCGACCGTAAGCGGTTTGGAGTAGACGAAGACACCGCCGTTGACCTTGGCGAAATCCTCTTTCTTCTTCGGACGGGATTCGAAGTTGGCCTGACGGAAACCGCTATGGTTTTTGTTTTGGCCGCCCTTCTTGTTATTGAACTGCGGTTTTTTCATCTTTTTCTCCTTTCTTGAGCTTAAGAAGATAGCTCATGGCGGCTTTTTTGCCGATGATGCCGAGGAATTTGATCTCAGCATGGCCTAAGGCTTTGCCGAGTTCCTTCGACGTGAAGGTCTGCGAGAGAGGTTTGTGGGCGCGTTTGATTCTCCCAAGGGTGCGAAGAGATTCTCCGCTATCGATGTCGGTAGCGGTTACCACGAGGGTGACTTCGCTCATTCTCCTATGAAGCTCCTCACCGATGATGACCTGGTGAGTCGGGTATAAGAGACCTAGGAATCCTAACGCGTCATTCTGGCTCATAGCTTCTCCAAGAGTTCCTCTTCTTCTTTGCTGATTGGACGATGGAGGTAACGGTTTAAGGAAGCCTTTTTGATGGCGTCCTTTCCACTACCCTTTTTGAGATAAACCCCTCGTCCTTTGAGGGTTTTCCCTTCATCGAGGATGAGTTTGTCATCCTTTATCACGAGACGGAGGAGGGTCTCACGCGGGAAACGCTTGCGTGAGACGATGTCCGTTCTGTCGTTGATTATTTTCATTATCTGAGATCGTCGTCGTACTCGTCGTTGTACTCGTACTCGAGGTTCTCGTCTTCCTCGTTGTAGTAGTCGGCCTCATTCTCTTCTTCGGCCTCAACCTCAGCGAGTTCCTCCTCTGTGTAGATCGGCATGGTGTTCATGAGAGGCTCAAGAGGTTTCTCGTGGGCGATCTCTTTCTCGCTGATCTTGCGAGGACGCTTCTCCTCTTTCTTGACGGAGTGCTTCTTGCCGGTCTCGACCTTCTTCTCGGTCTTGGTGTTGAGGGATTTCTCAAGCTCATCAAGGGAGGTCGTGGTCTTGACTTCGACTTTCACCTCTGGCTCTGGTTCCTTGACTGGCTCAGGCTCAGCGATTGGCTCAACCTCATCAAGGATCTTGCCAGGTTTGACTTTGGTGACAGGTTGCTTGGCGACGACGATTGGGGTTTCCTCAACGATTGGGGCTTCCTCAACCTCTTCTTCGGCGGCAAGGGCGGCTTTCTCTTGCTCTTCGGCCTGACGGAGGGCTTCACGCTCCTCGGCGAGGCGGAGTGAACGCTCAGCGTAGTTGACACGCTCTTTGGCACGCTTGTCTTCTTCGACTCTAGCTCTGATATCCTCGATGGATTCGTATTCGATGCCATCATCGAGGGCTTTTTGCTCCTCGTAGATCTCGATGGAGTAGCCGGTGAGTCTCTTGGCTAAACGGATGTTGGCGTTCTTCTTGCCAAGAGCGACATAGTACTGATCGTCTTTGACGACGGCGATGGCGGATTTGCCTTCTTCCTCGGTCTCAGGTTTGATGGCGACGCCAACGACCTGGGCTGGGCGGAGAGATTCGGCGATGTAGAGAGATGGATCTTCGCTATATGGGATGATGTCGATCTTCTCTTTCTCGTGGCTGTTGCCAAGCTGGGCGACGATCTTCTGGATGCGGCTTCCACCCTGACCGATGCAAGCGCCGGTTGGGTCGATGTCCTCTTTGGTCGAATAGACGGCCACTTTGGAACGAAGACCAGCGATACGGGCGATGCCTTTGATGATGACAACGCCTTCATAGATTTCGTGGATTTCCTCTTCGAAGAGCCTCTTTAAGAAACCTTCGGAGGAACGGGTGACTTCGATCTGAGGTCCTTTCTTGACGCCGTCGACATCGACGCTCTTGACCTCTTGGATATAGACCTTGATGGTCTCGCCTGGTTTGAAGTACTCATCGCCGATCATGTCTTTCTTATTGAGTTCGATGACGGTTCTTCCGACCTTGATGGCGACACCTTTCTCATCGCTTCTTTCGACGATGCCGGTGAGCATCTCTCCGATGTGATCCTTGTAGATGTCATAGAGAGCGACTCTTTCAGCCTCGCCGATCTTGTTGCGAAGGATGGTGCGGATGCTCACGGCGGTGAGCTTCGTAAGTTCGTTGAGAGGGCAATAGATGCTATAGAAGTTGTTGAGTTTGATGTTCTTCTTCTCTTCTTTGACGAGAGCAAGGAGGTATTTGAGGTCTTCTTTCTCTTTCTTTTCCTCGCCTCTTGGACGTTTGAGGTAATCGATCTCCTCTTCTAAGTGAGCGATTGTGGCCTCGGCATCCTCTTTGGCGTCTTCCTTGCTGATCTCGAGGTAATCGTCTTCGACTTCCTTGACGATCTTCTTCTTCTGGCAAAGGGTGGCATGGACGCTGCCATCCTCCTCCTCGATGATCTTGGCTTCGACGATGGCGTCGTCTCCGCCTTTGAGGAACTTGATGTAAGAGGTCTCCATGGCCTCTTTGAGTGCGGCTAAGACGGAATCGCGGCTGATTCCTTTGCCTTCAGCGATGGCGTTGATGAGCTCGCTGAACGTCATTTCCTTTTTCTCTTCTTCCATGTTTTGCTTTCCTTTCTTAGAACTTTATGGCTAAGCGCGCTTTGTCGATGTTTGAACGCGCTAACAGAAGCGTCTTTTTGCGGCCTTTGACTCTGATTTCGAGTTTGATTTCTTCTTCAGTGACTTCCTTTAGGTCGCCTTCGAGGAAGTTATACCCTTCATAAGGGTTCACTAGGTGGACATTGACGAACTCACCGACGTATTTGGCGAGTTTCTCTAGACGAAGCGGTTTCTCGGAGCCTGCGCTAGAGACGTCAAGCATGTACGCTTCGTTGATGGGGTCCTCTTTATCGAGAAGAGGATTGATGATGTCGCTTACCTTCACGATGTCATCAAGCGAGATCGGCGCGTCGCGGTCGACCACGAGATGGAGCGTGAGGCCTTCTTTGTTTCGGCTCAATGAAACGTCTATGAGCTCGTAACCTTCTTTCTCCAAGGTCGGCTCAAGAAGCTCCTTCACCTTATCAAGTAATCCCATTTGCCCTCCTAAAATTAGAAAGAGTGGTCCTAATGGGCCACTCAATTCGATATGTATTGAGCTAGCGGAGCCGCTTCCGCGGGTCTTCCACCGCGAGTATTATGCACTAGTTAAAGCGTATACGCAAGCGCATAAAGAAAAAGCGGTGACCCGCACCGCTTCTCTTTTGCTTAATTGTCCTTGATGAGGTGGCTTTCCCAACCAGTTGGGAGAGTGATTTTGACGCTGTCTCTCACTTTGAAGATGAAGGAGTATTCGTAGTTCCTCACATAATCGTCATTGGAATACGCATGGGTGAATTTCGCGTCTTGGAAAACGTAGCCATCGTAATTGAACTCGAAATGGTTTTTGGTGTCATCGCCTTCTTTGGTCGAGGCATCATCGATCTTGATCGTCAATTGGCCTTCTTTGCTTGAGTAGTATTTCGTTTCGCTGTCGAATTCCTCTAAGCCGCTGCGGAGAGCGTTGGCGAAGGTCATGATCGTGTTTGCGTCCGTGAGAGCTTCTATAAAGGAAGTATTCATCGCGAAAAGCTCATTGTAATACGTCTCGAAAGTGCTTTGATGTTCCTTATAGTCGATGACGGTGATCTGACCATTGAAGAAAGTGTAGGAATCGCAATAGATCAGTTTCTCGTAGGTTTTGTCTTTGACGAGATATCTATTGTCTTGTCCCATTCCGTCTTGGGTCACATAAAACTGCATCTCCCCATCTTGGTTGACGCGATAGAGCAATTCGCCGTTGACGTTTTTTTTCTCCCTCGTCTTCTTGGAGACTTCGGTTTGCTTGACATATCCCACCATCTCGTAGTTTTTGATTTCCGCTCTCTTGTTGGTTATCTCATGTTTGATATCGGCGAGTTTGGACAAATCGGTGATCTCCTGAGGCCCGCAAGAAGTAAGAAGCGTAAGGGAGGCTAAGCCAAATAATATCTTCTGTTTTTTCATTCTGTTTTTCCTCGACTTATCTAAGATACTCTTTTTGAGGAGGCAAAATCCAGCCCTTTGGAGAAGGATTTGCAGGGAATAATGAAAAAGCCGGGGGTTAGCCCGGCTAGATTGAAGGGTGATTAGGCCGCTTCTTTGTTGATTAAGCTTTCCCAACCGCTTGGGAGTTCGATCTTGACCTCATCCTTGACGGTGAAGGTGATCTCGGCTTTGCTCTTGTTGCCTTTGTTGGATTCGCCTTCAATGACGGCGCTCTTCCAGTAATAGTTGTCATAGACAACGGTGTAGTTTTCACTGACGGTGTATTCGTCTTCGGACTTGGCACCTTCTTTGGCTTTGGCGCTGATCTTCAAAGTGAGGTTGCCATCGCCTTTGGAATAGTACTTGGATTCGACGGTGTACTCGGCTTCACTATCCTCGGCGGTCTCCTCAAGCAAATCCTCGGCGCTGATGGTGTTCGGATCAAGGAACATCGAGGTGTAGAGGGTTGGAGCAAGGAGATAGAGGGCCGACATGCTGAAGGTAAGCTCATTGCCTTCATAGCCGTAGACGGTCTTCTCGTTCTTCTTGGTATCCTCATCATACATATCGAGATAGAGGACCTGCTTATACTTGGCATCTTTGACGAGATAGATTGTGCTCTCTTCTTTCTGATCTCCCTCTTTGGAGACGGTCTTGAGGTACATCTCCTCATTGGCGTTGGCGCGGAAGAGCATTTCGCTTTCCGTGGTGACGTTCTTCTTCTCGGAATCGTCATAGGAGGTGGCGCTGCTCTTCATGGTCATCTCATAGTTCTTGATGTCTTTGGTTTTGGCAGAGATGGCGTCTTTGGTCTCTTTCAACTTGGCAGAGTCGGTGATTTCAGCACCGTCGCCGCAGGATGAAAGCATGAATGCGGGCAATAGGACTAATAAAGAAAACTTCTTTTTCATTAGGTATATTTCCTTCCTTTGCTTACAATTTACCGCTTAACTCGAAAGAAATCCAGTGAAGCGCTTGCATTTTGCTATTTTTTGTAGCGAGTGATTTCTCTCTTTTCTTTTTTAAAGAAAAAGCCAGGCTAGTGCCCGGCTTAATAATAAGTGCCTCTTGGTTCTCGGATTAGGCTTTCCCAACCAGAAGGAAGGGTGACCGTGTAATTAAATAGCGTCTTGTAGGTGAGCTCGAATTTCTCGGAGCTTTTGCGTGTTTCATCGGTAGTTTCGCTCTCATATACGGCACCTTTAAGGAGATAGTTTTCGTATGTCATGCGGGTATGGCTTGTACGAGTTCCATTCCACTCTTCGACGCTGGACCTCTCAATGGTGAGGCTGCCATCGCCTTTGGAGTAATACTTCGCCGGAGAGGCGTCGGTGTATTCAATGAGCGCTTGATCGATATAGTAAGGGTCGCGGACTTCCTCATAAAGCGCTATCGGATATGCCAGGATTCCAGGGAGGCCACCTTCCGAAGAATAACCATCGCTTCTCACTGCATAGACATCTATGTCTTTGGCGGCGGTGTCCGGGCTACCCATTTCAATGTAACAAACTTTCTCGTATGTTGGGTCTTCCACCATATACATTGCGTATTTGTATTTTGCCTTATCGCCCGCAACCTCAATCTCGACTGTCCCTGCGAGATACATGTTGTCTTTCTTGTCGCCGCGGTAAATAAGATCCCAAGAATAAGCGTTTTTATTTCCTTCGCCCCTGTCATCGGACATGGAGGCTTTGACGTGGACCTCAAATCCCTTAGGTTCGTTCATTTTATCGGATATGGCCTTTTCAAGCTCAATCACTCTTGCTTTGTCCGTGACCTCTTCGCCATAAGATTGTTGACAAGAAGAAAGGACGGTCATGGCTAATAACGGCAGTATCGCGTATTTCTTTTTCATGGTTGCGCTCCCCTGATTCACAATAAACATACTACTTTTGGCATTCCTAAATCTAGACCCTTAGGAACTAATTTGTAAAAGAAAAAGTCGGCTATTGCCGACTTAGTTCATTTTGTTCAATTAAGCGATTGGGTGCTCGCCGTCGTTGAGATAGAGGATTCCGAGGGTGTTTGGACCGCAATGGCAAGAGATTGTCGCGCCTGCATAGGTCTCATAAACGTGCTTGAAGCCTTCTCTCTCAAGTCTTTCTTTGACCCAAGCGACGATTTTGTGATCCTCTTCGCCATAGATGGTGTGGGTGATGAAGACGATCTCTTTGTCTGGGTTATTGAAGGTCTTGAGGGTCTCTTCGACGTAGTCTGGGCACCACTTCTTGACTGGACCGCGGAACTTCTTGCCGCTTTCCATCTTGCCGGTGTCGGTCTTCATTAAGATCTGTGGGCGAAGGTGAAGGAGGTTGGCACCGAATCTTGCCATGGCGGAGCATCTTCCACCTTTGTAGAGAAATTCGACGGTCTCGAAGCAGAAGGAAGTCTGGTTGTTTGGGATACGCTCCTCAACGAGCTTGACGATCTCTTCTGGGGATTTGCCAGCCTCAACGAGCTTGGCAGCGTAGATGCACTCGAGAGCGACGCCTGTGGAAAGGGAGCGGCTATCGATGACGTGGACTTTGCCACCAAAGGCTTCGGAAGCGTTCACCGCGTTGTTATAGGCGCAGGAGATGCCAGAGCTAAGGCAGATATGGATCTGCTCGTCATAGTCCTTAAGGACTGAGGTGAAGAATTCGGTGTATTCCATCTCGTTGACGGCACTCGTTCTTCCTAACTGGCCGGTCTTCATCGTGTAGTCGATGAGGTCTTTGCCGGTGATGATGCCATCTGGTTCACTTCTCTCACCAAGGGTGACGGTGAATGGGATGGTGATGATGTTATATTTCTTGAGGAGATCCTGCGATAAGTCACAGGTTGTCTCGGTTGTGATTGCAATTTTCATGAAAGTTCTCCTAAAACGTTCTCGAAAAGAATACTAGATTATTCAAAAGAATAAAAGACCGTTGGTTTATTTGAATAGACCCATGATCGCGGTGATGAGGAAGAAAAGCCCGACAAGAACCGCGGCGATGAGGGCGTAGGCAAGAAGGTACCAGAAACCTCTGGTGACGAGGTCCTCTTTCTTTTTGGACCAGGTTGAGGAGAGATAGAACGCTCCAACGAAGATGAGAGGCTCGAAGGCGTAGTTAAGGGTGCCACCAACCGCTGGGATGAGGGTGATCGCGCTTGGTAAGAGCCAGAGTCTTATGAGGGTGCATAAGACTAAGATCAAGCTGTAGATGACAAGTTTTCCGTTTTTCATGTTGTTATTTCCTTTCATAGACCTTGCGGCCATCAATGTATTTCGCTACTAAGAAGCTTTCGTTTGCATTGTACATCAATCTCTCAAGCCTGTCCTCGATTCCGAACTTCATGCTGGATGGGTCGCCATTGACGTCATCGATGACGAGGATGTCGGCGTCATACCCTTCCATGAAGGAACCGGCTTTGCCGAAATATGAGGCTCCACCGAGCGTGCCGATATAGAGGGCTTCCTTGGCATTAAGAGGTTTGTAGTTATTCCTTCCTCCGTGGTTGATGACCTTGGAGAGCTGGATGGCGAGTTTGAGATTGGCGAAGAGATTGAGGGTACTTCCCCCTGCCACGTCTGAGCCGATGCCGACATGCATGCCGTTGTCGAGATATTTCCTCACTGGCATGATTCTGCCTGTGGTGACGTTGGTGTTGCTCTCTGGGCAATGGACGAGATAGACGTCTTTCTCTTTGAGGGTCTTCATCTCCTCTTCGGTGACGTAGATGCAATGCGCCATGACGGAATGGTCGAGAAGGCCCACTCTGTCGTAGGTGTCCGTGTATGATTTCGCATCCGGACAAAGTTCTTTTACGAAGGCGATCTCTTCAAGATTCTCATCAAGATGAGATTGGGATGCGACACCATATTCTTTCCTCACTTCCCCTAGCATCTTCATCATCGGATCGGTGCAGCTGACGGTGAATCTTGGGGTGATGCACGGTTTGACGTGCTTGAAGTCTTTTAAGCGTTTGATGAGCTCGATGTTGTCTTTTCTCGCTCCTTCGACGGTCTGGGAAATGTAATCAGGGCAATTCCTATCCATGTCGACGATGCCGACATAGGCGTCGATACCCGCTTTCTCAAGGAGTTCGCAGAGTATGTATGTTCCTTCAAGATGGATGGTCGCGAAGATGACCGCTTTGGTGGTGAAACTCTTCTTCAGGCAATCGACGAAGACTTTGTAGGCCTTTTTGGCGTGTTTCTCGTCTTTGAAGGCCGCTTCCCTAGGAAAAGTGTATTTGTCGAGCCACTCAAGAAGGGTGACGTCCATGAGGGTGCCTTTATAGGCGAACTGGGAGGCATGGAGATGGAGATCGGCCATACCTGGGAGGATGAGCTTGCCAGTGTAATCGATGAGTTTCTTTTTCTTAAGCTCTTCAGGGAGGGATTTCATGGCTTTAACGATCTTGCCATCTTTGACATAGAGATAGCCGTTATGGATGCTTACGAATTCGTTCAGGCTTTTGTTATAGGCGATATCGCCTTTGACGATGTATTCCATTCTCTCTCCTTTCTGACAGAAAAAGCCCCGCTGAAAGGGGCTCTTAGGTTTTATATGTTCCTAGAGGATTCTCCTGAGCAGTTCATAAGTGATTTGACCCTAGAGAATTCCATGCGATTACTCTAACACAGGATATCTTAATATCCTATTTGTTTTTCATCTTCTCAAGAAGCCTTGGACCATCCTGGAAGGAGGTCAGCGGAGTTGACCAGATTTACGGTTTTATCTTCGTCGATCCAATAATAGATATCGAAGTAACCCGGCGGATAGCTGAACTCACCTTTGGAGTAAAAGTCTTCATCGGAATCGCGATCTAGCGAGTACACTAGAAGAATCCTGATAGAACCGCTTCCCGGAATGAAAAACCTGGAGTCGAGATGCAGTTTTGCCTCTTTGCTATAGAAGTATTTATACCAGCCGTCGTCCCCTTTTTTGTATTCATAAAAACAATCCTTATTGCGATCGGTGATCGTGTAAATTCGCTCATAGTAATCACCGACTTCGTTTTTGGCGAGGAACATGTACTTTTCATTCAAACGGTGGTCACCAAACACCTCGCTTCTGTCATAGAGGCCGAAATAAGCGGTCAAATCGACACCATCATCGAGTTCAAAGCGAACCTCATTCGTATCTTCTAGATCTTTTATCGTGAAACGAGGCGAATCGTCACTGGGCGGACAAGAGGTCAACAAAGGCAAAAACGCCAGCAAAAGGAGTCTGGATTTCTTTTTCATATCTCTACCTCGCTTGATTCTATAAACTCCTCGGTCGAAAGGGCTTCTTCCTCCTAAGAGGAAGCTTCTGCAGAAGAAGAGCTTTTAAGCTTTTTGCGCTTCGTGGCCAAAGTGACGGTTTGGTCTTCGTCAACGCGGTAATAAAGCGTGTTCCAATTTGTCGTATCCCATGAACGGTTAAGCTCTTTTGTTAAATATGTTCCCTTCTCAGGCTCGTAATTCGCGATGTAAGGGGTCGTCAAAAGGATTGTGATGGCATCATTCTCTATATCGAAATACTTAGGCTCTAAATGGATTAGGGCCTCTTTGCTATATCTGGTTCCCTTCCAATAGTATTCGCTATTAGGCCACTCGACTCTATGGACACATTGCCACTCTCGATCATTGTTCGAAACCTCATATCCGCCATTTGAGACCAAGAACATATAATGTTCAGCCTCAGTCGCGCTATATTCTCCGGCCTCCTTGTTGTAGACACCAAAAGGAACAGTCAAATCGACTCCGTCATTCAGATTGAACTGAATCGTATCTGCGCTATTAAAACTTTTCACCCTGAAAAGAGGACCCTCAGGACGCATCATCGGTGGACAAGAGGTCAGTAAAGGCAGAAGCAGCAATAATAGAAGGCTCGATTTCTTTTTCACGCCACTGCCTCACTTGACTCTAAAGACTCCTCGGTAGAAAGGAGTTCTTCCTCGCTAGAAAAAGCTTGTGATTCTATAGAGGACTCTTCTGGAGCGGAATAGTTTGGAAGTCTTTCACGGTAGGTCGAGACATAGACGGTTTGGTCTTCGGCAATGTAATAGTAGAAAGGCTGATATTCAATTGATCCCCTAGAACAGAAAAGAAATTCGCTGTCATAGAAATTTTTCTCGGGGGTGTATCCCTCTACCTGTGTCAAAACAACCGTAAAAACATCGTTATTACTATTGAAGTATTTGGAGTCTATATGTATTTTGACCTCTGAGGCATAGGTGTATCCATTTCCGTTGCTCGGCTCTCTCCAATAGTGCTGGGAATTAGGCGTTGGGACCTCATAGATGCGTTCATACTTCACTGATGATTGATATGGGTCCTTGGCGTTTGCGACGAGGAACATGTATTTATCGAAAGTTGCGTTGCCTCTATAACCCAATGATTTGTTATAGAGACCATAAGAAAGCGTCAGATCAAGTCCATCGGCCAAATCAAACGAAAGCATTTTGGTGTAATGAGGAAACTCTTCTACATCGAAAAGAGGGCCATCATGACTCGGCGGACACGAAGTCAATAAAGGCAAAAGCAGCAATAACAGCAAATTGGATTTCTTTTTCATGGTCTACCCCTTTCAAAAGACAATGGAAAAGCGACTATCGACATTATGCTACTTTCTTTAATTGAAAAGGAATACCTATAAAGAAAAAGCAAGATTATATCTTGCTTCCAAATTCATATGCGCCTTTAAGCTGTTCTTCTGTGATGTCCCCTACATCATTAAGGGCAAGACCATCATAGGAGCCTTTGTACTCGACCCCATCGAAGCATTCGACCCAGCCTTCGATGGCGGCAGTCGGTTTTTCGACCGCTTCAGGATTATCGTCCGCGCAGGTGAAGAGGGCGTACACCTCTTTGAACTTCCTGTCTTCTCTTGGGTAAAGAGGGTTCATTCTGTCTAAGAAGGTCTTAAGCTGACCGGAGATCGAATAGTAATAGATAGGAGAAACGAAGACGAGGGTATCCGCACCGTTAACGTCCTCAATCACGTCTTTGACGCTGTCTTGGAGGACACATTTGCCAGTCTCTTGGCAAGTCATGCAGCCGATGCAGTATTTCAAATCCATGCGGGAAATGTCGATGATTTTGACCTCGTTATGCTCTTTTAGGCCCTTAACCATCTCATTCATGAGGGTTTTGGAGGTGCTTTTCGCTCTTAAGGAAGAAGTGATGACAGTGACTTTTTTCATAAGGCTCTCCTACTTTATTTCTTTGACTGAGTCATTCGTGTAGATGAGGGTCGTATCTTCAACGACGGAGTTGACGATGAAGACGTTTGAGCCGATGGTGACGTTCTCACCGATGACGGTATCTCCCCCAAGGATTGAGGCGCCGCTATAGATGGTGACGTTATCCTTGATGGTTGGATGGCGTTTGGTTCCGCTTAAGGCCCTACCCTCTTTCAAAGAAAGAGCGCCCAAGGTAACGCCGTGATAGATCTTAACGTGTTTACCGATCTCTGCAGTCTCTCCGACGACGATTCCGGTTCCGTGGTCGATGAAGAAAGGAGAGCCGATCTTCGCGCCTGGATGGATGTCGATGCCGGTAAGGCTATGGACCTTCTCGGAGATGATGCGAGGGATGTATGGGATATCAAGCTCATAAAGAGCGTGCGAGATTCTGTAATAGGTGATGGCGAGGAAGCCTGGGTAAGCGTAGACGATCTCAGAGAGGGATTCACAAGCTGGGTCGCTTTCGTAGAAGAAGTCGAGGTCAGCGTATAATTCCTCTTCGATCACAGGGATTTTCTTTAAGAAAGAGTCGCACTTCTCTTCATCTGAGGAGATGTACTCGATGAACATGTTCTTGATGCGGGAAAGAAGGCTTTTCTTGTGCTCTTCCACGCTGTCATGAAGAGTGTCGAAAGCGCCAGGGAAAAGGTATCTCTTCATGAGATCCATGAATTTGTCTAACTCTTCGTAATGAGGCCTTCTCTCGTTTTTGAACACTCTAGATGATTCCATGCTGTTTCCCTTTTCTTTCTTGCATTAGAAACATTTTACTATGTTTCGCTAGCAAAAACCCTTTAATGATTCAAAAAGAAAACAAGGAACGCTTTTTGGGCGTTCCCTGTTCCTATTGAAAGGGCTTATTAAGCGGCGATTGGCTTAAGAGAGAAGTAGTCAAGCTCTGGACCATCTTCAATCGCGGTCATAGCGATGGTGTTAGTGCCAACGGTGACATTGACGGTGCCAAGTTCGACCTGGACATAATCCGCTCCCCAACCGCTTGATAAGGCCTGGGCCGGAAGGGTTTTGCCAGTAAGAGAAACATCGACGTCGTTGAACTTGAGGCTGACTGCCGCTCCAAGATCCATGTCTTCGTACTGATAAGAGCTATTCATCTTTGGTTTGCCAGTCATGAAGAGCTTCATCTCCTTGGCTTCGGTGGCTTCGAAGGTGACGGTTAAGGTCTCACCGGCTGGCCAAGTGGAGATAGTGGTTCCGCTTGCTGGGGTGCCTCCGCCCATGCTCCAAGGAGTAGTCGCTTTGATGGCGCCATCCTCGGTGACACCGGTTTCGGCTTCGACTTGGATTTCGCCAACGGCTTTCTTAGGAGTGACGTTGATGGTGACTCTAGCGCCATACATGCCATCTTTCTTGGCAGTGATCTTGACCTGTCCGGTAGCAACGCCGGTGACAAGACCGTTTTCGTCGACGGTAGCGACCGTCTCATCGCTAGAGAGATAAGTAAGCTCAGTCGTCTCTGAAGTGATTTGGAGGGTATCCCCCACTTCGATTGTGAGACTCTCTTCGGCATTGGTGATGGCAATGGCTTCTTTGGCTGGGGCCGCGACGGTTGCGATGGTCGTATCCGCAGAGCCGTAGACCTCTAAGTAATCAAGAGAGAGACCGCCTGCAAGCATCGTGAGCTCAAGGGTGTTCTCGCCTTGGATGAGGTTGACGGTTCCTAAAGAGACCTCTGCCCAAGTGGTGTTATATCCATCGACCGTGATCTCACCTTGGATGGTAAGGTCGGCTCCATTGAACTTCGCTGACATGGCCTCGCCAACATTGACGGTCGAAGAAGCTCCAATATAAGCAAGAAGCTCAGCTTGTTCGGCTTTGCTTGCGGTGAATTTGAGGGTTTCTTTATCGCCTTCGCCGAAGCTTCCGATATAGGCGGTTCCGTCATCGTTTGTGGTGACTGGGGTGGCAGATCCGTTTCCGAATTCCATTCCGAAGAATGAGGTTGAATACCAACCATCGGCACTGACGTGGTCAGCATCTTCGAATTCGACTTTGCCGCTGGCTGGGTTTCTTTCGACCGTGATGCTCATGCTTCCTTTGCGGTAGCCTTCTTTTTCTGCGCTGATGGAGGCGGTTCCAAGTCCGGTGGCGGTGACTTTGCCAGTCTGGTCGACGGTTGCGACTTTCTCATTGGATGACTTGTAGGTGACGCCTTCGACGCTCGATTTGATTTGGAGGGTTTCGCCGACATGGAGGGTCTTAGAACCTTCGGTGGTGAGCTCGATCTTCTCTAACTGACTGCTAGAGGCGGTGCTGGTTTGGCTTCCAGCTGGAGTTGACTCATCGGCTTTGCTTGCCCCGCCATTGCCATTGCCGCCACAAGAGGCTAAGCACATCGTCAAAGCAAGGGAAGAAAGAAGGGTCAAGGCTTTGATTTTTTCATAAAATCTGAATTTGCTTTATTTAGCAAATCTCCTTTCATTTCAGGGCTAGATATTCCGTGCCTCTCGCCCTGAGAGGGGACGCGAAAGAAATAACTCCTGGCAAACGTGCGCTTGGTGCGCGTTGTCTATTTGTTTATCCATGAGAATTATACGTCTAATTAATTTTTTTGAGTTCAAAATTATTGGTTATTTGCTGTTATGAAGCGTCAATATCCTAGGTTTTATCGGCGTTTTCATTATTTGTAAAATTTCTGTATATTTTATAGCGTTTTCTACTATTAAGAAAAAGGCACTGGTGATTCAGTGCCTCCTTTGATGATTGATAAAATTTTAGATATGACGCCTATTGATGCCGGTTTCTTCGTAGTACTTGTCTTTGTCGCTATACATCATGGCGTCAGATTCTCTAAGAAGCTCTTCGATGTCCTTATCCCCAGAAAGGTTAAGGCCATAACCGATAGCGCAGGAGTATTTTGTCTCACTAACGTTCTTTTTGATTCTTTCTATGAGGGCTAGAACTTCCTCTTCTTGGACTTTTCTACAAACGATGATGAATTCATCTCCGCCGACACGGTATCCCGATTCCTTGCCTTTGAGGGCACGACGGAAGCAAGAAGACAACGTCGCTAGAGCCTCATCCCCTGCATCATGGCCTTCGTTGTCATTGATGGCTTTGAGACCATTCATATCAATTGAGACGAGAGCGCTGATGCTCTTAGGATCACGGGATATGTCCGCGAAATAAGCATGACGATTAAGTAACCCCGTTAAGGAATCCTTCTTTGTCAGCTGAAGGACCGTGAACTCATAGTAGGCGAATAAGGCGATAGCGATAGACACAGAGAAGATCTTCGCGTAATCGCCTTTGAAGATGAAAGGCAGGACGAGGCCCGATCCAAGAGCGAAAGCCATAAAGCCAATCGGGATCATCTCAATGAGCCTTTTGTTGCTTCTTCTAACGAGAAGGAAGATAAGAAGGACGCTATAGACGCCGACAAAGACATAAGGTGTGACCCAAAGAGGGCCTCTAACCATTTCGTTATTCTCGTTGATGCTAGAGACGATGCCAGTGAAGATGGAGACGATATCAAGAATAAGAAGAGCGGAGGCTGGAAGATATATGAACCAGCGCATCTTCTTAACAAGAGCGTGGGTGATAAGAGCGATGATGAATGGCGTTGCGCTATATCTAATCGCCATGAGGACGTTCCTAAGAGCAACGTTATCCGTCGAGAATTCGATATAGACGATAATCGACAAAATGAAAATAGAGACAATCAAAACGTATAGGCGGATGATGGACCTTTTCTCAAGGAAAACCGTGGTCGCCAAAGATATGGCAAAAGCCAAGAGGATAAGGATCAAGGCCCAGTTCTGGAGAAGATACTCTTTAAACATATGCGTTTTCTATATTTTCATTCTACAACAACGCCAAAAAGAATGTAGGCATATGCACGCAAAGAAAAAGCGCGCCCATTATGGAAGCGCGCCTTCAGCCATTCGTTTTAAAGAGAAATCCCTACGCCACTTCTTTCTTCGACGACTTCCATAAAGTGGCCAAGGCCCTTGGTGAGTGAGGATATGAATGTGTGGCGTCCGTCATCGAAAACGAGAGTGATTCCAATTGGAGATGCGATGCAATCACTTAACTCAGAGAGCTTGTGTTCTTTTATCTTGATAAAACGCCTTATGTAGATGGTGTCGCCTTTGATTGCCTCAAACTCATGTTTGGCAAAGAAGAGGATTGCGGTCGAAAGCAGCGCGAAGAAAGGGCCCATAACCATCACGGACAAAAGACCGGTTAGATCAGTGTCAGGGTTCCCGGAAACAGTAACCGATAGAATAAGGCAGGCGAGTCCGATCCACGTGCCGACATGGCCGATAGCGTAGATGCCCTTTCCTGCATATGTTTTCACGTCATAGCCGCTTTTATCCGGAAGTGAGGAATAAATGGTTGCCGCAAAATAGACAATGGCGGCAAACGAAAGAATGATGATTGATGCGATTAACATGGCTGAAGTCTTATTTGTCTTTATCGGCGCCAACGGATTTTCTGGCTTTTTCAAAGAAAACAGCCTGGGAGAACGTGATGGCTGAGACAGCTGGGAAAAGAAGGCCAAGGGAGAATATGCTTACACCACGGCCCCTCTTTTCAAAAATCCCTTCGCGATAGCCTTTATATGTCAGGTACTGTTTTGAATTGAACTCAAACGCGCAGATGCGGTCAGCTTTGGTGAAGCCTTCCCTTCTGGCTTTGCGATTGTTTAGGTTTTCGACGCGGATGGTGATCGTGTCGCCATAATCCAGGTCCGTGAAAATGGGACTAAGAAGACGATCGACAACTTCGGAAGGCATTTGGTATTCGACGTCACTACCTTTGATATAGAAGAAAAAATCTGGGTTGCGTTCATTTGTGAAGCTGACTGCTTCGAATTCTCCGGTGACGAGGACTGTGTCTTTCTCATAGACTGGCCTGTCAAAAGGGCTCAAAAATAACGAGAGAGCCATAACGAGCACGCCCAATGCGAAGATAACGATTGAGTAAATCCTGTTTTTCTTCATCTTCTTTGGATCGTTCCAGAAGTATCTTGGGTCAACGAAATCCTCAACAACCGTTTCAGGGTCTTTTCTCTCGATGATCTTATCGAGGATAGGATCAATGCCAAAAAAAGCGGCCTTGCGTCCGTCTTTGAAATAGAAAGTGAAATCTAGAGGTCCGCGGCGAATCTTCTTAATCTCGGATATCTTCCTTTTTCTCGTTTTGAAGAAAAGCCTTACATGGATCTCGTCTCCTTTGATGGCGACGAAGCCAAGGAGGACGAAAAAGAGCTGAATCGACCCAGCTAAGCCAATTACGGAGCCAAGGATGAAGAGAGGAGCCTGGATCGACCCATTCCTATCGAAAACCATAAGAATCGCGCATCCGGCCAAGCACGCTAGTCCAACGACGGTAATTACGATCCCGGAGATCAAATGATACCCGGTTGGTTTTGTCTTCAGTTCATAGGAAGCCTTATTTGGCAGCTTATAAAAAAGAAAACCCATCATTAGGATGAGAAGAATGACCGAAGCGACGATTATCGATTGCAACAACATGACATAAATTATACGAAAAAGGGTTCATTTAATTCAAATGAAAAGGGCGTTTTCCCTAGCAAAACGGCCCTATTTTTACTATTTGAGGTCGGAGATGAGTTTCTCCACTACCTCTTTGATCTCGTCTGGATCCTCGCTATCGACGGCGTACATCATCGATCCGCCAGGATAAGGGAGAGCCTCGCTAAAGCCATAACCCGAGAGGGATTTGGTCTTTTTGACGAGGAAGCGGTTGTCGTATATCCCTCCAAAGACCTTGCCGTCTTTATAGATGACATATTCGCCCATCATTTTGCGATAGGTGATGCCACTAACCTCACGAAGAAGGTCAAGGACATATAGAAGGAAATCGTTATCGGATGCCATGCTTTAATGATAGCCGAAGCCACTCATAGTTCCGAGTAGAAACCGCTTTTGCCGGTATCTTCTTTGTCGACTATTTCGAAGCTGGCGCCAAGACCTAAGATGCAGCCGATCTTTTTGATCAGTATCCTCTTGTTTGGGTCATCGACATCTTTGATGAAAGATTCCATATCCGAATTGTCGATATGAAGATGAGTCAACGAGCAAAGCCTTTCCTTGCCGAAGATCTTCTTCTTCACGAGACAATCGACATAGGTCTCATTTGGGTCTTCGTAGAACTTTAAGATGATGTTGCCAAGGTTCCATTCTGGGGATTCTCCTAGTTTTATGGTTCCTTTATGGATGTTTGAGAAATAAGTATTCATGGTCGTTATTTAGCAAATAGCGATGAGAAATCATTATTAGAGATAACCTCAAATCTGAGATCATCGGAAATCATTTCTTTATTACCAAGCACATAGAAATTATTGCCCGCGATGGTGAAGGTGTATTCACACTCGCTTTTAAGCCTATTGCTCTCTTCTTCCGTCAAATAGTGGCCATTGGTTTTGAAGAGGATTTTGTTGGCGTTTTGGAGGACTTTCAATACGGAACCACTTCGATTTTGAACGGTTATTTCATTGTGTCCGTCCCTGAAACGCCTATAGGTTTCGGTGCTGTTAAGGGCGTATCTAAACTCTCTGAGTTTGTTTAACACTGAGTAGTAAGAACCACCATTTTCCAAGAATGCGAGATGCTCGTTGATGGTGTAAGTCCCTGAGCTCGTAATGTAGTTATAGTGACCGACCGTGTAACTAGGATCCACTAAAGCCGGATCGATTTCCGCGACCGTCGCTTCCAAAAGGCTGTAACTATATCTTGTGGCCTCCCCTTCCCTGACAATGGAAACATGCATAAACGGATCATCTTCTTCGCTACGCTGATCGAAATGTGAACCAGGGATAGATTCGCTTGTGAACTGGACCAGTTGTTCCTTGGTGAAGCTCCAGCCCATCGCCTCCTTTAAAGTTTGGGCGTCAGACAAGGACTGATATGAGTCGAATTTGAAAATAATCGTGTACACAAGACTGTCAAAGCAGATCTCGATGGAAATCGATTTATTAGCACCATCTTCCAGAGTGCCTTGCTCAAGGAAACTCACGATGACGTTGTCCTCGGTTTTGCTTGCAATCGCCTGCTTGAAAAGAGCGTGTCCGTGATAAGCGACGGGCAAAGTATCTGGGAGGTCATCATAATTGCCGCTGTTTCTTGCGATCGTTGAGGTAATGCAGTAAGCCTTATCCGCCTTGACATTCTCGATGATGAATGTATTAGCGTCAGGATATATAAGAACCCCTTGATCTTCCGTTGGTTGTTGCGATGGCAATAACGGCATCGGCGTTCTTGCGCTATCTGATGTGGTCACTCTTAAGGTAGATGAGTCGATGTTAAGGTAGTTTTGCCAATTTACGGTTATCGTTGAATGAGAGTAATCCAAGATGCCTTTGCCCACAAAAGGTCCCGAATCCAACACATTATAAGTGTCATATTTGTCGTTGCCCCATTTTCCGACGACGATCTCGTGGTTTTCAAAGCCAAATTCGTAATCATATTTAAGAGGCTCGTCTAATCTGAATAGTTCGGCGTCGTTGTGGTAATCGTATATACCAACCCACGTACCGACTTCATTCCTACTACGGTCGGCGCCATTATTTGTGTAGACAAAATCAAGATAACCATCTTTATTGACGTCGGCTAAATAGAGAGACATGACGCCACGTAGAAGCCTTTCACCTGTTTCTTTAACAGTGAGTTCTCTCAGTGTCAGGGTGAATTCCTCGTTCAGGTTATCGACCCTAAAAGAATAGCCTTGGAGAGGAATCCATTCGTTTCCTTCCAAAACGACTATAACTCCGTTATCCATATCGCGGATATGAACCTCAGGATAGGTGCTGCTAGAGCTTTCAGGAACGCTCGTTCCTCCTGAACAGGTAGTAGATTGGGCATAACTAGAGGCCTCTACATTTCCAAGTGAATCGTCAACTTTTGGCATTTCTTGGCAGCTGCTTAGCGCAAAAGCGCTTAGTAATATGGCGAATAATGATCTGTTCTTAATGCTTTTCATATAATGCCTCCTATGCTTCTAACAATAAGACGGAGAAAAGTGGCAAAACCGCTCACCTTACTGCCCATAATTTCACAAGATAAGAAAAAAAGCACTTTGTATTTTCACAAAATGCTAGCTTTCTGTTGGTGCCCCGCCGCAGAGTCGAACTACGAATTGATCCTTACCATGGATCTGTTATGCCGTTTAACTAGCGGGGCAGCGAGTAGAATTATAGTTTCTTAAGAAACAACGCGCAAGAGTTAATGATTAATTCGTTTCCTCCCCTATCAAATCATAGACCATCGCGCTGTTGATCATGACCTTAACTATATCGCCTTCATGATGCTTTTTGGCGCTATAGAAATAGATGTTTCCATCGATGTCGTCTGGGGCATTCCAGTATGAGCGGAGAGTATACATATCTCTCTTCTTGTCGTATCCCGTGACGATTCCTTCCATGGCTTCACCGATTCTTTCTTTGTTAAGACGATAGGAGATTTTCTTTGCAAGTTTCATGATCTCGTCTTTTCTCTTCTCGGCGGTCGCGTGTCTCACCTGATGAGGCATATTATACGCAGCGGTTCCTTCTTCTCTAGAAAAAGTGAAAACACCAAGATGGTCAAAAGGAATCTCCTCCAAGAACTTCACCGTCTCATCATGTTCCGTCTTGGTTTCGCCAGGGAAACCGGAGATGAGGGTGGTTCTAAGGACGGCTTTTGGCATCATGGCCTTGATCTTGCGGAAAAGGACTTTCATCTCCTCTACCGTTCCGTGTCTATTCATTAAGCGGAGCATCTTATTGCTCGCGGTCTGGATCGGGACATCAAAATATGGGGCGATGGTTTTGGAGTTTTTGATGAAGCGGAGTTCCTCATCGGTGATCTCCTCTGGATACATATAAAGGACCTTGATGCTATAGAAGCCCATATTGTCGAGGGCGTGCATGAGTTTGACCATGTCTGGTCCGTCTTTGATATCGCATCCATAGTGCATCGGGTCTTGGGAGACGAGAGCGATTTCCTTTACCCCTTTGGCTTTGAGGATGAGGGCTTCGGCGACGATCTCCTCAAGAGGACGCGATTTCATTCTTCCTCTGATATAAGGAATCGCGCAGAAAGAGCAGAAATTGTCGCAGCCATCGGAGATTCTTAAGTATGCAAAATATGGAGCGGTCGAGATCATCCTTCTCATCGGATTGAGCTGGATGATGCCTTTCTCCCCTAAAAGCGCCATGACGAGGAGATTCATCTTCGGATAGTCGCGAAGAGGGACCCAAAGGTCGACCTCAGGGATGGCTTTCTTAAGCTCTTCGAGGCTACGTTCGACGAAGCAACCGGTGACGATGAGTTTGGCTTGTCTATGGGAGGCCATCTCAAGGATGGTATCTATTGCCTCTTTCTTGGCAGGTTCGATGAAGCCGCAGGTATTGACGATGATGACATCGGCTTCTTCAGGGTTTGGGGTAATCTGAAAACGGTCTCCTGGGAAGGAGGCGAGCATCATCTCACTATCCACTAGGTTCTTAGCGCAGCCTAGGGAGACCATTCCGATTTTCTTCATGCTTAGTTAAGGGCTTCTTTGAGGAAGGCGTCATAGGCCTTCTGGGACTTCTCGTCTTCCTTGAAGACGGCAACGTTCTTAAGGATGTTGCGGCAGACTCTGTTGATGTAGGTTGCGACGTCTAAGGATGGGTTCTCTTTCATGGCGTTGATCATATCCTCGAAGAGAGCCATGTCTGGGTATTCTTTGAGGTATTCCTCTTTGCTCATGTTGACGGATTTCTCCGCTTCAACCATCTGACGCTCCAAACGGGCTGGGAGGATAAACTCACCAGCGCATTCGATAAGGCCGATGCCCTCCTTTTTGATGGCATGGTATTCAGGATGGGCGTGGAAAACGCCATCTGGGAATTCTTCGGTCGTGATATTGCAGCGTAAGACGATGATGAGCTGATATTCGTCTCCACGTTTCAAGGCGTAGGAGGTGACTGTGTTGTGCTTATTGCCTTCGCTTTCGTGGATGATGCCAAGCTCTTCGTTGTCATAGGCTCTCCAGGCATTAAGGATCTTCTCACCGAGGTCCATGATCTCTTCTTTGTCGGTTCCAGAGATGCGGATAGTGTTCGTGTAATAGTCCACTTTCGCGACTTTCGTGCCGGATTTGCTGGTGAAAATGACTTCTTTGTCTTTCGCGGCAAAGAGAGGAAGCACTGGCGATCCGCCTTGGAAATGCTCGTGATTTAAGATGGAACCACCGACGATTGGGAGGTCGCTGTTGCTGCCCATGAAGAAGACCGGGAACTGCTCGACGAAGGAAAGGAGACGTTCAAAGGTCTTCCTTTCGACTTTCATCGGGACATGGTCCTCTTTGAAGGCGATGCAATGGTTACGGAAGTAGCCGTATGGGGAATACTGGAGGTACCATCTCTCCCCTGCAAGGGTAAGAGGGACGTATCTGATCGTCATTCTGGCGGCATGTTTGTCATCGCCATAATAGCCAAGGTTCTCAACGCAGAGGGCGCACTTCGGATAGTTCGTCGAAGCGGTCGTTAAGAGCTTAGCGATGTCCTTGTTGTTTTTCTCAGGTTTGGAGAGGTTGATGGAGACGCCGATGTTTGGGCCGTCTTCAAAGGTGGCAATCCATTCTTTGTTGCGCTCCACTTTCGTCTTCTGGAAATAATAATTGCTCGTTCCAAGGGCTTTTAGGAACTGAAGAGCGGTCGTTGGGTCGGTTGCTTTGAATTCTTCAAAGGCGCCGTTAACGAGGCTTGGGAGAGGAGAGACGATACCAAGGGCGAAGTCGGCTTTTCTTTCCGCTTCTTTCTCATCGTCGCCATGGAGAAGACAATACTCGACGATCTCAGAAACGAGGTTGTCAGGGACTTCCATGTTCTCGATGTCTCTCTTATTGATCTCCCCTTCGTAAGGCTCAGTGGCCCCGAAGAAATGGAGAAGGATATTCTCTAGATAGATCTTATCGCTATCTAAAAGATAGAGATGCTTTTCGGCATAATAAATGAGTTCGGCGATTATCTTGCTAATCATGATGGCGTACTCCTAATTGGAATCGGTTACTTTGTTTTGAAGACATAGGTGATCATGTTTACCTGGACCCTCCCCTTCTTTTGGAAGGCTCCTGGCTTAATGACATCTAAGTCGTCGAAGCGGGGTTCTAAGGCTAAGCCTGAGTACATTTCCTCTTCGTTCCCGTTGGTGAGCGTTCCACCCCCTGGGAAGTTATCAGCATAACATGTTATGGCTGGAAAAGTTGTAAAGATTTGCAAGGAAGCAATAGGACTCTCGAGTGTCAGGAGAGGTTTTTCCATTGCGGATTTGTCTTTGCGGTAGTCTGAACATCTTGCATTCGTCCTGATGAAAACATGGTCCAAACCGTTGGTTGGGAGCTTTGCTAAATCCTTGTTTGGCAAGGCCTCATCGAGGGAAACGCCTTTACGGAAATCGAGATTCTCTGGAACCTTGATGAATTCTTTGGCAACACATCCCTCATCGAAAAGGGAGACGCGGTCAGCATCAAGGATGAATCTATGATTCCTGATGTTTTTGTATCCGCCCAAATTGAAATAGGCGTGATTCGTTAGTCTTGTGTAGGTGTCTTTGGTTGGTTTGCCGGCGATGAATTTGATGTCGATGACGTTCTCTTTCTTGTGGATGATGTATCTCACGTTGATCATCTGCTCACCTGGCAGGCCTTCTTCACCGTCTTGGAGCATGTAGAAGAAATCCACCACCGCGCCTACCCTCTTTTCACGGATGTCATAGATCCATGGCTTGTAGCATAGAGCGTCTTTGCCAGTATGAAGGGTGTTCTTCCCATCGTTTTGGTCGAGATGGTATTCGTTACCGCTGATGGTGATCTTCGCGTCTTTGACTCTGCCAGCGATTCTGCCGACGGTCTTGCCGAAATAAGAACGGGTGTACATCCACTTCTCGAAGTCTTTGCAAGCGATGGTCATCGGCTTGTCATTGATTCTGATTTCATAAATGGACGCGCCGAAATCGCAGAGGGTGACCTCCATTCCGGCGTCATTTCTAATGACGACCATGCGTGAGCGGCTATTCATCGTCTCACCTATTTGCATGATGGGTCAGCCTCCATATAAATGGCTTTGAGCTCTTCTGCTCCGAGGATCTTAGGGACAGGATAGAGAGGGTTGGCTTCGTGGAGGGCGGCCTTCACGAGGTCATCGAGGTCCTCTTTCTTGATGACGTGATCGAAATGGGCTGGGATGCCAAGAGAGTACTTAAGCATCTTGATGTAATCGATGAAGGCTTTGGCGGCCTTATCAGTCTTCGATTCTGGATGGACGATTTCGATGAGTTTTGCCAAATCCGCAAGCTTTTTGTGGGCCTTTTTGTCAAAAGCCTCAAGAACATAAGGGAGAAGTACGGCATTAGCGAATCCATGTGGGACATTGTATTTGCCGCCTATAGCATGGGCTAAGGCGTGGACATATCCGACGTATGAACGGGTGAAGGCAACACCTGCGAGATAGGAGGCGTAAATCATGTTCTTGCCTGCTGCTAAGTTATGAGGGTCTTGGTACAAACCAAGAAGGTTATGGTAGATGATGTTGACCGCGTATAGGGCGCATTTCTTCGTCTTTCTCGTTAAAGCGTTTCCGATATAGGCCTCCACCGCATGCGTCAAAGCGTCCATGCCGGTCGCGGCGATGGTCTTTGGAGGGAGGGTCTCTAAGAGGGTCTCATCGAGAATCGCGTAATCCGGAACAAGCTTAGGATCGTTGATCGCGTATTTGGATCTGGTCTCGGGGTCGATGATGACGGCGGCCACGGTGGCTTCGCTTCCGGTTCCGGCTGTCGTTGGGATGGCAACCAAGCATGGGTACTTCTTCTTGACCTTGAAAAGGCCTTTTAGGGAAGAGATGTCTTTGGTGTCGTTAGAGATGCAGGCTCCGATGATCTTGGCGACGTCGATCGCGGAACCACCGCCAAAGGCGATGATTGAATCGATGCCTTCCTCTTTGACAGCATCTAAGGCAGGAAGAACGCTGTTGAAGGTTGGGTTTGGCTCAACTCCGAAATAGAGGGAATACTTAAGCCCCTTCTGCTCTAAAGCATCAGTCAAAGGTCCGATCTTCCCAATCTTCTCAAGGATTGGGTCAGCTACGATAAGAGGTTTCTTGTAGCCATTCTCGGCAATGATGTCGGCGGCTTTGACATAAAAAGCAGGACCTTTGATGGTCTTTGGTTCCGGGAACTTGATTAAAGGCATCCCGATTTTGTTCAAAACGAACTGATAGGTACGGTACCCAGCGACTTTGAAAATATTCATAACTTTGATGACATTGTAAACCTTTTAAGGGTTTAATGCATCAGTTAGGCGTTACGGATAGCAAGTTTAGCGTCAATCTCAGCGAAGGCTTTTTTGTTGTAGATAGGGAGAATCGGGATGTAGGCAAGGATGGAAAGGATCCAGCTGACAGGCCAGCAGATCCAAAGCAATGGTAGAGTATGAATCTCATCGATATTGGCCCAGATGAAGATGATGTAGACGATTCTCATGACGGTGATGAAAAGGACGCTGTTGATGGTTGGGGTTTTTGAGTGACCTAAGCCCCTAAGGTAATAGGAACAGACATCCATGTAACCATCAAGGACGTAAGTAAGACCAACGAGGGTAATGCGCATGGTGCCGACTTCAAGGGCTTTTTCAAAGGAATTCGCTAGGAATACTCCCGATTCATCGGTGAAAGCCTCAGGAGAGATGAATAAGCCAATGAGCTGATAACGGAGCAAATATGAGATGAGGCCTAAGGAAAGACCGACGATGGTCTCATACATAATCGAAATCCAGAAGACCTTCTTGAGGTTCTCTTTTTTAAGAGCACCATAGTTCTGCGAGACGATCGAGGATACGGCGACCGCAAAGCTATTCATCGCGATCCAGATATAGTGCTCAATCTGAATCGAGGCGGTGTTTCCCGCCACCGCAACATCACTTGGCATGTCAGCGGTTGAGAAACCATTGACACCAGCCTGGATGAAGATGTTCGAGAAAGAGAAAACGAATGACTGGATGCCAGCAGGAATACCGTTTTTGAGGATTTCCTTGGTCTCTTTCTTGTAGATGGTCCAATCCTTCCAGGAGAAGACCGCGAAGGATTCTTTGTTATGCGAGAGGAAGAAAAGGATGAGAAGGGCTTCTAAGAACTCAGCGATGACAGTCGTGATTGCAACGCCTACGACATCGAGGTTAAAGACCATGACGAAGAGGAAGTTAAGGCCGATATTGACGATGCCGCAGATAAGCAAAACATAGAGAGGACGTTTGGAATCGCCCATGCCTCTAAGGAGAGCGGAGCCGAAATTGAAGACCATCAAGAACGGCATGCCAAGGAAGTAAATGCGAAGGTAGGCAATGGCTTTGTCGATATAGAGGTCCGGCGTCTGCATGAGCTCCAAAAGAGCCGGAGCGACAAACCAGGCCGCAATAGCGAGGAAGACGCCCGAGAACAACGAAATGATGACAGAACTCTGAACGGTTCTCCGAGCGGTCTCTTTGTCATTCATTCCCCTGGCTTTGGCGATGACGACGTTGGCGCCTACTGATATGCCGACAAATAAACCGATGATGAGGTTGATGAGAGCGCTGTTGCTTCCAACCGCGTTCATCGAGGTATACCCACCGCCGAAATTGGAGACAATCAATTGGTCGACGGAGCTATAAAACATTTGGAGGAAAGAAAGGAGAACCATCGGGATGGCATATAGAGGGATGGTCACGAAAAAGTTGCCTTCCGTGAGGTTAAGCTGACCGCTGAAGATGCGGTGAAGTTTTTGGCTAAAGGACTCTTTCTTCTCCACGAAGGCATATTCTAGTGCTTTCTAGGAAAAATTCCTAGAAGAATGCGTTTTGGCTGGTTTTAAAAGAAAAATCCCCACGCGTTTTGCTGGGGATTTTTAGAAATTGCAGGGTCTTTTAGTCGGTATAAGTGTCAGAGTCCCTGATGATCATGATTATGCCAGGAGCAATTGCCATGAAGAGAAGGGTACAGATAGAAAGGACGAGGCCATAAGGCTCCTTCTTCTTGATCCTGTCGCAGGCGGTTATCGTCATTGGGACGGTCCAAAGGAGAGGGATGATCGCAAAGCCAGTGAGGACGGTAATAACGATCATGAGGATTTTGACGACGGTGTCGAGATCTCTCTTAGTTGATTCGTTGATTATTGTCTTTTTGCCTGCTGGTTTTGGCTCATCGACGACTTCATCATATTCGCCTGGTCTTTCGCCGTATTCGTCTTCTTGGAGAAGGACTCCGCAGTGTGGGCAGAATTTGTTTCCGCTGCCGACTTCTTTACCGCAATGGTGGCAATAATAACTCATTTGTTTACCTCTTTTTTGTTTTCGTATGGGGCAGTCCAATCGATGCCCTCCTTAAGGAGAAGCTGACGTTTCTTGATGTTGTAATTCTCAAGAGTGAACTCACTCATGTGAGCGTCAAAATACTCCTTCAGCGCTATATTAACCCTATCGATTATTTTTGGGAAGAGAGGGTTGCTCTCAATTGGGTCATGGACCATCTCCGGCTCTTCTTTCTCAAGATCAAAGAGCTTCTTGCCAGTCTCCAAGCCAAACATCATGACGAGGGATTCATAGGTCGGGAAAAGGTCTTTCCTTTGCTCTTCTGGATATCTCCAAATTAGGCGTATTTCCTTTTCTTTGGCGGATAAGGCATCCTCTTTGGCCATGGTTTGGAAAGCGTAATAAGAGGCTTCGTCATAACACTGCCTCTCCTTTTCGATATCCTCAAGATAGTCAAAAGCTTCCGCGACTTTGAGATAAGAGATGCGGAGTTCTTCTTTGGTGAAGGTGTCTTTTCTTATCTCAAGGAGCTTAAAGGCTTCGTTGACGGCGTCTCTCCCCTTCCATGGCTCCAAAGCGTTATTGACTGAATGGAAATAAAGAAGGTCGAGAGCGATAAGCTCACCGAATGATTCGACTTTGTCTTCTTTTAGAAGCTGTTCCCTGAAAGAAAGGACGAACTGAGAAAGGTCTGCCCTCTTGTCTTTCATGATTTTCTCAAAGAGATATAAGTATGAGGATTTGATTTCCTCTTCGTTATTCGTATCGATCTTTTTCTTCATAACTAGGCCCTAGATAGTATCGGTTTCCGATTCATTATTTGCAAGTTTCATGTTATCATGAAAAGAACGAAATGTTGCCATTAATCGGTGGGATTTATACGGAAAATGGCTTTACAAAGAACTAGTTCTTGCTAAAATTGAGAACGGTTCTCAAATTCGTTGTATTGGAGGCCTATATGACTACCAGAGCAAAATACAGCACGAAACAAAAAGAGATCCTCCTTGAGTTCTTTAAGCAGAATCCTGGCGTTCACCTTACCGCCGGCGATGTCGTTAACCACTTTAAGAACGAAGGGGCGAATATTGGGCAAGCCACCATTTACCGTAACTTAGAGAGTTTGGTCAGTGACGGCGTCATCGCCAAATTCAAGATCGATGATGATAGCCCTGCTTGTTTCGAATACATCTCTCCTGATGAGCATATAGGCGATGAAGAGGACTGCTACCACTGCAAATGCTCTAGTTGCGGCAAGATCATCCATGTTAGCTGCGAGGATGTGAAAGCCCTGCAAGAACACTTCATGGAAGAGCACGGTTTCAAGATCGACCTCAAGAGGACGGTCTTCTACGGGCTCTGCGGCGACTGTTCTTCATCAAAGTAACCATCCCAATGCATTGAGTTTCTCTGAACCCTGAACCTTAGAGGAACCACAATGAAAAAATCTTTACCTATACTCCTTGCGTCTTTTCTTATGGGCGCAGGGCTTTCCGCTTGCTCAGCACCAAGCTTAAATAACGACAAAATCGAAATCGTCACCACCATCTTCCCAGAATACGACTGGACGAGAGAAATCCTTGGCAAAAACCCAGCGAATGCCGAAGTCACCATGCTTCTAGACAACGGCATCGACCTCCATAGCTACCAGCCAACCGCGCAGGACCTCATCAAGATCTCCGACTGCGATCTTTTCATCTACGTCGGAGGCGAATCCGATGAATGGGTCGAGAGGGCTTTGGAACAAAGCACCAACAAGGACATGGTCGTCATCAACCTTCTTGAATCCCTCGGCGACAAAGTCAAAGAAGAGGAAGTAAAAGAAGGCATGCAAGGCGAGGAAGAGCATGATCACGACCACGAAGACCATGACCACGAAGAGGAAGAAGAGGAAGTCGAATATGACGAGCACGTCTGGCTCTCTCTTAAGAACGCCTCCGCGATCTGCGAAACAATCGAAAAGGGAATCGAGAAAATCGACCCAGCGAACGCCTCAACCTACAAAGAGAATCTTGCCTCTTATAAGGCCAAGCTCAACTCTCTTGATACCGATTACAAAGCCGCGGTCGATGCTTCCGCCATCAAGACTTTGGTCTTCGGAGACCGCTTCCCGTTCCGCTACATGGTCGATGACTATGGACTCGATTACTATGCCGCCTTCGTCGGCTGCAGCGCCGAGACCGAAGCAAGCTTCGAGACCATCGTTTTCTTAGCCGGAAAGGTCGATGAGTTAGGGCTCCATTCCGTCCTCACGATCGAAGGCAATAACCATAGAATCGCCGAGACCGTCATCGCCAACACCACTGCCAAAAACCAGAAAATACTCACCATGAATTCGCTTCAGTCCACCACTTCCAGGGACGTCACGAACGGCACGAGCTATCTTACCGTCATGACTGAGAACCTCAACACTCTCAAAGAAGCGCTCAAATAAGGAGGAGAGAGATGTCTTTGCTGACCGTAAACAACCTGACGTTAGGCTATAATTCCACGCCAATCCTGAGCAATCTTAACTTCGAAGTCGAAGAAGGCGATTATCTTTGCATCGTCGGAGAGAATGGCTCTGGAAAATCAACCCTCATGAAGACGCTTCTGCATCTTCAGAAGCCTCTTGGGGGCACGATCGTTTTCGGCGAGGGCTTAAAGCAGAACGAAATCGGTTATTTGCCTCAGCAAACAGATATCCAAAAAGACTTCCCAGCCTCCGTATATGAAATTGTCCTATCCGGCTGCCAAAGCCGGTTGGGATGGAGGCTTTTTTATAACAAAGAAGACAAAGAGCTTGCCAAAAGGAACATGGAAAGGATGAATGTCCTCTCCTTAGCTAAAAGGTGCTTCAGAGAACTCTCTGGAGGCCAGCAGCAAAGAGTCCTCTTGGCGAGAGCGCTTTGTTCCACTCAGAAGGTCCTCCTTCTCGATGAGCCGATCTCTGGCCTTGATCCTAAGGTCACCGCTGAGATGTATGAGCTCATTTCCAAACTTAACGAGGAAGGCATCACCATCATCGTCATCTCCCACGATATCGGCGCTGCCCTCACCTACTCAAAACACATACTCCACCTAGGGAAAGAGACGTTCTTTGGCACAAAGAAAGAATATCTCTCAAGTTCTTTGGGCAAGCTTTTCGTCGGTCAATCTAAGGAGGGTGAATAGTATGAGCGTGCAAGAGATTCTAGACACTCTTTTGATGTACCTTTCCAGGCCTTTCGTGCAATACGCCCTCATCGTCGGCGTTTTGATTGCCCTTTGTTCTTCTCTTTTAGGTGTCTCTCTCGTCCTAAAGAGATTCTCGTTCGTCGGAGATGGCCTTAGCCACGTCGCCTTTGGCGCTATGTGCATTGCCCAAGTCATAGGCTTAAGCAAAAACATGTTCATCATCATGCCGGTGACGATCATCGCAGCTGTGCTTTTGCTAAGATTCGGCCAAAACACCAAGGTCAAAGGTGATGCCGCTATCGCGATGGTATCCGTAGCCGCTCTCGCGTTCGGCTACCTTATCATCAATCTCTTCTCGAATTCGGGAAATGTCGCCGGTGACGTCTGCACTTCTTTGTTCGGCTCCACCTCCATCCTCACCCTTAAACCTGAAGAAGTATGGACCTGCGTCGGTTTATCCATCGTCGTCGTCCTTTTCTTCGTCCTTTTCTACAACAGGATCTTTGCGATTACCTTCGATGAGGGCTTCTCAAGGGCCGTTGGAACGAAAGCCGATCTTCACAATTTCACCATCGCCGTTGTCATCGCAGTCGTCATCGTTTTGGCGATGAAGCTCGTTGGCTCTTTGCTCATCTCTGCGCTTATCGTCTTCCCTGCCCTTTCCGCGATGAGGCTCTTTAACAGTTTCAAGACCGTCACCATCGCATCCGCCATCTTCTCGGTGGTCTGCACGGTGATTGGACTATTCGCCTCGATCCTTATGGGCACGCCTGTTGGAGCGACAATCGTCGCCATAGACGTCATTTTATTTGCCATCTGTTTTGTTATCGGTCTTTGCAAGGGAGGGTTAAGAATTGGAAAAGTTTGCTAAATTGTCTTTGTTGGTAGGGATGTTGTCCCTATCTTCCTGTGGATTACACGGGAACGCCTTGGATAGTCTCTTCTCAGAAGAAACTAGCACAAGCATTAAGGAGTTCTACCCGAAAAAGAGCTCATCTTTGGAAGAAGAGTCTTCTATTGCCCCTCAAACATCGGCTCGCTCCGTCTACACCGGAAACTACGACAAGGTCGATGTCGATCTCTCTAACTATTCGGACACGATGGCCTACACGGAAGCCCTCTACATTGCCGATCACATTGAGGATTACCGTGGCAAATCGATGAAGATCAAAGGCTTTTTCAAAGCCTATGAATCGACTTGGGTTGGCTATTACTTTTACGCCTGCGAGGTCATGGATAACACAGCGTGCTGCTCCATTTACTTCGAATTCGTCCCAAGGGACACGTTAAAATACCCTCAAGACTTCCCAGCGGAGGATGCTGTGATAACCGTTGCAGGTTTCTTCGATCCTTACACTGAGGAACACGAAGGAAAGACATACATTTACTGCAACTTAATTGATGCAGTAATGCTTTAAAGAAAAAGAAGCCGGGCCAACAATGGTTCGGTTTTTTATATATCATTTGATATATTTCTCCAAAAAACTCACAATTTAGATATGAACAAGATTAAACGCAACATCCTCTTGCTTGGACTTGTCTCCTCCTTCGGTCTTCTTGGAGCCTCTTCCCTTCCTTTGAATGCGGAACCAACTTCCTCAGAACCAAGGTTTGCGAACAAACTGCCGAGCACCATTGATTTAAACGACTCAACCGAAAGTGAAATCAGAAGCTATTACTCTTCCTTAGGCTCTTTAAGCGCCTCCGAGAGAAATGGCACGAACCTTCTAAAGAACCTTAAGCCAATCCTTCAAGATTTCGACTACTACAGCTACGACAACGTCTGGAAGATCTATGAGATCACCGACAGGGATTGGAATCTTTCCCCTGCCATCTCAGACAGCGATAACGGAATCACCTATGATTCTGCGACGAACACCTACACCAAATACGGATATCTTTCGAACGCCAAAAAGGACGCCGCCTCTAACCCATATGTCCACACCCTCTACAGGAACGTTGATGCAAATGGGTCCATCGTTGAGGAAGGTCGCATCAAAGAATGGGGCGACCATAACGCGACCGGCACGAACAGAGAACACGTTTGGTGCCAATCTAGAGGCTTTAAAGCCTCTTCAGGTGCGGAAGGACCTGCCGGCACCGATGTCCACCACCTTATCTCAGGCGATGGCAGAGTCAACCAGTCCTACCATAACAACAGCCCTTATGGCTACGTCGATAAAACGAGCTCCAAAACCAAGAATGCCGGAAGCGATAAGCCATATCTCGAAGGCAATCTTCTTGGACCGCAGCTTCACGCTCACACCGACGATGTGACCAATATGGTCTTTGAGCCACAAGATAGCGACAAAGGCGATATCGCCCGCGCCCTCTTCTATATGGCTGCCTGCTATAACAACTTCTCAGGCAACGAGACCATCACGCAGTTCAACCCTAACCTTCTTTTGGTCGATTACGCGACTAGCGATGGAGCGGCTGAAGAATCTAGCGCTTCTCACCCAGTCACCATGGGCATCCTTAGTGACCTTCTTGAATGGCATAAACTCGATCCGGTTGATGAATATGAGATTCACAGAAACAACCTGATTTACAAAAACTTCCAGCATAACCGCAATCCTTTCATCGATTTCCCAGAGTGGGTCGATGTGGTTTGGGGCGAGAATGCCAATCTATCTGCTAACCCTGCTACAGATAGAATCGCTTCAGGACAAAAAGGTCCTATCACCGTTACCCCTTCCACGCTTGAATTCAATCTTGATGAAGCCGACACCAGAAAAGAGGGAATCATCAAAGTCAAAGCCGACATCGATGATGAACTCGTTTGCGAAGTCAAAGACGACTCGCTCATCGAAGTTCTAAGAGCCGGAACCTACACAACTGACGGCATCAACGAAACCCACTATAACGTGATAGCCAAAGGTAAGACAGGTTCGACAACCATCACCTTCAAAGGTCACAAAGACGGACAAGAAGTCAGCGCGACCTGCACAGTGACAATCCACGAAACCGAAAAGATGCCTGAACCAGATGATGAAGGCAACCCAATCATGTCCATGCTTAGAGGAATCTTTGGGGATGCAGCACCAGTAGTTCTTGTCATCGCGATCGTCCTCATCGTCGTCATCATCATCCTTGTTCTCATCCTTGTCCTTAAGAACAAGAAAACCGCTAAAAAGGCCCGCAAAACTGCTAAGAAAGCCTACAAAGCCTATAACAAAAGGAGGAAGTAAGCATGTCAGTTAAAGTCACCCCTTACATTCCAAATGAAGACTACGACAACCCAGCGATGGTCGTCGATTTCTATGAGTTCGCGATGGCGAATTCGCTTTTCCTTCACGGATACAAAGACACGATCGTCGTCTTTGACATGTTCTTCAGAGAGAACCCAGATAACCTTGGCTATGCCATCTCCTGCGGCCAGGCTAAGCTAACGAAGTTCCTTCTCAACTACCACTTCAACGAAGAAGACCTCATCTATCTACGCGGCAAAGGCATGTCCGAGGAATTCTTAGAGTGTCTTCGCACCTACAAATGGAAAGGCGATATGTACGCCCTAAAAGAAGGATGCGTCGCCTATCCTCAGGTCCCGATGGTCCGAATCGAATGCGACATGATCGGTGCCATCCTTATCGAGACCTATCTCCTTCAGACCATGAACTTCCACTCCTTAATCGCCACCAAAGCGACAAGGATCTCCGGACTCTCCTCTCATAAGGAGAGAGCGGTCATGGAATTCGGCACCAGACGCGCCCAAGGCCAAAGCGCAGGCAACGATGGCGCATATGCCGCCGTCCTTGGCGGATGCATCGGCACCGCTAACTGCTTAGCTGAGATGAAATATGGCCCAGAAGTCAAAGCGGTCGGAACCATCGCCCACTCCTTCATCGAATTCTATCCTGATGAGCTTAGCGCTTTCCGTGCCTATGCTGAGACCTATCCAGATAATGTTTCCTTGTTACTAGACACTTATAGTGTATTTGGCTCAGGACTTCCTAACCTCATCAAGCTTGACGATGAGCTCATCAAGAAGTATCCAAACGACCCAAATAAGAGAGTCAAATCCGCCCGTGTCGATTCTGGCGACCTTGCTAGAACCTACAAGAGACTCAGAAAGGCACTTGATGCGGCTGGAAAGAGCTACGTCAAATTAATCGCTTCCAATTCTCTTGATGAGAGAAAGATCATGAACATGGAAGTCTATGAAGGTGCGAAGTTCGACGCCTATGGCGTTGGTGAGAACCTCATCACTTCCGCCACAGACCCTGTCTTCGGTGGGGTTTACAAGCTTGTCGCCGTCAAGAACGCCGATGGCAGTTACACCCCAAAGATGAAATGCTCCGACTCTTCCGTCAAAGCCATCATCCCAGGCAAACTCATGGCCTACCGCGTCTTTGATGAGAATGGCCAAGGACAATGCGATCTCATCACCTTCGACGATGAGGTCGTAGAGGAAGGAAAACCTGTCACCGTTTACGATTTCGACCCAACCTCATTCAAGAGACAAAGAGTCATCACCCCTTATAAGGTTGAGAAGCTTCTTGTCCCTTATATCATCGGTGGCAAACTCGCAGGACCTCTTCCATCAATCACCGAGAAGAAGAACTACATCAAAGACCAGCTCGAGAACAAAGTCTGGGAATCCGAGCTTAGACCTGAGCTTCCTCACGTCCACTATGTGGATCTAAGCGAAAGGCTCTATAACGTCCGTACAGAGCTCTACGAAAAGCTTCACGGCGGAAAGATCTAAAGACAGAAGAAAAAGCCTCGCTTCGGCGGGGCTCTTTTTTATTCTACGCTCTTGAGGGATTCGACCATCTTCACGCTGTCGCTTTGGAATGAGTAGAAGCCATTGACGAGGAGAGCGACCACGAAAGTGAGGACGAACGACAATACGAATGAGAGAGGGTTGATATGGAAGAGATAATGGACGAGCTCAACTTTGTTGAGGGTCATGACGCCCATATGGAACGGGATGCCAGCGAATAGGCCTATGCCCACGCCTATTGCGACAAGGGCCATCATCTCGAAGATGAGAGGGAAGGCGATCTCAGCGCGTGAGAATCCTAAGACCTTAAGGGTTGCGATATCCCTCGTTCTGTCTTTGAAGTTCATAAGGGCGAGGTTATAGAGAACCGTGATGGCAAGAAGGATGGCGAAAACCTTAACGGCATTGGTCATGATGAGGATGCCTCCCATGACGTCACTCACCGATTTGGCCCAGTCTTCCTGGGTTTGGGCTTGCATGACATAAGGCAAGGCAAGAAGCTTCGTTTTGATTTCATTAGGATTTTGGCCCTCAAGGATGTCGAGGTTGCAGCCTGAGTAGGAACCTCCCCAATCACCGAGGACTGGAGAGTCGCCATAGACGATGACGCCGTTATAGACGAAAGCCTCATAGACATCGTAGACAGTCGCGCTGTAGGTCACATTCGAATAGGTGAAGGTGACTGTATCCCCCGCTTTCGCGCCTGTTGAGTCAGAGATTTTCTGAGAGATGGCGACCTGGTCAAGAGGCATCTCAGGAACGTATTTCATGTGGGATTTGCCGCCGTTTTCACCCAAAATGAAGATAAAAGAGTCGGCAGAATGACCTTCTTCGTAGGAGATCGTGGAAGTCGCTCTCGTATACATCTCAAAAGACTTGACCCCCTCGATTCCCATAAGGTCATCTTCAATGTCACCTTTCGTTTTGATTGAGGAAAAAGTGAGAGATATGTCTTGGCTATTGCCTAGGACCATATCGTGATCAAGACCATAGTTAATCGTGTCCTCAACACCAAAGCCACAGACAAGAAGAGCCGTACAACCGACGATGCCGACAATGACCATGATGGATTTGACGACATCGCTGAACATGTTTCTTAGAGCCATCTTAAGGGATAAGAAAGTGATGCCGTGTTTCGGCTCAATCTTAAGCGAATAGGATTTCATGACCCTTGGACGAGGTCTCATCGATTCGCAAGGCTTAAGGGATATTTCCCTTCTAGCGATGAAATAGGTGACTCCTGCCGCAATCGAAAGGAACGATAGAGCGGTCAATATTCCAGTGAACCAAGGGAAGACATAGCCAAGGGTTGGAAGGGTATAAATAATCGCGTATTTCTTATCCATGATCCATGGGATGAGGATTGGGCCAACGATCTCGCCGATAAGGGTTCCGATTCCGACCAAAGCGAGGGTAATCGCAACATAAAGGGACATGATCTCGCCGTTTTTGAGGCCCAAAGCCTTCATTGTGCCAATCTGCATCCTCTCTTTGAGGATGATCTGGGAGGTGGTCGTTAAAATGACAAGGACCGCGACTAGGAAGAAAACGAACGGGAAAAGGAAGGTGAAGTTACGGGCTTGTTCAACGTCATTGTGGACTGTGATGACGAAAGGCATATCACTTCTATCGTTGGTGGAGAGAAGGTTATTGGCCGTCTTTGATTTGAAATACTCGTTGACGCTTTTCTTGATTAAGGAGGAATCCTCCCCTTCATTCAGCTTAATGAGGTACTGGTTCGGACAAAGGAGACGTCCTTCGTAATCCATGGTGCCGTCACCCTGGAAGAAAGAGGCTTCGGTGAGAATCTCATGGAGGACATTGATTTCCTTGATCTTATCCTCTTCAGAAAGCTCGCTTTTCATGTTGCCGTAGAGCATCTCATCGAAGGCTTTGTGGAAGGCTTTGTCGCTGATGATGATGGTTGAGTTATTGTATGAGGATTTTGCGATGTTCTCTGGGAATTTCATGAGTCCCGTGACCTTGAAATCAAGGACAAGGGTCTTCGCTTTGAGAGGGTTCTTCTCATCGTCGTAGTAACGTTCGAGCTTAAGCAAATCGGAAAGCCATGAAGACCTTGAGGTGAACGCGCTCATATCGAGGGTGATATCGAAATCGCCACCTAAGGTGTATGAGCCTAAAGCGGCTTTGCTTGGGTCGGTTGAGCCGAGGGATTCGTCAATCCTGACGAAATAATCCGAGGTATCTTGATCGTTCTTCTGAAGATCGTATGGATGGGAGATTGTAGGTTCTCCATCGGTCACGGCGACATAGACACTGTGATGTCCGGACTGACCCATAATCTCGAAACGGGATTCGACCGTGCCTTTATCTTCGACGATATTCTTGATGGCGGCTTCATCTCGTTCATCATAGCTGAGAGTGGTGACCCAAAGGTCGGCCATGTTGCCGTTACTGAAGGTTGTCTCAACACGGCTAGAGAAATTCTCGGCATTGGCCATAAGGCCAACGAAAAGAGTCACCGCGATCGCACCGATGGCGATGATGGCGAGGAATTGCTTCCAGTTGTTCTTTATTTCCCTGAGGCCGAGTTTGGCGAGGAGTTTTTTGACGCTCACCACTTAACCTCCGAAGGCTTAAGCGGGTTCTCCACTATTTCGTTCTTCTCGATCTTGCCATCCCTGATGCGGATAAGACGCTCTGCGCATTCGGCGATCTGACTGTTATGGGTGACGAGGATGACGGTTTTCTTATATTCCACCGCGACTTCATTGAGAAGCTCGATGATCGAAGCGCCTGTTTTACTATCTAAAGCACCCGTAGGCTCATCACAAAGGAGGAGCTTAGGGTTCTTTACGATAGCACGGGCAATCGCGACTCTTTGTTGCTCGCCACCAGATAACTGGGATGGGAAGTTATTGGCTCTTTTATCTAAGCCAACGCGTTTAAGGATGTCTCTCGCATCAAATGGGTTTTTGGCAACGCTTGCCGCAAGTTCGATATTCTCAAGCGCCGTAAGGTTTGGCATGAGGTTATAGAACTGGAAAACGAATCCGATGTCTTGTCTTCTAAAGAGAGCGAGTTTCTTGGATTTGTATTTGGCGATGTCCTCTCCGGCGACGAGATATTCTCCGCTTGTTGCGTTATCCATTCCGCCTAAAAGATTGAGGAGAGTACTCTTTCCTGCGCCAGAGGCCCCTAAGATAACGACGAACTCACCCCCGTAGAGGGTGAAAGAGACATCATCCAAAGCCCTGACCTCATTGTCCTGGCCTTGGTTGTATATTTTCGAAAGATGAGAGACTTTGATTTGTTCCATGCTCTTGTTTATACCCCAATATGTTGGGGTTAACAAGAATTACGCGTT
>JAFXWH010000100.1:0-3852 GCA_017542885.1 Bacilli bacterium | reverse complement strand
TCTGGTTGCCGGAATTAATTGGAGTGGGATTTGCAGGGGATTTTTAGGTCGAAAGTGCATTATTTTCCACTTTTTATGAAATAATGGCATAATTTATGTAATGAAGAAAAATAATCCGATTTTTCGGAAAGCGAGTGTTATCACCTCGCCATTTACTTGGCTAGTCATCGTCGTTTCGATTGGGCTCAATTTTGGCCTGTCATATTTGATTAGCACGAATTTTCATAGCATCGGGGTCATGCTTTACCTCGATTGCATTTTCACTATTCTCGTCAGCTGCATCTTCGGTTACTTCCCAGGTCTTATCGTCGGCATGGGCACTAACCTCCTTAACTGCATCTTTGATGGAGATTCGATTTACTACGCTTTCATATCTGGCGCTATCGCCATGTTAGCCGGTCTCTTAATGAGGACTGGCATGTTCAGGAAGTGGTGGGGATATATCCTCGCCGTTCTTATCTTCTCATTCTTTGGCGGCGGAGTCGGTTCCGTTTTGACTTACTTCTTATATGGACAAAGCGTTGACGTCGTAACCCCAAGCTTAACCGCTGACTTATATAACAACTTCGGCTTTACTCCGTTCTGGGCGAACTATGTAGCGAGCTCTTTGTGGGACATGCTCGATAAGACCATAACAATGGCCATAGTTCTCGGTGTCTTCCTCCTTTACCCAAATAATGAGAGAGCGCTTGAGTTCTTCCCAAACACTTTCATGTTGAGGAAGCCATGGAATGTGCCAGCCAAACGCAAGTTCTATCAGCACATCTCCATCCATTCCCTCGACTTTAAGATCATCTCGATCATGACCTTCGCGTATGTTTTGCTCGCAAGCGCAGTCGCGATGGTCCTTGGTATCTCTTACCACAACACCGCTTTCGATGAGGCCGGAGATACAGCTAGACAATACGCTACCGCTGTCACCTACGTCATCGATGGCGATGAAGTTAATCTTTGGATGTCCCATCAGGATGAAATCAAAGCGGCTCCAACCACATACGGTTATTCCCATACCTTCGCCGGCCTTGAGTCAATCAAGATATCGAGCGACAAGGTCCTTGATGTCTATGTCTTCACAACCGATGGCAAAACCGTTCTCGATCTTGAGTACGGAATCACTGCCTTAGGAGAACCTCTCCATCACCAGGAAGAATATGAAGAATTCCTTGCGATGGGAGATATCGATACGTATTTCGAGCATAATGGCGAGCATGGCCACTTCCTTGGTTACTATTGTCCAATCCTCGATGGCGAAGGAAAAACGGTCGCCTATGCTGTTGCAAACCTCGACGTCTCGATGATCAGGATTCAGGTTATGTCGACTGTCGCGAAGATTATCGCGATAGAGGCATTTGTCTTCATCATCGGCGGCGCTCTCATCATCCATAACATCAGATACTTCTTCATCGCGCCTCTTCAGATCGTCGATTCGGAGATGCGCGCTTATGAGGCTATCGGTCCGAGGAAATGGCTTACCTCAAAAGCGAGAAAGCAGCTCGTCAAGCTTAGGGGCAAGGATGAGATTTCTAACCTCTCCGAACTTTGTCACAGCACGATGGACCTCGCTTCCGAAAGCATCCTCAAAATCGAGGAACAGGCCGCTAAACTCATTGCCACTCAGAAAGGCGTCGTCTTCGCCCTTGCCGAAATCATCGAATCGCGCGATAAGTGCACAGCCGATCATACGACGCGTACATCACATTACTCAGGCATGATCGCGAGAGAGCTCGTGAAGGAAGGCAAATACACCGAAATCTTCACTGAACAATTCCTCGATGACTTCGCAATCGCTTCCGCTCTCCATGACGTTGGCAAGATCAAGATTCCTGATGCCATTCTCAATAAGCCTGGCAAACTCACCAAAGAGGAATTCGACGTCATGAAGGAACATACCCTTGAAGGCGAGAAAATCATTGAGCTCGCTCTTAAAGGCATTGGAGTTTCTTCCGAATACTTAGAAACCGCGAGACAGGTTTCCGGTAGCCACCATGAGAGGTGGGATGGAACCGGTTATCCTCGCGGACTTAAGGGCGATGAGATTCCGATCTGCGCAAGAATCGTTGCCATCGCTGACGTCTTCGATGCCCTTACTTGTCTTAGACCTTATAAGGAACCTTGGCCATTCGAAAAGGCTCTCGCAACCATCCAACAAGAGAGCGGAACCCACTTCGATCCAGAAATTGTTGATGCCTTTGTTGCAATAAAAGACGAAGTGAAAGAATACCTCGATAGCAAGTAAGTTTTGACTAACTCATAATCCCTTTCCTTGATGGCAAGGGATTTTTCTTTCATAGCTCGTTTTTATAGCAAACGGAAGTAGTTAATAATACTAGATGCCATCGGCATTTTTGCCTATTTTCAAATCTTCAGAAATCAATATAATGTCCCCATGGAAAAAATCGTAATCAGCGCAGAATCGTCCCTCGACCTCGACAAGGCCGAGGCCGCAAAATATCACATACACGTCTTACCTTACACTCTCATCTTCGGAGATGAATCCGCTCTCGATGGTGAGTATGGTGCAGAGGACATATTCGCCTACACAAAAAGAACCGGCCAGCTTGCTAAGACCAGCGCCATCAATGCCGAGGAATATAAGAGAAGGTTCACCGACCTTTTAAAGGATCATGACTATCTCATCCATTTCTGTATTGGCAGCAAGATCTCTTCAACCTATGAGCACGCTATTGAGGCAGCACAGGAATTTGGAGGCAAGGTCCATATCGTCGATACCAAGAACCTCTCTGGCGGCATCGCTCTCCAAGCCATCTATGCGAGAGAGCTCGTTGAGCAAGGCAAATCCTTCGAAGAGGTTTGTAAGCTCATTGATGAAAGAGCCCCATACATGCATGGCTCATTCTCACTCGAATCAGTTGATTATCTTTATAAAGGAGGAAGATGCAACGCTCTTGCGATGCTAGGCGCTAATCTCCTCAAACTCCGTCCTCAGATCCTTCTCGTCGATGGCAAGATGGTTTGTGGCAAGAAGTTCCGTGGCAAGAAAGAGAAATGGGTCTTCGATTATCTTGAGGAAACACTCACCGCGAATAAGAACCCAGATCTCTCAAGAGTCTTCATGGCCTACACTCAGATTGATAAAGCCCTCCTTGATAAAGCAGAGGCTCGTCTCAAAGAGTTCGGCTTCAAGGAAGTCATCATCCATGAGGCAATGGGAACGGTCTCCTGCCACGCAGGTCCAGGAACCTTCGGAATCTTCTTCTATAACGACAAATAAAAAAACAAAAAACCCGTGACATAACCGCCACGGATTTTGTTTTTGCTTAGGTTTTTTAGAAGCCTGGTTTTCCAAGAAGATGGAACATGTTCTTCTTGTAGATTTCGACACCTGGCTGGTTGAATGGATTGACCTCATTGAGGTAAGCGCTCATTGCGCAGGCTCTCTCAAAGAAGTAGAAGAGATAGCCAAGGTTGAATGGGTTCATTTCTTCTAATTCAAGGACGACGTTGTTATTACCGCCTTCTTCGGTATGGGCTTTGATCGTTCCTTCAAAGGCTTTGTCCTGGATGCTTCCAAGGGTCCTTCCTTCGAGGTAGTTAAGGCCATCGAGATTATCTTCGTCGTGAGGGACTTTGACTTCGTCACGGTGTTTTCCTAAGTAGAGAGTCGTCTCAAAGAAGACTGGGCTTCCATCCTGGATGAACTGGCCAAGGGAATGGAGGTCAGTGGAGAAGGTTGCGCTATCTGGGAGAAGGCCTTTCTTCTCTTTGCCTTCGCTTTCGCCATAAAGCTGTTTCCACCATTCGCCGATCTGGACGAAGCTTGGGACATAGGTGATGAACATCTCGACGGCTTTCTTGTAGTGGGCCCACATCTCGTGACGGATGACGGCGTAT
>JAFXWH010000099.1:0-4088 GCA_017542885.1 Bacilli bacterium | reverse complement strand
TTGAAGGGCTTCGAAGAAACCTTTCTCAACGGCAGGGAAGTAGTTCTTTGGAACCGCGCCGCCGAAGACTTCCTCAGCGAACTCATTCTCTTTGCTTGGCTGGACGCGCATCGTGACGACACCATAGAAGCCGCTGCCGCCGGATTGCTTGACGTATCTTCCTTCAGCTTCGCCCGCGCCTTTGATGGATTCGCGGTAGACGACCTTCATCGGGCTGGTCTTGAGCTCGACTTTATAGGTGTCTTTGAGCTTCTGGATGACGAAGTCGACGTGAGAGGAGGAAACGCCGCCAAGAAGGAGCTGTTTGGTCTCGTTGTTGCGGACGACTTCGACGCATGGGTCTTCAAGCTGGATCTTCTGAAGGGCTGGTCCAAGCTTTGCTTCGTTGGCCTTGTTCGTAAGCTCGATGGCTTTGAAGAGAACCGCGGAAGGATATTTGACTGGCTTATAGATGACGATGCTCTTAGGATCGCAAAGGGTCATGGTCGATTTGGCACCATCGAGTTTGGTGATGGCACCGATATCACCGGCATTGATCTCGTTGACAGGGGTGAGCTCTTTGCCTTTGACGCTAAAGAGGGCGGAGACTTTCTGGGTCTCACCGTTCATGTAGACATCGTCGCCGATCTTAATGGTGCCGGAGTTGACCTTGATTAAGTTGATGGCGCCTCTATAGTCATCGACCAAAGTCTTGAAGATATAGGCGGACATTGGAGCCTTAAGGTCAGTGGCTCTCTCAACTGGGTTACCTTTCTCATCCTGGGCTTCGATCGGTTTGAGATCGAATGGGGATGGGAGGTATTCGATGAACATATCAAGCATCGTCTGGATGCCGATGTTGAGGGAGGCGCTTCCGACAAGAACAGGGGTGAGTTCGCCTTTGAGGACGCACTGACGGAGGGATTCATGGATCTCTTCAGGGGTGAAGGTCTCACCGGCGAAGTATTTCTCAAGCATTTCGTCGTTGGTTTTCGCGACTTCTTCGACGACCGCGCCATGGAGTTCTTCGGCTTTGGCCATCTTGTCTTCGTAGATTGGAGCGTCAACGCATTCCTTGCCATTATAGACACGGGCTTTCATGTCGACGCAGTTGATGAAGCCATCGAAGTGGCTCTCTTTTCCTAAAGGATAGCCAAATGGGATGGCGGTATGACCGAGTTTCTCTCTGATTTCGGCAAGTCTCTCTTCGAAGTCGACGCCTTCCTTATCCATCTTATTAAGATAGATGAGGGTTGGGATACCTCTTCTCTTGAGTCTTTGCCAATGTTTGACGGTTCCGACCTGGACACCGACTGAAGCGTCGATGACGAGGACCGCACCCTTGATGATGCGGGTAACGCCGATGATCTCGCTGACGAAGTCATCGTTGCCTGGGAGGTCAAGGAAGTTGAACTTGTAGTTCTTGTATTCGAGAGGGGCGATCGAGCACTGTAAGGACTGCTGTCTCTTCTGCTCTTCTGGGAGATAGTCAGAGACGGTGTTCTTCTTCTCGACTTCGCCTTTCTCAGGGATGGCTTTGCCGATGTAGAGGAGAGACTCCACGAGGGAGGTCTTGCCGCTTCCTTGATGGCCAAGGAAGGCGATGTTACGGATGTTCTTAACTTCGTATGCCATGGTTTCTCTCCTTAATTCCTAAAGTACTTGACGCTGTCACCGCGCTGGATGAGCTGGATCTTTCCGGCACTCACAAGCTTATTGAGGTGCTTGTCTATCGTTTCTTTCTGAATGCCGAATAAAGCGTTTCTGACGACGTGCTTGCCGATAGGGGTAGCGCTATCCTGGACGATCTTAAGGACTTTGTCCTCGGTGCTCATATCGAGGTTATTGATCTCGATGATGTATTCAAGCCTTCTATAGGCCTGGAGAACGAGCTTGATAAGGAATTCGCAGTATGGCTCGTAGTTGTTCTGCATGTCTTCCCAACCTTGAGTCGATTCTTTGAAGACGGCGATGTAATCGCTGATCTGCTTCTCGACGAGGTAGGAGATGGCGTAATAGTCATCGACCTTGTATCCGAACTTCTTTAAGCAGAAGTGGAGAAGGAGCCTCGATAATCTGCCATTTGCGTGCTGATAAGGATGAATGCACATGAAGTCGAGGAGGAAGACGGCGGTGAGAAGGAGCTTATTAACCTCTTCATCTTCCGCGCACATGTTGAACTGATAGATAAGGGAATCAAGCAACTGGTGGGCTTCCTCTGGGGCAGCTGGGGTGAAGATGCTATCGAACTTGCCATCTGGTTTGGCTTCCATAATGTAGTTCTGCTCTTTCTTAAGATGGCCGCCGAGCTCTGGGTTGTAACCTTTATACATGTAGTAGTGGAGGTCACTGATGAATTTCATGTCCATCGGCTGGAACTTGTAGTTCTTGTCGATGAGGTCGATCGCCTCAGCGTATCCAAGGACCATGTGGGTCTGGAAGTTCGTGGCAGGCTTTCCACGGACGAATAAGTCTTTCTCTTGCTGGGTTGAAATAAAAACATTGCCCACCGCACAGCTGGAGACCGCTCCAAACCTTCGGGCAATGTTACGCAAAAGCTCGACTTTCTCAAGTTTGTCAACGCCGGATGTTTTACCTTTGTACATCTCGATCGAATTAAGCATGCTATTGATGCTCGGCGTTGACAAACTTAAAACAACGCCTTTTAGATCAAACATTCTCATGGTTTATGCACCTCATTTGTGACTTCAATTTACTATAGGAAAATAACCTTTGCAAGCGCTTTCATAAGGGTTCTGAAACAAGCGAAAAAAATAAAAAAGTCAATAAGTAATTTTGCTCATTTTTGTAAAAGAAAGGGCTTACAAATTTAAATGTAAGCGCTATTACGAAAGTTTCGATTTGTTTTGCTACGGTTTATATTCTTTTTCTTCTTTCCTTTTATTATTTAAATAAGCCCTGCTTTTTCAAAATGTTGATAATATGCGCATAATATGTTAATATTTGATGGGAGGTGTAAGTATGGCTAAAGTAAGCACAAATATTTCGATCGATCCTAAACTAAAAGAGAACTCCATAGCCTTGTTCTCCGAATTTGGTCTCGACCTATCGACGGCCATTTCTCTTTTCCTTCAACAGTCAGTTCGTGAGCAGAGAATACCTTTTGAGATTCGCCTTGATATACCAAACGAGACGACAAAAGCCGCTTTGTCTGAATATGAAGAAATGAAGAAAGACAAAGAGAAATATAAGCGTAATTCTAAATTCGCAGATATTTTAGGAGAGCTTTAATGTTAGCTATCGTTCGTTCAAACCGTTTCCTTAAAGATCTCCGCTTAGCGAAGAAGCGGGGGTTTGATTTGTCTTTGCTTGAAGAAGTCGTCAACAAACTCGCAAATCAAGAGACATTGGATCCGAAATACCGCGATCATCCTTTGACGGGCGAATACCGTGATTTTAGAGAATGCCACGTAAAGCCGGATTGGCTTCTGATTTACTGTATTGATGATGAGGAGCTAGAACTATTCTTATTCCGAACGGGGTCGCATTCTGACTTGTTTGAGTGAAGACCTCCAAGGAAACATAATCTGCCTTTCCTTTTTACATTCTTCATCGCTACAATAAGGTATATGGAAAAGAAACCTGATCTTTATCGCCTCAAGCGAACTCTTTCCGTTCTTGAGAAGAAGAACAAGAAATACGTCACCTTGGACATGCTTTCCAAGTGGGTAGGGGTATACCCTGATGTTTTGGCGGACGACCTCATCATGTTCGAGCCTTTCATCCTTATGGATTCCTCGATCAACATGAATGACCTTATCCCTGCCATCAAGGAATATCTTGAGAAACTAGAGACCGTTAAGGAAAAGAAACCAGCCGAACCAAAACCAAAAAGAGAAATGGCCAAGAAAGAGGAACTCGCTGAGTATGCCTCAATCGGTGACTTCATATATAAGAGGATGGCAGGCCCTGGAGGCCTTATCTCCCCAAGCGCTTCCTTAAGCGACCACGACCTTTACGTCCTTTCTAAGCTCGTCAAAGAAGAGCAAGCAAGACGCAAACCGAAAAAGAAGGCCAAAAAGGTTACGAAGAAGAAAACCAAGAAATAAGAAACCGCCCCGTGCGGTTTTTTCTTTGGTGGCCACAAG
>JAFXWH010000098.1:0-4495 GCA_017542885.1 Bacilli bacterium | reverse complement strand
TTAAGAAGAAACTTGCCCCAGGTGATTTGCTTTTCGCTTATTTCATCTGGTATGGGCTTGTCCGCATCATCCTTGAGCCGATGAGAGACTCTAACTTCAACATGGGTTCTGACAACAGCTGGAGTATCTCGAATTCCCTTATTTACATCATCACCGGCGTAGGTGGTATCTTATGTTTCCATCTATATGAGGCTATCAAGGCTAAGAAAGACAAGGGATTGACTCCTCTTTGGTCATCGATTGTCATTCTATCGACCCTTCTTTTCCCTCTTCTCCAGAGCGTTTCTTTATCGACCGAGAAAGATGGCAGTGGAATAGTCACCCCATTCACTGGGTTTGAGGTTATGGCCAAGACACCTATTTACATCGTTGCGTATGCCCTTCTTGCCCTTTCTTTGATTTGTTTCATCCTTGTGTTCGTCTTCTCAAAGAAAGAAGGCAAAGAGAAACTCGCGAGATACTTCTCAATCGGAGGCATGTCTTTTGCGGGAATCTCCGCCGTTCTTATGATCTTTGGCCAAAACACTATCGAAGCCAATGAACAGTATGTCAACCTCTCATATGGCTTCTTCTTAATGATCGCCTTCGCCATATTAGGAGCGGCCTTATCATTAATGCCAATTTTTGCTGAAAAGTATTTCGATAAAAACAAAAAGGAGGAAGCGTTAGAAACGCAGTCTGAATAAAGATGGTTAATACTGACATCCTTATCATCGGAGCGGGTCCAGCCGGTATCTCGGCTGCTCTCTATTTGGCTAGAGCCAACGCCTCTTTCGTCTGGCTAGAGAAATCTGCCCCAGGCGGAAAGCTCCTCAACATCCACGAAGTCGGAAATTACCCAGGCATCCCAAACGCCAACGGCTTCGATCTCGCCATGTCTCTTCTTAAGAGTACCGAATCACTTGGTGTCTCATCCACGTACGGCGAAGTTAAAAATGTCCACAAAGAAGATGGTCGTTTCATCACCGTCACAGAAGACGAAACCTATTCGTCATTAGCCATCATCGTTGCGACTGGCTTATCCAACGTCCCAACCATCCCAGGAGAGAAGGATCTCTTTGGAAAAGGCGTTTCTTACTGCGCTACTTGCGATGGACCTCTCTATAGAGGCAAAACCGCCGTCATATATGGCAAAGGCTTCCAGGCTTTAGAGGAGGCTCTCTATCTCCAGGCCATTGTCGGCAAGCTTTACCTCATTACCCCAGAAGAAGAATACGAAGGTGAGAAGATGATGCTTGATTCGCTTCTTGCTAAGGATAACGTCACCCTTCTTACTGGCACCAAAATTTCAAAAATCATTGGCGAATCCGCCTTATCTTCCATCGAATGCGAAGGAAAAGACGGGGTTTTCGAAATCAAAACCGATGTCGTTTTCCCTCTCTTCGGAGAGAAGAGCGCATCCGCTTTCCTTTCCCCATTAGGACTCGAGAGCAATAGGGGATTCATCAAGGTCGATGCCAATATGGCTTCCTCTTGCGAAGGCTTATATGCGGCAGGGGATATCGTCGACAAAACATTACGTCAGGTCGTCACCGCAGCATCAGATGGCGCCATCGCGGCCACAAGCGCGGTACAATATGTGCGAAAGGCGAAGAAATAATGGCTGAGGAAAAGATCAAGCTTCTTCTTGTTACCGGTTGCTCAGGCGCTGGCAAAACGACCGTCGCTTCTGTGGCGGAGTCTTTAGGCTATTACATCGTTGAGCAGATTCCTTTCGCTTTAGCAGAATCCCTCATCGACGTTTTCAAAAACGATCCTCAGACATACGGAAAGGTCGCCCTTTTCGTCAACTTAGACAAATTCGAGAAGATCTTTAACGTCATCAAGAACCAGGAAGGCGTTGAGCTAAAGACCTGGGGCCTTGATTGCTCTTTCGATGGGCTTATGTCCCGTTTCCGCCTTACCCGTCACATCCACCCAATGCAGCCTCGTGGTCTTACCCTAGAGGAAGCGATCGCCAACGACCGCTCAATCATGGATAAGCTAAGGCCTCTTTTCGATATTTATATCGACACCACCTCGATGAGCGAGAAATACTTCCGTGCTTATGCCGGAACCATCATCGGAGAAGAGAAATCGAAGCTCTTCATCTTCTTCTCTTCCTTCGGCTTTAAATATGGTCTTCCAAGAGACAGCGAAATCGTCATCGATGCGAGACTTCTTCCTAACCCATATTGGGTTAAGGAACTCCGTCCTCTCACGGGCTTAGATGAGCCTATCAAAGAGTACCTTGAGAAGAGCGAAGTCACAGAGAAGTTCCTTAATGGCCTATATTCTAACCTTGACCTCTTCTTTGAAGAGATGATTAAGCAGGGGAAAGGCTATGTCTCCGTCAATGTCGGTTGCACGGGAGGACAGCACCGTTCCGTCTATATCGCCCAAACCCTATACGATCACTACAAAGACAAATACAAGTGCACCATCACGCATCGTGAACTTAGCCGCAACGAGGAGGCCAATTAGTGGCCGCTCATGAATCCATCTCCTTCGCAAGGCTTGTGAAGGAAGAAAGCGCCAAAGCCGAGAGATCGGTCTCTGAGAAGAAGGCGCTTCTTTCTTCGTTTGTCCGCATCAATGGATATCTAAGAATCAGAGGCAAGCAAGAAGGCCTCGAGCTTTCTAGCGAAAACAGCGCGATTGCCAAATGCGTCTATCAATATCTCCATGAGCTTTATGGCGTCGACGTCAGATTCGCCTATACCAGAAGCGCAGGCTTCCTTAAGAGGATGGTCTATCACGTCATCGTCGATGATGAGGCAGGCAAGATCCTCGAAGACCTTGAGGTCGATTTCTTCAACCCTGAGAAACCAAAGAACGTTATCTCCTCATCCGAAGAGGTTGCCGCTTATCTAACAGGAGCTTTCCTCGCAGGAGGTTCCGTCAATAACCCTGCATCCCGCTCATATCACCTTGAGATTTGCGTAAAAGATGAAGGATTTGCAAAGTTTTTATTAAAAATCTGGTCCAAATATCAGCCTCATCCTTTCTCTTGCAAGCTAAGCAAAAGAAGGAACCAATTCGTTCTCTATCTTAAGAGGGGAGACGAGATCAGCGACTTCTTAGTCCTCATGGGCGCAAAGGATCAGTGCCTCGCTTTCGAGGATGTCCGTATCAGCCGTGACTTCTCTAGCATCGGCAATAGACTCAGCAACCTTGATACCGCGAACTACGGAAGAGTGGTCCTTGCCTCTAAACGCCAGATCGATGAGATCAATTATCTCTTTGAGAAAGAAGGCAAAGAGAATATCTCTAATCCAAAGCTATTGGCTTTGATGGAATTGAGAGTGAAAAACCCAGATGCATCTTTAGATGAGCTCTCAAAACTCTTAAGCGAAGAACTCAACACCGAGATATCCAAAAGCAACGTCAATCACCTTCTTAGGTATGTTCACGCTCATGCGGAGGAGCTAAGGAATGGAAAATAAGAACGATGTCCTTTGGCAGCTTGGCCGCCGTATCGCTTTTCTTAGGAAAGAAAAAGGCCTTTCCCAGGTTGAGCTTGCCGCTGATGCCGATATGGCAAAGAGCTATCTCTCTGAACTTGAGTTAGGAAAGAGGAATGCAAGCGTCCTTGTTTTAAGCCGTTTGGCCGCTGCTTTAGGAACGACTTTAGAAGAACTTTTCAAAGGTGTCGTTTCTATAGAAACGCTTTTGCAGTAGACGATATGGAAAAGAAGTATTCTTGCGACACGATAATCCTCGACTTCAACGGGACCATCATCGATGATGCTTGGTATACCAAAGATGTCTTGAACGAAATGCTAACCATGCAAGGACATAAGACGGTGACCCTTGAGGAATACCGAACATATTTCACTTTCCCTGTGTTCGAATATTACAAGAAGGTTGGTTTCGTCCTTCCCCCGGAAGGGAAAGATGACTTTACCGAACTCGCGAAATACTTCGTCGAAAGATATAGGGAGAATTTTGGTCTCGTCAAAGTCTTCCCTGATCTTCTCGCTTTCTTAAATAAGCACAAGGGGAAGAAGAGCCTAATCCGCTTAAGCGCCACAAAACAAGTTGAGCTCCTTTACCAAATCAAGATGCTTGGCATTGAAGGATATTTCGATCATATCCTTGGCATCAGCGACGAATACGCCTCAAGTAAAGTTGGAATTGCTAAGGATTTCTTCAGCAAAACCCATACGGATCCCGCAAAAACCGTCTTTATTGGGGACACTCTCCATGATGATGAAGTAGCCAAAGAAGTAGGGGCGAAAACGATTCTCATCGCTAGGGGCCACCAAACAAGAAAAGTCCTAGAAGATGGTTCGAAAGCCTTGATTCTCAATTCCCTAGAGGAAGCAGAAAAATACATCGAATAAAAAAACGGCACCGTGAGATGCCGTTTTGTTTTTCTTCTTAGGCTTAGTTGCCGGAAGTCATGTTATCGAAGTAGCCTCTGATCCAGACGATTGGGGTTCCTTTGTCGCCGGAACCGGAAGTGAGGTCGCAGAGGGAACCGATGAGGTCAGCGTACTTACGAGGAGTGGTG
>JAFXWH010000012.1:0-3559 GCA_017542885.1 Bacilli bacterium | reverse complement strand
CTCCCAGGCTTCATAGTCAAGGATATCGTCGCTTCTGAAGACACGGATGCCACCATCTCTGTCGCCGTTGTCACCGTCTTTGGTGATGGCGTAGTAATGGTCGCCGATCTTGGTGCAGGTAGCGTCGATGATGTTTCTGCCATTCGGATGGTTGGAGTTCTCTGGAACACCATCGGTCTGGTTATCGATGAAGAGTTTGGTCTCTCCAAAGTGTTCGAAGTCACGGGTGGTCGTGTAGTAGACGGCGTCGCCTTTGACTTTGGTTTTCTGATCATCTGGCAAGGTAAGGTCATCGATGATGCAGCTGGACCAGAAGATAACATACTGGCCGGTCTCTTCGTGCCAAGTCATCTCTGGGGCCCAGGCCATACCGGCGTTTTCTGGTGCGACTTCGATGTATTTTGGATCGCCCCAATCGGTAAGGTCCTCGGTTTCCCAAAGGATGAGAGTGTGCTTACCGTTAACGGTTGGGTAAGTGTAGCCTTTTGGAGTGTTTCTCCATCCGCCTTCAGGTCTGTTGTTGACTTTGAGGTCGGTGGCGATGATGAAGAACCTGTCGCCTTCTGGTGAACGATAGACGAATGGGTCTCTGACGCCCTTTTCGCTAGCGATCGAGGAAAGGATTGGCTGGTTTCCGTTTAAGGACTGGAAGTTGAATCCCTGGCCCTCTGGGGCTAAAGACATGTAGACTTGTTCGCCGTTGGCGCTTCCTTCACCCGTGAAGGTGACGAGAAGGTAACCGACGTAATCGTCTTCGGTGAGCTCACGGTCTAAGCCTTTGACGGTGACTTTCTGAGTGAATTTACCGACTTTGCCTTCTTTTTTGATGGAGGCGGTAAGCATGACTTCGGTGTCCGCTAAAGGTCTCTCGACTGAGCCAGGAGCAATATCGCCGATAGCTTCGCAATGAATGATACTCGGCTCATCACAGCTCCAAGTGACAGCAAGTCCATCGACTTCTTCTGGGAGATACATGTTGCCTCTGACATTGTCGAGACCTTCAAGAGTGAGGGCTGGAATGTAGGCAGCCATCTCCTCAGAGTCCATGGCTGGGACTTGTGGTTCGCCTGTGCATCCTGCTAATGCGAGGACAGCAAGCATAGGAAAGATAATTTTTTTGTTCATGGGAAAATATCCTCTTTTTCGTAGATATTTTACTCATGTAAGCGCTCACGCAAAAGCCAAACATGTCAAAAGCACATGGCAATCTTTGGTGTTTTACCTTTTTAGGCGCTCTCTTTCTCCCCTGATATCACCCATCATTAAGAGGACGTCTTCTGGGCTTTCGACCATAAAAGCTCCGTCTTTTATGAGGGCGTTGCAGGCGCTATCTTCATTAGCCCGATAAGGAACGCATCCAACATCTTTGTTAGAGCTTAAAGCGTAATTAACGGTGATGAGAGTGCCGCTTCTTCTTGATGCCTCCCCTACGACCGTTGCTTTCGATAAACCGGCGACGATGCGGTTTCTTAAAGGGAAAGTCTCGTGAGTTGGTTTAGTCTTCCCTGGGTATTCCGAAATGACGAGTCCTTCCTTCTTGATCCTTTCATATACAGGCGTGTTCTCGCTTGGATAACAGAAATCGATCCCGTTTCCGAGGACGGCAACAGCCCCTCCTTTGCTGTCTAAGGCCGCTACAAGGGCTGCTACATCGATTCCACGGGCCAGTCCGCTAACAATCCTGTACCCATACTTTGAGAGCCCAGAACACATGGTTCTAGCCATCTCATTACCATAAGGCGTTGAATCTCTTGAACCAACATAGGAGACGCACTTTGAATCGTCACGCATCAAAGAAAGGTCACCATAGTAAAAGAGAACGATAGGCGGTTTGTAGCATTGTTTCAAAGCCAAAGGATATTCGGGATCAAGGATCGTCACGTATTTGCTTTGGCATGCTGAAGAAAGCTTCTCGTAAAGCTCTTCGTCCGGAACTTCCTTGTCCTTGACGGCTTGGGTTAGCTTATCCCAATCGCCCTCGTACTTGAGAGCGAGATAATGAAGAATCTGATTAGGTTTAAGAATTGACATGGGTTCCCTCCACAATTCATATATGGCGGGAATCCTAATTTTTCCGAAAAATCGTTAACAAAGTTTTGGGCTGTCGTCCAAAAGGTATTTGATCGGCGCGAATGTCTTACGATGAACGTGATCAATCGGGCCGTATTTGTTTATCGCGTCGATATGGGCTTTTGTTCCATATCCCTTGTGCTTGGCAAATCCGTATTCAGGATATTGCTTATCAAGCTCATCCATATATCTGTCACGGCTTACTTTGGCAAGGATTGATGCTGCAGCGACGTTAAGACACTGGGCATCTCCTTTGATCATGGCGATGACCTTCTTGTTCTTCACATATAGAGGCATCGCGTCCGTGATGATGAGGTCATAGTCGATTCCGATCTGTTCGATGGCTTTCTTCATGCAGATCTTGGTGGCCTCATAAATGTTGTACTTGTCGATATCGTCCGCGCTGACGGAGGCGATTCCGTATGCGAGGGCCTTTTCCTTGATGATGTCGAAAAGGGCTTCACGCTTCTTGGCGGTCAGTTTCTTGGAATCGTCGATTAGGTCGTCTTCGAAGTCCGGGGCGAATAACGCAGCTGCGGCAAAAACAGGTCCCGCAAGAGGACCGCGCCCTGCCTCATCGACTCCGACAATGAGTTTGCAGGAAGATGAATAGAACTCTTTCTCTTTGTTGAGCATTATGGTCTTTCCAAGCTGATCTTGCCGAAATAGCCTTCTTGGAAATCCTTGAAGATTGAGGATGTCGCCTTCGCATAATCGAAGGTTCCGTTCTTCAAAAGATATCCGCGGTTTTTGGCGACGATTTCGAGGACTTCTTCAGCCTCGAGTTTGCTTAAGTCTTCAATTCCGTAGCGGTTTTGCAGACAATTTTTGTAATTTTCGCGTAAGAAGACGAATAAGAAACGATATAGCTCATCAAGAGGAAGGACATCTTCTTTGATGCTTCCAAGGATGGCTAAACGTCTGGCGGTCAACGGGCCTTCGTAGTTCATTGGAAGGATACCTGGGGTATCGAGCAAAACGAAGTCTCCAGAGAGTTTAATCCATTGCTCGCTTCTCGTGACGCCTGGGGTGTTGGCTGCCCTTGCGACGCGCTTGCCCGCAAGGTTATTGATGAGGGTGCTCTTACCGACATTAGGGATGCCGACGATTAGGAGCTTGAGAGGTTGTTTCTTCATGCCGAGCTTCTTCTCTTTCTCGCGTTTCTTAAGAACGAGAGGCTCGCTCATCTCATTGAGGACCTTGAAGACCTTCTCACCTTTGAGGTTGCTGGCGAAGCAAGTGATGCCCTCTTGGTTATATTTGGCGATCCATCTGGCGGTAACCAATGTATCAGCTTTGTCGTTTTTGGAGAGAACAATCAAATGAGGTTTGCTTCCGATGAGCTCGCTAAGCATCGGGTTACGCGTCGAAAAAGGCGCTCTCGCGTCTGCGACCTCAACGACGATGTCGGCGTTCTTGACGAAAGGAGCCATCTCGCGGAGGGCTTTGGCCATATGGCCAGGAAAATAATGGACGTTCTTCTGCTGCT
>JAFXWH010000097.1:0-4464 GCA_017542885.1 Bacilli bacterium | reverse complement strand
GGTACAGTTGGTACAATTAATGCAGATTCATTTCACTGGAACAAAACCGATCTTCGAGGAAATCGTTGACCAAATCAAACTCTACATTGAGATGGGTATTCTCAAGCCACAGGAGAAGCTTCCTTCCGTCCGTGAGCTTGCTCTTTCTTTGACCATCAACCCTAATACCGTCATGCGCGCTTTCCTTGCTTTGACGGATATGGGTTATTTAGTGACGCTTCCTAAAAAAGGCATCTATGTGGCAGAGGAAAAGAGCTGGAGAAAAGAAAAGGTGGAACTTCCATCCTATGTTGAGGAGGCTTTGATCAATCTTCTCGCCAGTGGAGTCAGCATTGACCAAATCGAAACCGCAATCGAAAAACTTAAAAAGGAGAAAAAGCAATGATTGAGATATCCAATCTGACCAAGTCCTACGACGGCCAGATCGTCATTAAGAATTGCAACGCCAAGATCCATGACGGCTCCATCAACGGACTCGTCGGCGAGAACGGCGCAGGCAAATCGACGCTTCTACGTCTCATCGCCGGCGTTCTTAAAGCGGACTCTGGCTCCATCAGGCTCGATGGGGAAGAGATCTTTGAGAGCCCAAACGCCAAAGCCAAGATCTTCTTCTTGGCCGATGAGCCATTCTATGGCAAGAACGCCCACATCAAAGATCTGACCATGCTTTACACATGCTTCTTTGATCGCTTCACCCCAGAGGAATTCAAGAAGAACCTCGTCCGTTATCAGGTCAACATCGATAAGCCTCTCAATTCCTTCTCGAAAGGCATGAGAAGAAAGGCCTATCTTGCCGCCGCCCTTGCCTCGCATGCCGACATCATCCTCATCGACGAGGCTTTTGACGGACTTGATCCATATAGCCGTAACGAATTCAAGAAAGACCTCATTGAGCTTATCGCCAAAAACCCAAAGACCACGGTCATCATCGCCTCTCACTCACTTCGTGAGCTCGGTGATATCTGTGACTCTTATTCCCTTGTCGACAATGGCCAGGTCAGCGATGAATTCGTCCAGGCCAAGAACCTCCATAAGGTCCATCTCGCCTTTGGCGATAAAGTCCCAGAGGATTTATCCGCCCTTCAGCCTCTCGCGGTCAAACGCGATGGCCACTTCCTTGTCGTCGTGACCGATGAGACCGAAGTGAAGATCCGCGCCTTCTTCGCCCCGTATAATCCTCTTATGCTCGACATCGTTCCACTTACGGTCGAAGAAGCCTTCATCTACAACAAAGAGAGGGAAATGTTATGAACACGAGATACTTCAAATACTTAATGAAGAGCTTCTGGCCTATCGCCACGGTTTATATCACTCTCTTCGCCGTCTTCCTTGTCGTCATCCCATTCGTCGTCGACGTTTTCTGCGTCTTGCTCTTCATGGGCACGATCGGCTATTCGGTCTACATCCTCGTAACGGGCGTGGTCTGCATCTTCTTATCGGGACTCCTCCCGCTTATCATGCATAACCGTTACTTCAGCAAAAACAGAAGCGACATCATCCTTTCGATGCCAATGACCAGGGGACAGGCTTTCTTCACCGAACTCTTGTTTGGCCTTGCCGTCATCACCGCCCTTCTTGTTGGCGCTTATTTCGTCGGCTGGCTCCTTTGCTTCGTTTTGGGAAACGGCACCGGCATCTTAGGAACTTTTGGCTCCTCGATGCTTGGCCTCCCTCTTCTCTACCTCGCTTGCGTCATCACCTTCTTGGCCAGCACATTCGCGGTGAGCGTTTCCAATAGCACTTTCCAAGCTATCGTCATGATCCTCATCGTGAATTCCTTCCCAGCGCTTCTGAACGCTCTTATCCTGAATCCTGATTCATACAGCTGGATCTCCCAATCATCGGTCAACTGGTTCTCCCAGACTGAGGTCTTTGAACACGCCCTTTCCGCTGTCATAGGATACCACGTCGATATAGACGGCAATGCGATCGATACCTTCTGGATTTCCATGTCTGCTCTCCTTCTCCAGCTTATCTTCTGGGGAGGTATGACCCTTCTCGCCTTCTTCGAGTTCAGAAAAATCAAGAGCGAGCATCTTGGAACCGTCATCCCTCAGAGATTCGGCGTCGTCAATTCCTTGACCTTAACGTTCATGCTCTTCTTCGCCTTGTTGACCGAGTTCTTCACGGATGAGGTCATCGTAAATGGCTATTGGCAGGCCTACATGCTCCTTATCTTCGCCCTTGCCTACTTCCTCATTTCCGTCGTCTACTTCGTCTCCATCTTCGTCGTCAGAAGAAAAGCGAAGTTCAGGAAAGACGATTGGATCAGATTCGCGATTGCGATCGGTGGCGGCATCATTCTTGGAATGGCAGTGTTCGGCATCGTTCGTTCAATACGCGTAGAGAGGGCATACTACTACCTCGCACTCTTATAAAAACCAAAGAAGGCCTGCAAAACGGCCTTCTTTTTCTTTAAAAAATAAAAAATCCCGAGCAAATCGGGATTGTTTTTTAATGGAGCAAGTGGCGGGAATCGAACCCGTGTATTTACCTTGGCAAGGTAATGTTCTACCATTGAACTACACCTGCATCGCCTTTTGTGGCGCGAGTAGTATTATATGAAACTCACTATCTAAGTGCAAGCGGTTTTCGCTAGACTTTTGTGGTTTTTCGCGCGTACGTGTTCTATAATCTTCTCGCTTCTTTAAGGAGTGACACTTATGGCAACCTATTTAGACCTCGCAAACTTATTATTCCCAGACGTCACGAAGACCATCGATGACCTTGAGAAAGAATACCCGTTACGTAATCTTCCAGAAGGTGCTCAGGTGACCCGTTTCGCCCCATCGCCGACTGGCTTCCTCCATACCGGTTCTTTGTTCACCGCCTTCATTGCTTATACGTACGCTAAGCAAAGCCAAGGCGTTTACATGTTCCGTTTAGAGGATACCGACACCAAGAGAACCATCGCCGGCAGCGCTGACGAGCTCATCGACCAGCTTGCCGAATTCGGCATCATTGCTGACGAAGGATATTTCCCTAATGGCGATAAAGGCGCTTATGGCCCATATCAGCAAAGCGTCCGTGCCGATATCTATAAGGTTGTCATCAAACACCTCATCGCCGAAGGAAAAGCCTACCCAGATTTTTGCAGCGCAGAAGACCTTCAGAAGATCAGAGATTTCCAAGAAGCCAATAAGATCCTCCCAGGCTACTACGGCCCATATGCGAGAGACCGTAAGCTCACCGTCGACGAGCAGATCGAGAAGATCAAAGCCGGAACCCCATGGGTCATCCGTTATAAATCGATGGGCGACCACGATAAGAAGATCAAATTCAAGGATGCCATCAGAGGTGAGCTCGAACTCGCCGACAACGATGTCGATATCGTCATCATGAAGTCCGATGGACTCCCAACCTATCACTTCGCCCACGTCGTCGATGACCATTTCATGAGAACGACTGTCGTCACCCGTGGTGAGGAATGGATCCCATCTACCCCAATCCACATCCAGCTTTTCCGCGATTTAGGCTGGAAAGGCCCAAAATATGCCCACTTGCCAGTCATCATGAAGCTTGACCATGGCAACAAGAGAAAGCTTTCTAAGAGAAAAGATCCTGAGGCCGCCGTCTCTTACTTCCTTAAGGCCGGCTATCCTCCAAAAGGACTTCTCGTTTACCTTATGTCGATTGCCAACAGTAACTTCGAGGAGTGGACCATCGCCAACAAGTCCCTTGATGTGAGCAAATTCACCTTCGCTTTCAAGAAGATGTCCTTAGATGGCGCCCTCTTCGACGAAGGCAAGCTCAATTACTTCTGCAAGGAAGTCCTTGCCGCCACCCCAAAAGAGGAGCTCCTCAAAGCGGTCAAAGAATGGGCCGAGAAGAATTCCCCAACCCTTCTTAAGAAGATGGATGACGATTTGGAGTATTTCTCCAAGATCCTCAATATTGAGAAGGACCGTCCAAACCCAAGAAAAGACTACGCCAAGTATGGTGACATCGAGCCAGCCACTTGGTTCTTCTACGATGACGAGTTCGAGAAACATCCTGAACTCCCATTCAACGAGAAATACGACAAAGAGTTCTTAAAGGCCTTCATGTCCGAAGTCGCCGATAAGATGCTTTATGGCGCAGGCGAGTCTGAGTGGTGGAACAGCGTCAAAGAAGTCGCTGCCGCTAACGGATTCGCGATCGCCAACAAAGACTACAAAGCCAACCCAGATGCCTATAAAGGAAACATCTCCGACGCAGCTGAGATCATCCGTATCGCCATCACCGGTCAGAAAGACTCTCCAAACCTCCACGAGGTCATCGAGATCCTTGGAAAAGAGAGGGTCATGAAGCGTTTAAAGAACGCTATCTAAAGATAGAGTTGATTAAATTTGCTTCGCCACTATTGAAAAGTTAGAGCGTCAATGCTTTAATATGTGGCACGGCCCTGTGGTCAAGCGGCTAAGACGCAACCCTCTCAAGGTTGAATCCCGGGTTCGATTCCCGGCTGGGTCACCAACCGAAAAG
>JAFXWH010000096.1:0-5650 GCA_017542885.1 Bacilli bacterium | reverse complement strand
CTGATAGTTACCTGGTCGTAGGCGGTACAGCCGTTTTTGTGAACAGTCCAACGGAGCACAGCGGAGGCGTTGTCTTTGATAGTAACCTTGGCATTGAAGAGCGACTTTTGCGACTCTTCTACAGTTGCAAGATTGGGATTGAGCGAAGTCCACTCTGCCCAATCGTAATCGGTCTTGTCGTCGTCAGAAGCATCGGCGGGCTTGGTATTGAGAGTGCCGGGGCTGTCGGCAGACATAATGGCAGTATTGCCGCAGACAGGCATAGCGTTGCCAGTGCCAACGGTGTAAGCGTCAACAGTGAAAGAATTGTTGTTGACGGTATAGATAGCCGGAACGACATGGGAGACGCTCTTGAAATCATTAAGAACTTCCACAAGCCTCGCTTCATCCGAAGGAGTGAAGACATTGGCTTTATCTTCGATAACGATGGTGTTGTTATAAGGAAGGATGACTTGTTCAGGGTGTTTGGCGCCGGTCGCAAACATCATGACAAGAGGTGCGAGAGCGAAAATACCAAGAAGGAAAAAGGAAAAGACTCCAGCCCCTTTGGGCATGGTCGTGATATCGCTCGTGCTATAGACGATGTGCGGGACTCCGCGGCTTGTGTAATAAAGCCAAGCTGTGGCTCCAGGGAAATGATGTCTGGAAATCGTGATTCCGCTATGGGCACCACCGCGTCCATAATGATGGCCGCTGAATCCGCCTCCGTGGAAGCCTCCTCCGTGAAAGCCTCCTACTGATGAATGTGGCATAAGTGTTTAGTTAATGATCCTTTGAGCCTTTACCAAGGCTTCTAGAAGATTATAAATCTTAGTCTGAATTTTTGAACACTATATCGTAGCATTTTCAAAACGAAAATTTCTTTGGCAATTCCGCGTTATTCCTTGGTGGTTCGCTATATTTTGTAGTTGTGCCTACGCGTGCGAGAGGCTAAAATTGGTTATATGCTTTTAACCATTATTCATGGGCTAGTCTCACTAGGCATCAGCGCTTGGTTTGGCTATCTCTTCTATACAAACCTCGGTCCATGGTTCGCTCTCATCGCCATCCCTTTGACCGTACCGATCTTTTATATCCTCTATCTCCTTCTTTTGACCATCCTTTTCCTCTACGCGATGCTCATCAAAAACAAGAAGGCCCCAAAGGAGCTGAGCAGGTTCTATCTCTGGCTCGTCCGTCAGAATGACTTCCTTCTCATGAGCGTCCTCCGCGTCAGGATCGTCATGCGCGGAAAAGAGCTTCTCCCAAAGGGACAGCGTTTCCTTATCGTCACCAACCACCGCTCCAACTTCGACCAGATGGTCATGATCAAGGCACTCAAGGAAAAGCCGATGATCTATATTTCCAAACCTGACAACTTCAAGATGCCGATTGCCGGCCCATTCATCAAGGCCGCGGGATTCATCCCGATTGACAGAGAGAATGCCGCTGAAGGCATCAAGAGCATCTACAAAGCCATCGATCTCATCAAAGAAGACAAAGCCTCAATCGCCATTTCCCCAGAAGGAACTAGAAATAAAGGCGAAGACATCCTTCTCCCATTCCATCCAGGTTCTTTCCAGGCTGCCGTCCAAAGCGGTTGCCCAATCGTCATCGCCTCTCTTAACGGCACTGCCCAGATCCATAAGAGAACCCCGTGGAGAAAAACGAAGGTCTACTTCAACATCCTCCGCACTCTCTATCCAGAGGACTATGCGAATATGTCCACGGTCGATATCGCCAAATTGTCTATGAATCTTATCACAGAAAAGCTTAATGAGGAGGGTTTGATTCTATGAAAAACTATTTGCTTTTCAATCCTTACGCCGACGGCGGAAAGGGAAAAGAGAACGCTGAGGCGCTTCTTCCAGAGGTTGCCAAGCGCTTCGAAAATCCTGAGACTCTTTCGATGGTCGAACTTAACATCGAGGAATTCTTCAAGGGTCTTAGCAAAGACGACAACGTCGTCATGTTAGGCGGAGATGGCACTCTCAATCACTTCATCAACCGCGTTGATGTTGAGAATCTCCCATGCAACTTCTATCTCTACCCAAGCGGAACCGGAAACGACTTCCTTAACGACATCAAAGAAGGCGACAAGGCCAATGAGCCATATTACCTTCTCAACCCATATCTCAAGAAACTTCCTATCGTTGAGATCGAAGGCAAGAAATACCGCTTCATCAACGGCATCGGATACGGCATTGATGGTCAGTGCTGCGTCGTCGCCGAGGAAAAGAAGAAGAAAGGTGAGAAAGTCGACTATGGCAAGATCACCGTCGGTCTTCTCTTCAAAGGATTCACCCCAAGGAACGCCACCATCAAAGTCGACGATGGCGAAGAGATCCAGCTTAAGAAAGTCTATATCTGCAGCACCATGCATGGCCGCTACTATGGCGGAGGCATGAATGTTGCCCCAGAGCAGAAGCGTAACTCCGGTATGCTTACCCTTGCCACCATCTTCGGCAAAGGAAAACTTGGAACCCTTCTCCTCTTCCCAACCCTCTTCAAGGGCACCCACGTCAAGAAGTATCCAAAGAACGTCAAAGTCATCCCTGGCAAACGCTTCGAGGTCTCTTATGATGTCCCATGCGCCCTTCAGATCGATGGCGAGGTCGTTGACGGCGTCAAGAAGTTCACCGCTTACATCCCTGAATAAGCGATAAAGAAAAAAACAAAAGCCCCTGCAAAACGGGGCTTTTTTTCTTTTTGTCAGTCTTTTTATGAGGCTTTGCTGAAATAGTGACCTTTGGCGTTCTCACACATGATGTCGAGCGCGGCGTTCACCCTGTTCACGTCAACGTCCTGGTATTCGCCGTTAACCTTGGGGAAAGAGACGCCATCCCCAACCGGTTCGGTTTTCCAGTCAAGCCAAACGGGGCCAGGGGCAATGCTCTCGTATTCTTCGTGGTAGATGCTTGCTTCCTCGCTTGTGGCATCGACCGGATCTCCCGTTGGGTAAACGGCAACCAAAGCGTATCCGTTAATCGCATCGAGATTGTCTTTCGGATGCGAGATGAGGCGTATGAAGGCTTCGCCCGGGTTCCTGCACGCCTTTTCCGGGATGTAGGCATACATGGCCCATTCGCCGTCCACGCCAGGGAACTTCCTCCCATCGAGAAGGATATCATTGTTGTAATCATTGTAAGCGTGCCCAATGATTGCCGAGCTTGATCCTTTGACGCCCGCAGTGATGTCCTTTTGACCAACGACTTCGACGTCGACCCAGCTGTCTCCGAAGCGAAGGCCTATGGACGGCCCCCAAAGCCCCTTGTCTCCATTTGGCCGCAATCTGGTGACCCGGTAGTCGAATCGGTTAACGAGAATGAAATCGGCGCTTTCCCGTTGGTATGTCGAGGTCGGGTCGGACCCAAAATCGAACGAGCTGCTGAGAGATATCTCCGACGACTCAGCAGACACAAAGCCCGATTTCTCTTTGCCAGAATCGGTAACGCAGGACGTCAAAAGCAACGGCAGCAAGAGCAGAGACAGTTTGCTCTTCTTCATAAACCGGTCGCCTCCTGTCCATCTTCTAGGAATCTAATTGGCTCGATGCCTATCTCGACAAGCGATCCGTCAATGATCCTGCCGAGGATAATGCGGTCGTTTTCCGCTATCGCGAACGAGCGCCCATCGTCGCAGGAGCGCGTTCCTCCCACAATAGGTGAGAGCAATGCGCTCACATAAACGTCGTTGCAGTAGCGCCAGTTCTTCATGACTAGGTAATGGCGTCCGGCGGCGACGTCTACCTCGATCGGGTTGTAGGTGGCGACCCCAAGGGCGTCCCAATCTTCGGTATACAGTATAGCCGAGAAGCCGTTGACGTTGTAAAAGCTGAGCTCGAGGTGGCCTGGATCCTCCACGTCGAGCACGACGACCTTGTCGCCGATGTTGTCGATGTATAGCGACTCATAGAGATCGTCGTCGGCCGAGACGGACAAAACGGGGGGCCGCGTGTATTTTATGAGCCAAATGTCGCTTGAGTATTGTGGATAAGTGTTGCTTTCCGGATTAAAAGATGGCAATTCACCGGACCAAACCAGTTGCTCAGAAAGAGCGTATTCATATTTGAGGACGTCGCCACCGCCTGGTTTATGGTACCAGCAGCCGTCGGCTTTGTTATAGCGCATGAAATGGTAATCGTAGAAACCAGGCGGTTCCGTTGTCCTGACGGCAATCAACTCCTCATCCGTTCCGAGGACAGGCAAGGTTCCGGTGAACAGGGAAGCCGAGACGTTCGTGTAGCCCATGACTTCAAAATCGCTCACGACGGCCTCAGCCTGCTCGTAGGCAGTCAATGTGTTATAGGTGGGATCGTACACAGACGAAATCACGCCAGGCTGGTACCATCTTGCCTCGTATGGAGTAACGATGCTTTGAAAGTACTCAGGCACGATGTCATATCTCTGCATCGCGTAGGAATAGCAATTGTAGGTGCCCCACTTTTGGTCCCAATAACGTTCAGTAGCATCGGCTGAAAAGACCCATTCACCATTCAATTTCCGGAAACGGCTGTCCTGCAGTGTCAGCGTTCCTGAACGCGATCCGCTCCCGTCTTGATCCTCTATTCTCATCGACACTTCGTCTTGGATGATCTGCCTGCTCCTTTCGGAGAATTTACATTCGCGAAAGGATAGCGAAAGGATTGATGCTTGCGTCACAAGGAAAAGGCTCAATATCATTTATAAATCCTCCCTAATTGATTCCATTATCTATTTTTCGGCGAGCCAAAATCAAGAGAGGCTGTGGTTGGATTCTCAAACCAATAGTCTCTTTCTTTGGCAATCAATAATTATCGACATAAAAAAGAGCCACCTTTCGGCAGTTCTTTATTATTTGTTTGATTAGGCAGCCTGGTAGCCAGGGATGAAGATCTCACGGATGTGCTCGAGAGTCTCTTCCTCGATGCCTTTGCTCATAAGATGGTTCTTCATCTTTTCGGCTAAGGAATCGCCTTCTAAGGCTTTGGTGGCATTCATCCAGCCATCGAATTCGACGGTGTGGTCGACGTCTCTTTCGCCAGCGAATCTGGTGAAGGAGTAGTCACGGCCGCAGTCTTCTTCGCTGACGCCAAGAAGGGCAAGCAAGAAGTAGCAGACGATACCGGTTCTGTCGGCGCCGTTGGCACAGTGGAGGGCGATTGGGGCCTCATCGGCTTCGGCGATCTTATCGAAGATTCTCTTATAGACATCGGCGAATCCGGAGAAACGGGTGCTTTCGGTGCCGGATGGGATGGAGCCATCGATGAGCTCAAGCTCCCAATCATCGCTGGAAGCTGGGGAAACGCCATTGAGGGCGGTGATTCTGTAGGAGTCTCTCATATCGATATCGACTTTGATGCCAAGCTCTTTGATGAGGGCTTTGCCTTCGGCAGTGATGTTTTTGGCGTTGGCAGCGCTGGTCTTGTTGAATTCGCCGCAGCGGTAGTAAAGACCCTGTTTGATGTAGCCGCCTTCGACTAAGGAAGTTCTCCAACCGCCGATATCACGGAAGTTGACGACACCACCGACTTCGATGTTTCTTGGAGCGATCAAAGCAGAAGCTTTGGTCTTGATAGGAGCAGTAGCAAGATCTTCGGTGCTGGAAGCGACTCTGTAGTAGTAGTTGACGCCGATCTCAGCACTCTTGTAAGCGTAGCTCTTCGTGGTGGAAGTAACGATCTTGGAGCCTT
>JAFXWH010000095.1:0-11081 GCA_017542885.1 Bacilli bacterium | reverse complement strand
TAATTGATGGTTTCTTTGACACTAAGATTCAATGGAAGGTGTTCATCTTCGACACTGATTTTCTCAGCGAAAGTAACCTTGGATTCATCCTGAGGAATGCCTTTGAGTTCGCCGTTGACGTATTTGAAAATGGCATGCTTAGCCATTTCGCCGGCAGCTGATCCCATCTTTTCGTAGAGTTCGCTGTAATTGGCGACGTTTTCAAGAGGAATGACGCTCGTTTCATAGACATCACCAGCGTCCATCTTGGACACCATCTCCATCAAGCTGACGCCGGTTTCGGATTCGCCGTTCATTAACGCGCGCTGCATAGGCGCGGCTCCGCGATATTTAGGTAACAAGGAGCCATGGAAGTTAACCGCGCCCAAAGGAGCCATCTTAAGAAGCTCATCTGGGATTATTTGGCCGTAGGCCATACAGACTATGACATCGAAGCCAAGTTCTTTGGCCCACTCATAATCTTTGCGGATCTTGGCTGGCTGAAAAACCGGGAGACCGGCTTTGAGGGCGATCTTTTTGACTGGGCTAGCGGTGAGTTCGCCGCTTCTGCCGTTTGGCTTGTCGGCTTGGGTGACGACACCGACAACATTAAAACCTTCTTCAAGCAAAGCAAGAAGTGGGTAAATCGCGATTTTTGGAGTGCCCAAATAGAGCACTTTGACATCACTTGGTTTTTCGAATTTCATCACTATGCCACCTCTTTCTTTTCAAATTATACTCGCCCTAACCTTATTCTTGGAATAAGATAGTAAAGATTGAACAAAGGAAATATAAAGAATTATGCCAATCAACTATAGCGAAAAAGAATGCCAGAAGTTCGTTGACAGCGCTCTTGATCTTAAGAAGACCAACATGCGCTTCGAGGACATCTTCAAATACATCATCACCAAAAGAGCCAATGAAAAAGCCGTCCTCTACTTCGACGAAGATGGCAAAATCCAATCTTACAATTACAAGACTTACGGCGAGCACGCCTACTATTTAGCCCGTCACTTAAGCAGCGCCTTCAAGGATCTCACCCCAAATTCCCCTGTCGGACTTAAGATGAGGAACACCCCAAATTGGCCTCTTCTCTTCTGGGCCATCCTTATGACTGGACACCCAGTCCTTCTTATCGATGCCCGCTTGGAGCACAACAACACCGAGAATCTCCTCGTTCAGGCTAAAGCAGAGGCCATCGTCGTCAACGAATTCGATCCATATTCCGTTCCATCCTTCAAACTCAATGAGATCAGAAAGTCTCCTGAGGTCGATTCTTTCTCACCAAAATGGGCTGATGAAGCCATGTTCTGCTCCAGCGGAACCACCGGCGACATCAAGATCATGATTATGACTGGCAAAGCCGTCTGCAATCAGATCATCGCTTCCCACAATATGCCAGCTGAGACCAACACACTCATGCACCCGGGCAAGATTAATGTCCTTGCGATGCTTCCGCTCCACCACATCTTCGGCTTCAACGTCGTTCTCATGTGGTTTAGCTTCTATGGAAAGACCCTCGTCTATCCGGCTGGTATGAGTTCAAGTGACCTCAAGACCGCTTGCAAAAAAGGCAAATGCACCCACATCTTCTCCGTTCCTCTTGTTTGGGATGCCGTCGCTCAGGGCTTAACCCGTTCAATGAGCATGGCTAACAAGAGAACCCAGAACCTCTTCAATAAGATCATCGCCTTCAACCTTGGCGAGATCAGTGCCAAAGAAGCTGGCATCATTGCCCGCAGCAAATTCGCGACCAAATTCGTTCAGAAAAAGGTCTTTGGACCTCAGGTCCAGTTCTGTATCTCCGGTGGCGGCTACCTCAATGTCGAGACCGCGAAGATCATCAATGGCGTTGGCTATCCTCTCTACAACGGATTCGGCATGACTGAAGCCGGTATCTGCTCCGTCGAATTGTCAAAAGACGTAAAAACCAGACTTAAGTGCTCAATCGGTCACCAGTTCTATGGTGTCGAATATAAGATCAAGAGAGATGACCCAAGCAAGAAGCAAGGCGAACTCATGATTAAGAGCGACTACCTCCACAGCGAGGAAATCATCGGTGGTGTCCGCAAAAAAGCTGAATACCAAGATGGCTTCATGGCCACTGGCGATATCGCCGAGATCGAAGAAGACGGCCGCGTTTACATCAAAGGCCGTTTGAAAGACACCATCATCGGTGCCAATGGCGAGAACATCTTCCCAGATGAGATCGAAACCTACTTCCAGGGAATCGAAGGAATCGAACACGTCTGTGTCTTCGGATATAGCCGCGGAACCGACGAGAAGATCATCCTCGTTGCCGAACTCGGAAACAAAGTCGCCAGCGAAGAATTCCCAGAATTCAAGAAGAAGCTCGATGAAATCAACGACAAGATCCCAAGCGGAAAGAAAGTCGCTGAATTCTACGTCTACAAAAAGAGCATCCCGATCTCCAACTCGATGAAAGCCAAGCGCTTCGCCGTCAAGAAGGATTTCGCTGAGCATCCAGAGAACTTCGTCGACTTCATCGCAAAACAGAAAGTCGAAGTGTCCTTCGAAGGATACGACGACAAAGATGTCCAGGAAACCATCAAGGGAGTCAAGAAGGTCTTTGCTAAGACGCTTCTCCTTCCAGACTACAAGATCGCGAACGACGCTATCTGGAACATTGACCTCGGAGGCGACTCCATGTCTTATATCCAGATGATCCAGGAACTTGAGATTGCCTTCGGCGTTTCCATTCCTATGGAACTCTATGGCAAACTCGCCAACGTCAACGATTTCGCCTTGGAAGTCTTGACCCTCAAGAAAGCAGCTGGAAAGCTCGGAAAGTAAAAGTAAACAAAACTATTGTTTAAAAGCGTCATCAAATGTAGAATAACTGACGCACAAATAAAAGGAATCTAAGTAATATGGCAAACATTAAATCAGAACAAAAGAGATTAGAGGTCCGCAGAAGGAACAACGAGCGTAACAGCGCCGCCAAATCCGAAACCCGCACCGCTATCAAGAAGGCTGAGGCCGCTCTTGCCGCCGGCAACAAAGAAGAAGCGACCAAGCTCGTCAACGAAGCCCTTTCCCTTCTCGACAAACTCGGACAGGCCAACATCATCAGCACCAACAGTGCTCTTCGTAAAAAGGCCCACCTCCAGAAGGAACTCGGCAAGCTTAACTAAGCTTACTCAAACAAATAAAAATAGAGCCACCACGGCTCTTTTTTTATATCTCTTTGAAGGTGGCTTTCACCTCATTCTCGGTGATATCGAGTATTAGATAAGTGCCTTTGTCGTTATCTCTCGGGAAAGATAAGGAACCTGGGCAGAACGTGTAGATTCCACCGTCACATCTCTGTTCTCTTACATGGGTATGACCATGAATGAAGATCTTGACCCCTTCCGTCTCAAGAGATGCCTCATATATATCCCTGATTGGGTAATGCTCCATGTGAAGTTTGCCATATGGGGTTTTGCATTCGTAAACCGGTTTGTAGTCCTCTCGGAAGTAACCGTCGCAGTTTCCCCTAACGGCGGCAAAAGGCGAGATGCTCTCTTTTGGAGCGCAGACATCACCTGCATGAAGATAAATATCGATACCAGGCTCTCTTAAGGCAACTTGCTCTAAGGCGAAGTTATCGCCATGGGTATCGCTTACGACTAAGATTCTCATAAGGAGAAATTGGCTAAGAATAGATTGAAGGCAAGATCTTCATCGACTTTGCCAGTCATGACCCCCAGTTCGGCTTGATAAAGATCCTCAATAGCCTTCTCAAGACATTTGTCGCTCATTTTGCGGACAGAGTATAAAGAGGCGTTAGCTCGACCTATTGAGCAACCAAGCTCTTTGGCTATCGATTGAGGGTTCATTCCATTGTTGTTTAGATACTGGACCTGATGGAGGAAAGTCAGCTGCTTCACAAGGGCATTCATTAACGAAATACCGCGCGTATTGTGGACTTTCAAATCATTGTAAACATTTAGGGCTTTCTTCTTATCGCCTCTAGTCAAGGCATTGCTAAGCTCAAACATATTCTCTTCGAGAGGTTTGCTGACAAGCGTCTCAACAGTTTGCTTTGTGATGGTCTCACCGTTGGCGTAAGTCACAAGCTTCATGGCTTCGTTAAGGAAAGCCGAGTAGTCATTGTTCACTCTCAAAATGAGTTCTTTGACTGCATCCGCATTGATTTTGGTATTACGTTTTTCGAAGAAGTTGTTAACTACAACCGGCCACTGATCTGGACCGAAGGAATTGACAACAGTGAACTTCGCCCCTCCTTCTTTCAAGGCCTTAAAGAAGTCGCCATTCTCGTCAAGCGCTTCGGAATAGACCAAAATGTAAAGGCTGATATTTGGGTCAGGTTTTTTGAAGAAGGTAAGGAGATCATCAGCAACATCACCCTTTTGAGGTTTCTGTTTGGTCTTCGTTTTCTCTAAATAGAAGAAGTTCTCAGCAACGACCGCTTTTTTGTCGTAACCAAGAGGCAATGATTCGCATTCGTTGGCTAAATCGATGAGACGTTCTTTGCCCATGTCTAGCTCGACATAGTTCATCTCATCGCGTTCAGGAAGATCGTTTTTGAGGACTTTCCTTAGAGCGGTTTTGCACATGCTGCTCTGAGGATTGTAGATAACTTGAATCATTTGATTCATTATAACGCATTAAAGTCCTCTTTAGTTGCTTGAGAACAACAAATTCTGGCGATAAGTAATCGATCCCTCGACATCAGTCCTCCTGACCTTGATGCCAAGACGATCGAACCTGGCCAAAACCTTGTCACTAGGATGTCCATAAGAGTTCTTTTTGCCGACTGATAAGATAGCCACTTCAGGCGTAACACACTTTAGGAACTCCTCGCATGATGAGGTATCGCTTCCGTGATGCCCTGCTTTAAGGATGTCGCAATCAAGATTAGGGTGTTCTTTGATTATCTGCCGCTCAAGGGATTCCGGAGCATCGCCCATAAAGAGCCATTTCTTGTTCATGAACTCTAGCGATAAGACCAATGAATTGTTGTTTTCTTCCTTCGTATCCCTATTGTTTTCGTTATAGTTGATGAACCGCAAATCGCCGATGGTTAGCGGGAAACTGCTCTTATCGCGAATGATATGTTTGATGTTATAGTTCTTGTTCAAAGACTCAAGAGCGCCCGAATGATCGGCGTCACCATGAGTGATGATGACGTAATCGAGTTTTGAGACTCTTTGCCCTCTTAGGAAAGGAATATCAACCTCTTTCGCCATATCGAATGAGGTGTTTCCTCCCGTGTCGATAAGAACCGTTTTGTTTTGGTTTCGGATGAAGATGCAATCCCCTTGGCCAACATTAAGGAAAGTCACTTGGTTGCTTGCGTAGTTCACGAGCGGGCAAACATTGATAATGAACGCCACCACTCCGGCCAATGGAACGAGCTGCGCCAGGATGGTTTTACCCTGATCCATGATGATGAAGAATATAGCCAGCGCGTAGTAGTAAATGAATATCATCAAATCATTGAATTGTCCGACCGTGACTACTAAGTCGAAGTTTTCAAGAAACTGAAGAGTACCGTTTAAGAACGACGAATATAGATTCAGAACGGTAACGAACGGGAGGCTGAAGAAACTCAGATAGCCTAGCGCTGCAAACGGCCCAACAAGAGGGATGAGCATCGCGCTATACAAAGGTCCCATTACGTGGAAGGTATTACCTTTGATGAATAAAGGCGCCAAGAACACAAGAAGATAAACCGTGTCTATCGCCTTTCGGTCTCTTCTTTTGTACCTGACCCTATGACCAGCGGTCAGCATCATGAATATCGATAGCCCAAACCCTATGAGATAACCGCTTTGCAAAGCGTTCCACGGATTGAGGAGGAAGAGAGCGATTCCGATAACTGATGTCCTTGTTAAAGGCGTTGTTGTCTTCCCGCTTATTGTTGAAGCCAGGGCGCTAGCTCTTCCTAGGTATACCCGCCAAAAACCTATCTTGTGGATACCAAAAGGGAAGAGCAATGTTGCGATGATAAATACGATGATATCTGATGTTTTATCACTGAATCCTAGTCTAAAGAACCAATCGAGGAACCTTAGGAAGAAGGACAGGATCATACCAGAAACACTTAGGAACGCTAATGCGTTCATACTGGCAGCGAGGGCCACCGTATCATTCGAATAGTCTTTAGCCCCAAAGAGGACCGACGAGAGTAGCCCCCTCGTCGGTTCTTCAAAGCTTTTAAGGAACTTATTCTCTTTGGACGCAAGCCTTAAGGGCCTAGCGAACTTAACTTCCGTTTCATAAGCATGTAGTTCATAATCGACTCCTTTTTTGTTGAGATAGCTTTCGAAGGAAAAATAACCCTCATAAGAAGTCATCTTTAAAGGGGTTGCCTTCCCGGTTATGGCCAAGAAGTCCCCTTCTTCCCTCTCGCAATCTCTTTCGTATACGTAATAGCGATGCAAACCGCTATCGAACAGGAAGTAGTTCTCCCTGTTCTCTATGACGATGCCTTCGTAGATCCCGTAGTCTGCGCGTTCTTTGGTCTTAGGTATGCCTAAAACAAACCCAATCAAAAGGGCAACACCCATAGTGATCATTCCGATCTTCCCTCTTTTTCTTAGAGGACAAACGAAAAGAATCAACACCAAAAGAGGGAGGATTACGGCAAGGCTGAAAAGGTGAAAACCAATGTTGAAACCGATGATCAGACCGCTTAAAGCAAAAAGCGTCAGATAAGGTTTCAGAATCAGACCGTCAGACTTATGTACTTCTTGTTCTTTTCCCATGTAGCGGCTCCGATGCCACTCACGTTCTGAATTTCTTCAAGACGACGGAACGAACCGTGTTCATTGCGGTAATTAACGAGAGACTGGGATTGGCTCTCGCTGAATGAGGTCTTTGCTAAAAGCGTGGCCTTATCGGCGCTATTGATGCACGCTTTGTCGATTGGGCTTGAGTTGCAAGTGTCCGTGTTGTCGTAGATAGGCGCGATATAAAAAGCGATATCTCCATCTAAGATAAATGATGTGTCATAGCATTTCGTATCTGCGTTGCTCGTGACACCGCCAGCCGCTTTGATTGCATCCAAGAGCGTACTATTAATAGGTAATAAATAGGTGCCCGCAAGCTCCACTTCCCCTGATAAGGTGACCTCGATTCCCTCAGGATCGGAAGCGACGAGAACTTCACCATCGCCTTCTTTGGCGATTTCGGTCGTGATTTTGTCGACACAGGCCATAACGATCAAGGTGACGATCGTCACAGCCAAAACGATGAGTATTGTTTTGAACATAAAAAGCCTCCTCACTTAATAGATAGAAGGCTTCGGTCCGATTTTTCGCAAAAACCGTGAAAAATTTTTTAAGGCACAAAAAAAGAGGCGATGTCGCCTCTAATTTTTATTTGTCGGAAGATTGATAGGAAACGGAGAGGATCTCGATTTCGTATGGGATGTTGCACTCGACGGTGACTTTGTCGCCGACTTCCTTACCGATAAGGGCAGCGCCTAATGCGGATCTACCGCTGATATATGGAATTGGACTCTTGCTGGCAAGTGGATCGACCTCGACGGTGCCAACGACTTTGACGGTGTTAACCTCGCCACTCTTGACCTCACGGTATTCAACGGTGTGGCCGATGTTGATCTTCTTGCTCTTGCCATCTTTGGAATTGATGATGACGGCAACGTCTTTAATGTGCTGTAACTGCTCGATCTGGCCGTCGATTTCGCCTAATTTGTGCTTAGCGGCGGTATAATCGGCGTTCTCGGAAAGGTCACCCTGTTCACGAGCGGCGACGAGAGCTTCGAGGACTTCTTTACGTTCAACGTCAAGAAGGTAGCGGTATTTCTTTTCGACTTCATCAAGACCCGCTTGGGTCATTTCAATTTTTTCTTCTGCCATTTTAGTTCTCCAATTTCGCCCCTAGATTATATGGACTATGGGGCTAAGAAACAAGTTTCTTTATTTAATCTCCTGAATGTCAGGATCTTCCTCGTAGGTGTTGAGCATCTCCTGGGCTTCCTTCATTTCGTCCTCGGAAACGTCCATGAGAGTCTCATGATCCTCACTGGCCATGACGATAAGGCTATCTGGATCTTCTTCCTTGAAGAGGAAAAAGAAATCCTTATTCCTGTCTGGGTTGTGGTAATAGAAATAGATCTTCCAGGTGTCTTCGGTGCCATCATCTCTGGTGATAATGACGGTGTTGTCGGTGATTTCTAGCATTGGATGCTCCTTTCATAGGGTTTTCGCGTCTGGCGAATTGAGGAATGATTCGAGGATGATGACCGCGCTTTGTTGGTCGATGACCTTGTGGCGTTTGCCACGGGAGATATCGGCTTCGAGCATCGAGCGGTTGGCCATGACGGTCGTGAGTCTTTCATCAACAAGGAAGACTTTGAGGTTTGGATCCGCTTTAAGAAGCGATCCTTTGAAACGCTCGGAACGGATCGCGCTATCGCCTTTGGAGCCATCCATGTTGAGAGGATAGCCAAGAGCGACTACTCCAACGTTCTCTTTCTTGAGGTACTCAAGGATGTAGGCAAGGACCTGACGATAGGCGCCTTCGGTGAAACGATAGTTCTCACGACCATGGGCAATGCCCAAAACATCGCTAATAGCGATGCCACAGGTGCGGCTGCCAAGATCAAGCCCAAGGACCTTCTTCATTAGAAGCCCTCCTTAAGGCTTTCGACGGCTTCGATGAAACCATCGGAGGTTTTGACTTGGCCGGTTGCCATTTCCGGTCTTCCTCCACCACCGCCGCCAAGGCGTTTGGCCATCGCTTTGACGATGTCACCGGCTTTGGTTTTCTTTAAGGCCTCGCCACCGACCATGGCGACGAGAGGTCTGGCACCTTCTTTGCCGCCAAGAAGAACTAAGACATAGTCTTTCTTATTGGCTTTGAGGGTATCGGCTAAGGTAAGAAGGTCGTCTCTGGAGGCACCTTCTTTGACTTCTTTGATGAACGCGACGCCATTGACGCTGTCGACGTTTTTCTCCATCTCTTTAGCTTCAAGCGCAGCGATCTTGGCTTTGAGCTGATCGTTTTGCTTGCGGAGTGTTTCTTTGTCGGCCATAAGCGTCTTGATGTGACGGCTGAAGTCGGCGTCATTGGCACCGAGTCTCTTCTCGTTCTCGTCTAAGAGCATGAGACGGTTATTTAAGTAGGAATATGCGCCAAGGCTGGTGATAGCCTCGATACGGCGGACGCCACTAGAGATAGCTTCATCGGATTTGATTAAGAATAAGCCGATTTCGCTGGTGTTTTTGACGTGGGTGCCACCGCAGAATTCTTTTGAGTACTCGCCGAATTCAACGACGCGGACGGTATCGCCATACTTCTCGGCGAATTCCATCTCGGCCCCTTTCTTCTTGGCTTCCTCGATCGGAAGGACTTCGGTGACTTCTTCGATGCCCTCTTCGATTTTGGCATTAACTTCTCTTTGGAGAGCGAGCAAATCTTCGTCGCTCATCTTCTTTGGGGCGCTATAGTCGAAACGGAGGTATTCTTCGTTGACAAAGCTGCCGCGCTGATCGACGTGCTCACCAAGGACGTTGCCTAAGGCACTGTGGAGAAGGTGGGTCGCACTGTGGTTGCGTTCGATTAAATGACGCCTATCTTTGTCGAGGACGATTTTCACCTCGTCCCCTTCTTTGATGGTGCCGTATTTCATGACAATCTCATGGAGATGCTGACCGTTTGGGGCTTTGCTGACATTGACGATCTCGCCTTCGAAGCCTTCGCCATAGACAAAGCCTTTGTCGCTGACCTGGCCGCCCATCTCAGCATAGAATGGGGTCTCACCGAAGATGACTTCGCCTTCTTCATCTATAGATGAAACGCGAACGCCGTCTTTGAATAAGCCTAAGGCCTTGGTTTTGGATTCCTCTACGTCGTAGCGGAATTCGCTATGCTCTTTGAAGGCCATGAGGTCTTTGGATTGTTTCTTGAAGGAGTCGATCTGGCCACGGGCCTCTTTGGCTCTCTTCCTCTGCTCTTCCATGAGAGCGTCGAAGTTATCGAGGTCGACTTTGGCTCCGAGCTCAAGACCCATTTCTGAGGTGAGGTCTTTCGGGAAGCCATAGGTGTCATAAAGAAGGAAGGCGTCTTCACTTGAGATGGAGCCTTTTTCTTCGACGATCTTCTTGAGTTTCTTCTCACCGATCTGAAGGGTCTGGCTGAATTTGTTCTCCTCTCCGAGGATCATTTTCTTGACGAGGTCTTTCTTCTCGATGAGGTTTGGATAGAATTCGCCATATTTCTCGACGACGATATCAACAAGATTGGAAAGGAATGGGCCATTGATGCCAAGTTTCTGGCCATAGCGCATGGCACGGCGGGCGATTCTTCTTAAGACGTAGCCACGGCCTTCGTTAGAGAAGATGGCACCATCGCTAAGAGCGAAGCTAAGGCATCTGATATGGTCGGCGATGACGCGGAAGCTCATGAGATTTGGCTCAGCGTATTTTTTGCCAGAGAGTTTCTCGACCGCCTTGATGATAGGAAGGAAAAGGTCGGTCTCAAAGTTGGTTGGGGTCTCTTGGCAGATGCAGGCGAATCTCTCTAAACCTGCGCCGGTATCGATGTTTTTGGATGGGAGTTCTTTGTAGTCTTCTCTCTTAACACCATTGACTGCGTTGAACTGGCTGAAGACGATGTTCCAGATTTCGATATAACGATCGTTCTCTTCATCGTTCTTAAGCATCTCAACACCACGGTGTTCTGGATCGTATTTCTCACCACGGTCGAAGAACATCTCGGTATCCGGTCCGCATGGGCCTTCGCCGATCTGCCAGAAATTGCCTTCGAGAGGGATCATATGGTCTGGGATCATGCCTTGCTTGATCCAAAGGTCAAGGGAGGCTTTATCCATAGGGTTATAAGTGATGTAGAGTTTCTCTTTTGGGAAGCCAAAGCCCACTTCTTCATCGGTGAGAAGCTCAAAGGCCCACGGTATGACCTCATCGCGGAAATAGTCTCCAATAGAGAAGTTTCCGAGCATCTCGAAGAAAGTGTGGTGACGGGCGGTGTGTCCGACGTTTTCGATGTCGTTGGTGCGGATGCACTTCTGGACGTTGGTCAAACGTCTGCAAGATGGGATCTCGCTGCCATCGAAATATTTCTTAAGTCCGGTGACGCCTGCGTTG
>JAFXWH010000094.1:0-7183 GCA_017542885.1 Bacilli bacterium | reverse complement strand
CTACCCATGACCCATACAAGATCCCATGCTCTCCAGAGTATAAGAAACTCAAGCTCGAACCAGGCATGATCATCAGCGATGAGCCAGGCTTATCCATCGCCGAGAAGCATATCGGCGTCCGTATCGAAGACGACCTTCTCATCACCAAAAACGGCTGTGAGGTCCTCTCCAAAGATATCGTCAAGGAGATTGACGACATCGAGATGAGGCTTGCCCCATTAAAGAAGTAAAATCAGCGAAAATCCACAGCAAAACCCCCGTGGATTTTTTCTTTTCGCCCACTCTTCTACGCGCTCGCACAAAGGGCTATAATTTAAGCATGGAAAAATACATAATCGCTATCGATCAAGGCACGACCTCGACTCGTGCTATTCTCATCTCCAACAAAGGCGAAGAACTCGAGATGGCCCAGCGCCCTCTTGATTGCCTCTATCCAGAACCGGGTTGGGTCGAACAAGACCCTGATCAGCTTTGGGTCAGCGCCGTCGACGTCATCAACGAGCTCATGATCAAAGCCAACATCACCTATGAACAGGTCGCGGGCTTTGGCATCACCAATCAGCGTGAGACGACTATCGTTTGGGACAAGAAGACTGGCAAGGCCATCTATCCTGCGATTGTTTGGCAGTCTAGACAAACCCAGCCTATCTGCCAACGCTACATGGACAAGGATGAGTTCATCCGTTCAAGAACTGGCTTAAGAATCAACCCTTATTTCAGCGCTTCGAAGATTCGCTTCATTTTGGAAAAGGTTCCAGGAGCGGAGGAGAAGATGAACAATGGCGAGCTTATGTTTGGCACCGTCGATTCCTGGCTCATCTACAAGATGACCAAAGGCAATCACTATACCGACGTCAGCAATGCCTCTAGAACCCTTCTCTTCAACATCTTCACGATGGATTGGGATGATGAGCTTTGCGCCATCTGGGGCATCAACAAGAACATGCTTCCAAAGGTGCTTGATAACTCTGCCGATTATGGCGAAGCGAGCTTCTTCCGCGGACACATCCACATCTATGGTGTCGCGGGTGACCAGCAAGCCGCCCTCTTCGGACAGTGCTGCTTCGACAAAGGCGATAGCAAGAATACCTATGGTACCGGTTGCTTCATGCTCATGAACATCGGCGAGAACCCAATCATCTCCAAGAACGGACTCCTTACCACAGTCGGTTGGAGAATCGGCGGCAAGACCACGTACGCTCTTGAAGGCTCTGTCTTCATCGGTGGAGCGGCAGTGCAGTGGCTTCGCGATGAGATGGATTGGTTCAAAGATTCATCGATGTGCGAAGAATACGCGAAAAGAAAGCCAGACACCAATGGCGTTTATGTAGTTCCAGCTTTCGTTGGCCTTGGCACCCCATATTGGGATGACGATGCCCGTGGCGCCATCTTCGGTCTCACCCGTGGAGCCGATCGTCATAACATCACTAGAGCCACCCTCTATAGCATCGCCTATCAGTCGAGAGACGTCTTTGAGACGATGATCAAAGATAGCGGTCTCCCGCTTAAAACCTTAAGGGTCGATGGTGGAGCGTCCGCCAACTGCCTCCTCATGCAGTTCCAAAGCGATATCCTCCAGTGCGAAGTCTCGCTTCCAAAGTGCATCCAGACCACAGCGTTAGGCGCTGGATACCTCGCTGGACTTGCCTGCGGTTTCTTCACTGACTACAAAGACATCCTTGCTAGCCACAAAGAAGCCAAACGCTACACCCCAAAGATGGAGAAAGCAGAAGCCGAATCCCTCTATGAAGGCTGGGTCGAAGCCGTTAAGGCGACGAGAGCCTACAAACCGAAACATTAAATGTCCTATTCTTTTAATCCGAACGTCAAAAACATAGTCATAGCCCATCCTTCGAGAAAGGATTTTTACCTACGCAAAAAAGCGGAGGACCCATATCTCGATCTCGTCGTGATGACCCTTCCAGAGATGAAGGCGCTTTTCGACTACAACTATGACGACAGGGCGCTCCGTTTCCTTTTAGGAAAAGGCTACAAGTATCTTGTCGCTAAAGATTTGCTTACAGCCTTCTGCGCTCCTGACTTTGACAAAGGATTGGAAGTTAAAAAATACGCTGACCTCAGAGATGAGCTGATCAAAGAGCATCTTCTTTTCAAGACGGCTTATCCTGAGAGAACCTTCATGGGCGCCAACATCATCGTCAGCGGTTATTACCGCGAAGCCCAAACCATCATCTTCAAGTATCTCCGTAACGTTCCTGGAATGCTTCAAACCAGTTTTGAGCTCGAGGATTACAAGGACCCAAAGGAGAATGTGCTAAACAAGTTCGTCGACCCATACGAAGAACTTCATTTCGTCTATAACAAAATCGCCTATGACATCGAGGTGAATAAAACACCGATCTCTAAGATCTATGTTTACGGCCTTTCATCTGAATACGCTCCTCTCATAAATGAGTTCAACAAGATGTATGGATTCACCATCGACTATAGACTCGGGGAGAGGCTCTTCGACAAACCTATCTACAAACTCTTTAGGGGAACCTATGAAGAGAAAGGCTTGGAAGAAGCCATAACCTTGATGAGGGAGAAATACCCTGATTCGAAAGATGGTGACACTATTGAGAGATTTGCCCGCGAATTTGCAGTCGTTTTTGAAAAAGAACCAGCAAAAACCCTCTCAATTTACGATGCTATTGCCAAAGACAAGAGACCTTACGACACCAAATACAAGAATGTCATAACCGTTCTTGATGAGCCTGTCTGCCCTCTTGATGGGCATCTCTATTGTGTCAATTTCGCAATGGGAACATATCCTTCCGTCTCAAATGAATCCGGTTTGTTTAGCGACAAGGAAAAAGCCATCATCGGCTTAGAAACCTCGAAAGACAAATCGCTTAATGACAGCGAACGAATCGAGAAACTTCTCCAAAACAATAATCTCAAGCTCATCACCTTCTTCGAACTCGGTTTCGAAAGCAATCATTTCCCTTCCGGTTTCGCTGAGAAATACGACATGGCGAGTGTCAATAATCCAGTGGCAGAGGATGAGAATGGCCCTTATGAGTACGCTCACGATAAAGGCGGATTCCTTTATGCCGCTCTCGAAGACGAATACGAGAATTACCTTCAAGACGATAAGAGAAGACTTCCATACAAAGACGTTTCCGAAGTAAAAGGCTATCGCTCCTACGATTACAGATTCACCGGTACCAAAGCGGGCAGGAATCCAAAAAGAAGCTATTCTGCCTCAAACTTAATCGTCTATCGTTCTTGCCCATTCAAGTATCTTATGGGCAACGTCATATACGCGGATGATTCTCCGGCGAACTTCGGTCAGAGAATCGGAACGATATTCCATAAGGTTCTTGAGCTATATCACACCAGTGAGGATTTCGATTTTAATAAAGCTTATGATTTAGCGATTTCTTATGAGGAGGGGAAAACACCTGATCCTGGCGCCAATCCACATGACGTAAAAGTGCCTTTCACCCCTAAGGAGAAGGCCCTCATAGAGAACCTCCGTAGCTACTGCGCCAAATCGCTTGAGTTCCAAAAGAAATACGAGGCGTTCCTTCAGAATCCTTCTTTCACTGCGGAAGGCTGTTTCAAAATCAATCTTGATGGCATAAAGGTCACAGGCAGATATGACAAAGTCATAACGTTTGATTACGAAGGCGAGAAATATTGCTTCATCATCGATTACAAAACGGGAAATGCCTCTTTCGACGAGAAACTCTTCAGAAGCGACTATGGCCTGTCTTTGCAGTTACCAATCTATGCGTTTGCTGTCGAAAACGACAAAGCCTCTTTTGATAACGCCAAGATCGCTGGTCTCTTCATCTCGCCAATACTTCCGTATGACCTCGTGAACGGTCAGAGCGGCTCGATGAACGAAAGTGACCAAACGAACCTTAAGCTCAAAGGCCTTTTCCTCAACCATCCAAAATTCCTATCCTCACTTGGCATAGGTCTAAAGGGCAACAGCGACATCATCGATGGCTGCAAGATAAACGAAGATAACCAAGTCACCAGCAGTGCCGAATTCCCTAAGGCCAAGAGCGATGAGCAATTCAAGGAAATCGCTGAGAGAGCGAAAGAGATCATCAAAGAGTCTGATGAGAGAATCATGAAAGGCAATTTCGAGATCAAGCCAGCCGTCACGAAGAACCCTAACACCGATGCTTGCGATCATTGTCCATTCCACGATGTTTGCTTCGTTGATAGAAAGACGATAAAAGTCGAAAACCTTAGCAAAACCATCACGAATTTAGAAGAACAAGGGAAAGGAGAGCCGTCTCATGGCAGTTAATTTCGATAAGAAACAACAAGAAGCCATCGATTCAAGAGAAGGCAATTTCCTTGTGAGCGCTGGGGCAGGAAGCGGCAAGACCGCCGTTTTGACTGAGCGCATCAAAGAGCTCGTCCTCGATAAGGATGAAGCCAAGAGAGCGACCCTCGACCAGCTTCTTGTTTTGACCTTCACGAACAAAGCCGCCGCGGAGATGAAAAACAGAACTAGGAAGAAGCTCTACGAAGCCTATAAAGCTGGTGAGATAAAAACCGACCTCTCAGGCGAAGTCGAATGTTCCGATATCACGACCTTTGACTCTTTCTTCCTTAAGATCGTCAGAAAGTACGCTTTCAAGTTAGGCGTAGACCCAGATATCTCGATTGCGGAGGATTCCTTCCTCAAGATCAAAGAAAGGGAGCTCATCGATAAGGCCCTCTCGGATAGATATGAGAAGATGGATCCTTTGTTCACTGAGATGGTGAAGAAATACACCCTCAAAGACGACAATATCTTTGTTAAATATATCCTTGGTGTCCTCCATCTTTGCGATCTTTCACCAGACCCAAATGCCTTGTTCGAAGAGCTTAGAGAGAAAACCTTCAAAGAAGAGTTCCTAGACGAAGAAGAGAAGAAGTTCTATGAGAAGTGCAATAGAGACCTCGTCACCGCTTTCAATCTTCTTGAAGTGAATGATGATGTTTTGGCCATCGACCATGTGTACGTCGGTTCCTGGATTGGGCTTGGAAGTTATGAGGCTCTTTATAAACGCTTAGTCCTCGAGAACGAAGCGAAGGCCAAAAAGGCCAAATGTGTCATCAACGGCAAAGAGTACGACACCGGCTTCAGAGTAAAACCTAGAAACCATACGTTCACCGAAGAAGCCGATCTTCATAGAACCATCGCCAAAGACCTCTTCAAAGGCGTCATTTCCAAACTCGAACTCAATGGCGACCCAACCGAACAAAGAAAGAGAATTCTAGAGACAAAGGAATATGTCTCGATCCTCATCGATATCGCCAAGGAAGTCTATTTAGGCATGCTCAACTACATGAAAGAGAGCAATTCCTATGGCTTCACCAATATCGCTTCTTTGGCGAGAAGACTTCTCGATGATGAAGACGTCCTTTCCGAGATCAAAGCCAAATACAAATACATCATGATCGATGAATATCAGGATTGCAGTGACCTCCAAGAATCCTTCATCGGCAAGATCTCCGATGACAATGTCTTCATGGTAGGGGACATCAAACAATCTATTTACCGTTTCAGGAACGCTAACCCGGACATCTTCGCGGACAAACTTGCAAGATATGGCAAAGACGAAGGCGGCAAAGCCATCTATCTTCAGAAGAACTTCCGTTCCCGCCTTGAGGTCATCTCTTTTGTGAACGACCTTTTCGGAAAGATCATGAGCAAAGAAGTAGGGGACGTCGACTATGAACAAGGTCAGGCCCTTGAATTTGCAAACAAATACCTCTATGGCGATGAGCCATGCGAAGAATACAAAGCCACCTATCTTACCTACGATCCAGATGAGGGCACCGATAAAGCTGAGCTCGAAGCCAGAGCGATCGCTAACGACATCCTCGATAAAGTCCAAAGTGGCTTCAAGGTCGATGTCGGCGGCCATACTCAGAAGGCATGTGATTGGGGAGATTTCGCCATCCTCATGCCAGCCAAAGACCAATTCAACACCTATAAAAAAGTCTTCGGTGAGGCCAAGATTCCTCTTGTCGCCACAGTCGGAAATGAACTTGGCGAAGATAGCATCAACATGGTCTTCATGAGGCTCCTTAAGTTGCCTCTAGTCGTTGGCGAAGACGAAACAGCCACAAAGCATTGTTACGCCTCCATAAAACGCAGTTACCTCTTCGAAGAAGATGACGATAAGCTTTTCGACGAGCTCCAAAGCGGAGCCTATGAGCAAGATGATCTCATCAAAGATATGCTCGCTGATAAAGAGAAGCTTCTTGGAATGGGTGTCAAAGACGCCGTTACCTATCTCATCGAGAAGTATGGTTTCGTTGAGAAACTCAAGAAGATCGGAAACGTCAAAACCAACTTCAAGACCATCTGCGCTTTCCTTGATGAAGCGTCTTATGCTGAGAGGATGGGAATCGATTACAAAGGCTATGTTGAGCACTTCGATAACCTTAACAAATACGGCATCAAAGAAGAAATCGGAGTGGAATTTGCTGGGGATAATGTCGTAAAACTTATGACAATTCACGCTTCAAAAGGCCTTGAATTCCCTATCGTCTACTCCCCAAGGCTCGCCCGCGAAGTCAACGTAAGCGATACGGATGGACTCTATTACATCAGCAAACAATACGGGCTCCTTTTACCAAAGACCAGGAGCGACGAATATTCTGGCAACTTCCTATACTCGCTCTACAAGGACAGCGAAGTCGCCAAAGCCATCAGCGAGTACATGAGGCTCTTCTATGTCCAGCTTACCCGCGCTTCTAACCAGATCATCTTCATCGCCCCACAAGGCCGTGACGAGAAGTTCGATTTAATTGATGTTCCTCTCCAGAATAGAACGCTTGTCGTGAGAACAACTACCAACTCCAAAGGACAAGCCACCTACACTTGGATCAAACCGAATAGTTTTGCCAGATTCCTTAATATGGCAGGCAATGGTGTCCTTACGAGAATCTTTGATTATGAGGAAGCCGATACAGAGGAACCAACCCCTCTTCCAAGGGCAACTCAGATCGAATCCTTTAAGAAGCCAGCCATCCATAGCATCGATTGCCCTGTCGAGATGGTCGATGAGAAGAGAGCCTCCAAAACCTCCTTCGCCCCAATAAACGAAGCGGCAGCCCAATATGGTACCCATATGCACCGTCTCCTTGAGCTCGTTTCCTTCAAAAACAAGGACGCTTCCTTCATTACTAACGATTCTGAGAAAAAGAAGATTGAAGCGCT
>JAFXWH010000011.1:0-3656 GCA_017542885.1 Bacilli bacterium | reverse complement strand
GATGAGAACATCGCCAAATCCGCTGAGAAAGCCAAATCCCAGTTCGCCGGAAACGAAGTGCTCCATAAAAGCATTGCCGTCCTTGGCCTTGGCGCTATTGGAGTCCTCGTCGCCAATGCCTGCGTTGATTTAGGCATGCAGGTCATCGGATACGACCCATATCTCTCAATCCATAACGCCATGCTTCTCAATAAGAGAGTCACTTATGTCTCTTCCTTAGAAGAAGCGGTCAAAGACGTTGATTTCCTCACCGTCCATATCCCTCTCACCGATTCGACCAAAGGCCTTATTGGCAAAGAGCTCATCAACAAGATGAAAGACGGTGCGACCATCCTCAATCTTTCCCGTGACGGCATCATCGACGAAGAGGCTCTTAAGAAAGCCCTCGATGAAGGCAAGATCAAGAAATACATCACTGACTTCGCCAACCCGAACGTCGTCAAGATGCCTAACACCATGTGCTTCCCTCACTTAGGCGCTTCAACCGAAGAGGCGGAGGACAACTGCGCTCTCATGGCCATCAGTGAGCTCAAGGATTACCTTGAGAACGGAAACATCTCTAACTCCGTTAACTATCCAGCCGCTGATGCTGGCAAGAAAGGCCAAGGCGTCAGAATCTGCATCAACCACAGAAACATCCCTGGCATGATCAACAACTTCACGACCATCATCTCAAGAGACGGAGGAAACATCGCCTCCCTCGTCAATAAATCTAGGAACGAATACGCCTACACCATCATCGACGCCGATAAGGAAGTCGACATGAAGGAACTCTTAGAGGTCCCAGGCGTTCTTCGTGTGAGGGTAATCGCTTAAACAATGAAACTAGGAATGCCGATCCTCTTTGAATACGAGACCATTGAGGAGAATCTCATTCTCGCAACGGAACTTGGGCTCGACTTCGTTGAGCTCAACCTCAATTTTTCCTATTGCCGCAAAGAGATGGAAGAAGGCAAGATTCCTGAGCTTTTAAAGAAATATCCCCTGCAAATCACGCTTCATTTCTATGACGAAGCGGATTTAGGCTCATATCCCGAAGTAGTGGAAGGCTACCTCAAACTCTTAGAGAGATATGCCTCTCTCGGAGAAGGTTATGTGAGGATGATGAACTTCCATAACAACGGAGGGCCTCTCGTCACCATCTCAGGCAAGAGGAACTATGTCTACGAGAAGGAATATGACTCTTACATCAAGAGGCTCATCCCTGCTTATACGAAAGCCAAAGAGATCTGTGAGAAGAGAGGCATCAAGCTCGTCATCGAGAACACCGATACCTGCCCAGGCGCCACCTTCCTAAAAGACGTCTACCGCGATGAGATGAACGCCGGCTTCCATTTCAATTTCGACATCGGGCATGATGCCGTGATGGGAGATTGGCTATACGAGTTATCAAAGAAGCTTCCGCTCAAATTCGACGAATTCCATATCCATGATTCCGATGGAAAGAGGAACCATCTCGCCCTTGGCGAAGGAACCCTAGGAGAGAAGCTTAAGGAATTCAAAAAGATGGCCGAAAAGAACGATGCCTACGTTCTTCTTGAGGTCAAATCAAAGGAAGATCTTAGGAAATCAGTTCCTTTCTGGAGGAATCTATAAACCATGAAATGGGCTTTGTTCGTTTTTGCTTTTGTCGCGCCCTTACTCCTTGATGGAATCTTTTTCGCAGTCAGATTCTTTAAGAGAAAAGAAGAGCAAGTCACTTTAAAGAATCCGTTTGTTCAGGAAGAACTTTGGAACTTTGGATTAGGCGCTCTCCTTTCCCTTATCGCTGGCTTTGTTGGTCTTGGATCAAGCGAGGTTATGCCGGCCAACATCTTCATCGGCTATGTCTTTATCTCGCTTCTCGCCAGAGAGATAACCCCTCTCATCAAACTCAACTGGAAGAAACTGAATAGAGAGTCCGTTGCCCCGATCGCCAAAGCCGCGATTGCTCTCCTTGGATTCATCTTCGAGATCACCCTTTTCCAGAGTTGGTCCATCTATCTTCTTTCCGGAATGAGGTTAGGGGCCTTCGTTCTCCTTGCCTATTTGGTCGGAAACTTCAGCAAATCCTATGCGGAACACAAAGACCTCTCGATCATCAGAGTGGCTTTTGTCTCTTTCTTCATTGTTTTCCTTTTCTTCACCGCAGCACATCCGGAGAACTTCTTCGATGCCTATCCGTTTGAGGATGGCCTTAAGTATCTCGAGGACAACCCATATCTCTATTACAACCAGTTCGACGCTTTCATGCATGGACAGCTTCACCTTGTTGCTGAACCTGATCCTGCGCTTGCGGCCCTCCAGAACCCATATGACCCATATCAACGAGTGGGCATCAGCTATTTCTGGGACACCGTCTATTACCAAGGCCATTACTATTCCTACTACGGCGTCGCCCCGATCTTCTTCGTGATGTATCCGTTCTATCTCCTTTCGGGATTCACGCTTGTTCCTAATGGACTATTCTGCCTTGCTCTTGCGACAATCCTTTATGCCTATGGCATATTCAGGCTCTCACTCGTTCTCAAAGAGAAATATGCAGCAAATCTTCCAAGCTGGTTCTTCTATACCTTCAGCTTCCTCATCTTCGTTTCAACCTTAGGCTATAACTTCCTTAACTTCAGATGGACGGATTGGAAGTACCGCATTCCTTTCGCCTACGCGGCAGTGGGAATGACCCTCTTCCTCACTTACTTCTTCGAAGGTCTTAAGCGCGAGAAATTCAAACAGCATCTCTACTGGGGATTATCCGCTTTGTTCTACGTCCTAATCATGGGATCTAGACCTGAGGTCGGTATCCTTGCCATCCTTGTCGTTCCATTCCTTGTGAGATACATCCTCGAAGGAAGGACGGAACTCACCAAAGGCAAGAAAAGAGATCTTTTCCCTCTTATTCCTTTCGCTGCGATTCTTCTTGTGGGAGGAATTGCCCTTGCAGGTTATAACTACCTCCGTTTCGGCAGCTTCACCGAATTCGGTTCCAGCTATCAGCTCACTATTAATGACGCTAGGACAAACACCCTTAACGGAGAAGGTTTCTTTAATGCCTTCTACCATTATTTCTGGCAGCAGCCTACCTTCTCTAACGAAGTAAAAGAAGTAGGATTTGCAGGCTTTTTCACTTTGAAAAGTTCCCATTTATCATTCCTGAGCAGGTCAACCTTGGCTATTATATCGACCGTTCTTTCCATAGCACTGAGACCCATGTTTATATCGAGCGCTCCGTCGGTCTTCTCAACAATCCATTCTTCTTCCTTGCTTTGCTGCTTCCTGTCTCTTTGGGGGCTCATAAGAGAATCGATGAGTGGATCTATCTCATCTTGCCTCCGTTCCTTCTTTTCATCCTTTGCTGGTTCATGTACTGCCTTGGAGGCGTCTGCATGCGCTACATCCTTTACTTCTGGCCTCTTGCCGGAATCTGGGTGTTATCCATCTTCTATTCTTCCTATTCCACCTTGGCAAAAGAAAAGAGCACCAGGACACCTCTTATGATCGTGTCTCTAGTGCTTGCTTTCTTAGGTATGTTCCTCGCCATCAACTTAGGAATGAACCCATTCGACGGCTGGCAGATAGTCGGTTAATTCTTCTTGCTCCAGAAGCCGGTTAGAACACTGGCTTCTTTTTTCTTTTTCTCCGCTCTCTTGGCGAAGAAATCAAAGAGGGCTCCGACGGTT
>JAFXWH010000010.1:0-3217 GCA_017542885.1 Bacilli bacterium | reverse complement strand
GCCAGGATCAAACTCTCAATTAGTTAGATCTAGTTCAAAAATAATTACTTGGTTATTGTTGTTCCTTATTATAAGGAATCGACGTTAGTGTATGTTGTACATCTGTTTAGTTTTCAAAGATCAGCGGCGCGACATTTGCTCTTGCAATGGGATGCTGTCCCGAATTTGTCGCGCTTGATTAATATAGGCTTTACCTTAGGTACTGTCAACAACTTTTTGAAGAAATTTTTGAACTTCTTCGTGGTCTCCAGAACCGAGGGTTTTTCTACATCAACCACTGCCCTTTTTTAAGTCATCCTTAAGAGGTGCAGCGAGGGTTATTTTACGCGTTTTTATAGCCTCGTCAAGCGAAAAACATCACTTTTTTGAAAAATCTTTTTTTCCACATATTATCGGCACTTTTACAATTTGCCTCATGTACGCGCGCGCAAATCCTTATTCTCCTATTACTTACATAGAGTTTATGAGGTATAGTCCGACCTGATTTTGGGTTAACGAAAAACGAAAATCTATTTTCTGATCCATTTCTTTTTAGCTATTTTTCTAATTACTTAATAACTACTAATCTAAATAACTTTTCGCAATTTTTTTGAATTGCGAAACTTCTCAAATTTCACCTTGTTTTTGCTTTGAAGCGAAAAAGCGCATGATTATCCTTCAGAAAGCGAAAGAAAAAGCAGACGAGGGTCTCCCCTGCGCCTGCTTGATCGTTTAGCTAGAGCTTATAAGACGGTCTTCCAGAGGCCGTGCTTATTGCAGTAAGCATATACCTCAAGGACCTTTTCACCCTTCTCGATATGGAAGATAGCCTCAGGTGCCTCTCCTGGGTTGAAGCGGCGTCTTTGGCCTCCCTTATCGGTGTAGAGATAAACCCATTCGATGTAATGATCTTCCGCCATCGGGTGAGGGACGCTTCCGACTTTGACGAGAACTTCTTCTCCTTTGACTTCGACGACTGGGAGATGTTTCTCGGTTCCTTCGGTGGCTGGGCTCTTGGCAATGAGTTCACTCATTGGTTCGCCGCAACACATGATTTCGCCACCGCCGTTTTTGACCATGGCGACTATATTGCCGCAATGTCTGCAAATAAGAAATTTGACCATAGGGTCCTCCTTTATTTTCTCTGGTTAATCTAAGTATAAGGCATAGAGGGAAACAAAGACAAAACATGCTCAAAAAAAAGAGGCCACCGGAGTGACCTCTAATTACCTGAATAAGGTTATTACTTAAGCATGCCTTCGATGAGACCCTTGAAGGAGTCTGGCTCTAAGGATGCACCGCCGACGAGAGCGCCATCGATATCTGGTTCGCTCATGTACTCGGCGACGTTGGCTGGTTTGACGCTTCCGCCATAGAGGATTCTGATTTCCTCAGCGGTCTGCCCATAAAGCTCACGGAGAACGCCTCTGATGAAGGAAATGGTATCTTCAGCGGTCTCTTTGGATGCGCTCTTGCCAGTGCCGATGGCCCAGATTGGCTCATAGGCAATGACGACTTTCTTCGCTTCTTCCGCAGAAAGCCCTGCAAAACCCTCACGGATTTGTTTCGAGACCCATTCTTTGGTCTGACCTTTCTCAAAGGTATCAAGGGATTCGCCGCAGCAATAGACAGGAGTCATATCGGCAGCAAGAAGGGCCTTGATCTTGAGGTTGCAGACAGGAGAGGTCTCACCGTTGTACTCACGTCTTTCGGAGTGGCCAAGGATAACCCAGTCGATTCCGACTTCTTTGAGCATGGCGATGGAGACTTCACCGGTGAAGGCACCGTGATCGTGCTCATTGACGTTCTGGGCGGCAACGATGCACTTTGGGTTGATGTTCTCCTTCACGGCAGCAAGGCTGACGAAGGTTGGGGCGACACCGACTTCGATGTCATGGGCAACGGCATAGTCGACCATCTCGCTCGCGGCTAAGGCGAAAGCCTTGGCCTCAGACGGGGTCTTGTTCATCTTCCAGTTGCCGAGAAGTAATTTCTTGCGCATGGTTTTAGATTATTTGAGGACGTCGACGCCTGGGAGGTGGCCATCGTTCTCGATCATCTCGAGGGAAGCACCGCCGCCAGTGGAGACGTGGGAGAAGTTCTGCTTGTAGCCAAGCTGTTTGGCAGCGGAAGCACTGTCGCCACCGCCGATGACGGAGAAGGCTTTGCCTTCAAGGTCTTTGATGGCTTCACAGACGGCAATGGTGCCAGCCTGGAAGTCTTTCTGTTCGAAGACGCCCATTGGGCCATTCCAGAAGACCATCTTGGCCTTGCTGATGACATTGGCGAAGAGCTTGCAGCTCTCTGGACCGATATCGCAGCCTTCCATATCCTCTGGGATCTCTTTGACGATTTCGATCTTACGACCTTCCTTCTCTTCGAAGCTGTCGGTAGCGACGGCGTCGACTGGGAGGATGATCTTGCCATTGGCTTTCTCTAAGCAAGCTTTGGCGTAGTCAAGAGAATCGGCATCGAGGAAGGATTTGCCGATCTTTTCACCAAGGGCTTTGCGGAAGGTGTAAGCCATAGCACCGCCGATGATGATGTAATCGCATTTATTGAGAAGGGTATCGATGACTTTGATCTTGTCGCTGACCTTAAGTCCGCCAAGAACGGCGACGTATGGTCTGTCTTCATCTTTGACCTCGACGCAACGGGTGAGGTTCTCGACTTCCTTGATCATGAGGTAACCAAGGGCGACTGGTTTTTCTTCGGCTTTGAGAATGGATGGGACACCGACGGTTGAGGCATGGGCACGGTGGGCGCTGCCAAAGGCATCCATGACGAAGACGTCAGCTAAGCTGGCCCAGATCTGGGCTAACTCTGGATCGTTCTTCTCTTCACCCTTTTCGTAACGGGTGTTCTGGCCAAGAAGGATCTCGCCGTCATTAAGGGCGGCAACGGCTTTGGTGAGCTCTTCGCCACGGGTAGCTGGGCAGAAGCTCACTTTGACGCCTGGGAGAAGCTCAGCGAGAGCTTTGGCGACTGGAGCCATATCGTTGGCCTTCTTCATGGCCTCGATCTTCTCTGGATCTGGTTCTTTCCATTTGATCTTTCCAAGGTGGGACATAAGAATGACGCGGGCACCTTTGGAGAGCAGCTCTTGGATGGTTGGGAGAGCGGCTTTGATGCGGTTGGTATCACGGATGACACCGTTGGTTTGTGGGACGTTGAAGTCGACGCGGACATAGACGCGTTTGCCTTTGAGGTCCTTTAAGTCTTTAACAGTAAGCATAAT
>JAFXWH010000093.1:0-5683 GCA_017542885.1 Bacilli bacterium | reverse complement strand
TAAGGGCTTTCTCGAAGTTGGAGGAGTTCTTTTTGAAACTCTCATCTTCGAAGACCTTCTTGATGGCTGAATCGTAACGGCCGCCGAAATCGACGACTTTCTTTGGGGACTCAGCAAAGGCAACGGTAGCGGCCTTGGTGGTGCTATTAAGCTTGCCATAGATGTCACTGACGATACCATCGATCTTATCTTTCGAGTCGATCTCAGAATCACTGCAGTCAGCAAGGACGATAAGCTCCGTTTCCATGGTGGTATGGAGATATTCGATGTTGATGAAGGTGAGGGTGAGGGTCGCTGCGATGAAGAAGTGGAGAACGAGCGAGATGATGTGTTTCGTCCATAATCTCTTCTGCTTTGGGATGTGGAAGAAGAAAAGGATGACGATCGCAACCAAAGGAATAGCGATAAACGCTAGATATGGATTTCTGACTTCAATATTGTTCATGAGTGTACAAGATCCAATCTGCAGCGAAGAAGGCTGCGGCGGCGATGATGATAGGCAAGATGTTGTCTAATAAGCCATCGCCTTTAGTGGTGTTATCGGTGATTGCGAGCGCAAATTTGGCCTGAGCGATTGGTTGCGGATCCATCTCAGGTTTGCTCATATGCACGAAGAATCTGACTTCTTTGGTTTCGCCATCTTCATAGGTGATGGTGATGGTGTGCTCACCGACGGTGCGGGTTTCGTAGATGTATTGCTCCTGGCCCTCTTCGAAGTAGATAGGCTCAACTTCGCCTTCTTTCATGTCAGGTCTATGGACGGTGACCTGCTTGATTTCATCGGCGATGGAGAAGATAGCCTTATCACCAACGGTGTAATCGAAGGAGGTGAGGAACTTCGGCTTGCAATAGTCGACGAGGTTACGCATAAGCGGAACGAAGTCGTAAAGAAGCGGGAGGTTGGAGTCGTGGAGGTCGAAGTTGAAGATGACCTCGCGGGTGCCATAGTCGGATCTTCCGACGAAGACAGACGGTTTCTTATTCGAGGTAAGGATGGTGGTGAAATCGTTGACGAGCGAATACTGCATGTATTGCTTGAGAAGGATGTCACGGTTCATGCCGATACCACGGGTAAGGGTGTTATAGAGGTTTGAATCCTCGTTGTTGGTCCAGGCAAGGGCAGTGGCCTCATCAGGAGTGACCGGGTCAGAAGAGACGAGGAATCCTGCGCCTTCGACGGACTTTTTAAGTCCGAAGAACATCGACGCACCGATCTGCGGGAGCTGATTCGGCGTGTAGTTGTCATAGACGTAGAGGTCATAGCCAGAGACAAGCTTATAGGCGCTTGGCTTGACGATGGTCGTCTGGATCTTCATAGCGTCGAAGATGGCTTTGAGGTAGGTTTCGTTGGCACTGACAACAAGGGCTTTGGTATTGACTTGCTGGGTGTTGGCGAACACGGTGAAGCTATTGTCGTCCATCAAGCCATCGGTGAGGTTGGTGATGACGGCTTTGACGCTTTCGACAGGTTTGCCACCGGTTGGGAGCGGATCGGTGGAGATGGCATAATGAACGCCTTTCTCACAACGGTAGGTCTTTTTGGCCATCTCAATGCCGTTCATGTAGAACATGACTTCAATGTCCTTGTCGCTTGCATAGGAACTGAGGACGGCATCGAAGGTGATTTTGCCATTTTCGACTTTGTACTTGAGATCGGTGATGGAGTAGTTCTCCTCATCATCGGAGCAGTCAAGCCACTCGATGTTGGTGAGAACGTCAGACTCGCAATCCTGATCGGTCGCAAGATAGCAGAGGTTAGCCTTTCCTTCGCTATAGAGCGTTTGGGCCAAAGCGATGGAATCGGCAAGGGAGGTCTCGTATTTGCTTGGCTCGCCTAAGCCGGTGAGCATGATGTCGAAACTAGAGATGTCGTCGACATTCTGGCAAACAAGACGTGGTTCTTTCTCAGCTAAGATGAGAGTGAATGTGGAGCCATTGACGGCCTCATCCGCTTTCTCTTTGATGAGTTCGATGCCTCTCTCGAAACGGGTTTTCTCTTCATGGACCATGCCCATGGAAGAAGATGAGTCAAGGATGAAGACGATGTCATCGGCCTGTCCTTCAAGGGTGAAGACCGGGTGAGCCAAGGCGACGGAGAAGACCGCGATGGCAAGGCACTGCACGATAAGGGCAAGGAGATGCTCGAAACGGGAGAGTGGGTTTTTGCGCTTTAAGAGTTTGGCGGCCATTTCCCAGATATAGGTGGATGGCGCGGTTTCCTCTTTATATTTATTGCGCAATATATAGATGATGATTAAGGCAGGGATCGCCAATAAGCCAAATAAGGCAAAAGGGAATAAGAAACTCATATGTTATTTGATTACCCCCTTGTCTGCTAATGTCTTAAGGAGAACCTCCTTAACGGACTGGTCGGTGGTGACCAGCTGATAGTCTGCTTCACGAGAGGTGCAGAAGTTGTCAATACGGCTGGTGATGTACTCAACTGCCTTCTTATAGGCGTTAAGGATCTCACGGCCGATGTTGTCTTTGTAGAATCTCATGGAGTCTTCGGAGTCGCGGATGATCGTCTTTCCGCGGATCTCAGGCTTGATTTCCTGTGGGGAGAGGATCTGTAAGCAAAGCACGTCCCTCTTCTTTCCACGAAGATAATCGATGCTGTCGAAGAAATTGTTGTCTGTTAAAAAGTCGCTGATGATGATGGACCTGCCATCGCCAAATCCAACAACCGAACGGGTAAGAGCCTCTGAGATATAGGCATCGCCGCCAAACTTGAGTTTGTTGATGCGGCCTATGGTCTGGGTGAAGGCGTCTTTTCCGACAATCTTTTCTAAAATAGGTTCAACGATCTTGCCTCTGATGGCATAGATCGAAACGCGGTCCATCTCTTTGATTGAGAGATAGGCCAAAGCAACGGCCAACCTGACGGCCATCTCGTCTTTTCCATTGTAGGACATGGAAGTGGAGCAATCGATGTAGATACGGGTCTGCATCTGTCTCTCATCGAGATATAACTTTAGGTACATCTTTTCGGTTCGTCCGTAGATGTTCCAATCGATCTTGGTGATGTCGTCTCCTTCGAGGTAGTCGCGGTAGTCGGCGAATTCGCTGCTTGAACCAAACTTTTTCGACTTATGATTGCCGCCAAAAAGACCAGCGACATTGTCCTTTACCGCTAGTGAGAATAGCTCAAGTTGTTGGAAAAAGCTTTCGTCGATAACCGATTGCATATTAATTAACGATTCTTACGGTTTTCCTTGATGAGGAGTTCGATGACCTTGTCGATCGAAAGGCCTTCGTTGATGGCGTTGTAGTTGATCTTGATACGATGACGGAGGACTGGGAAAGCCAAAGCGTCGATATCGTCGAACGAAACGTTATAGTTGCCATGGATTAAAGCACGGATCTTGGCGCCGGTGATTAAAGCCTGGCCAGCACGTGGGGAGCAGCCGTAACGGATGTATTTCTTGGTGACCTCGGAGGTCTCCTCGAATTCTGGGTGGGTGTTGTGGACAAGAGTCATGGCGTAGTCGATGACTTCCTGAATGCATGGGACATCCTGGGCAAGGGCACGCATCTTCATGATCTGTGGGCCATCAACGACCTTGGTGGCGTTCTCGGCCTGGGAGTGCTGGGTCAAATTGACGATGTCAGCGAGTTCCTGGACACTTGGGAAGTCCATGGCGACCTTGAACATGAAACGGTCCATCTGAGCTTCTGGAAGTGGGTAAGTACCATCCTGCTCGATTGGGTTCTGGGTAGCGAGAACGAAGTATGGTTCCTGCATGACGTAGGTTTTGCCGGCGACGGTGGTCTTGTGCTCCTGCATGACCTCGAGAAGAGCGGACTGGGTCTTTGGGGTAGCACGGTTGATTTCGTCGGCGAGGATGATCTGGGCGAAGATAGGACCCTTTTGGAAGTGGGTGGTTAAGTTGCCATCGTCATCCTTTCTGATGATGTTGGTACCGGTGACGTCATTTGGCATGAGGTCAGGGGTGAACTGGATACGGCTGAATGGTAAGTCGAGGGTCTGGCCTAAAGAACGGACAAGACGGGTTTTACCGGTGCCTGGGACGCCTTCGAGAAGGACGTTGCCACCAGCGATGATAGCGATAACGACGTCATCGATGACTTCTTCCTGACCGATGATGTCCTTATGAAGCTCTGCTTTGATTTTTGCGACTGATTCACTGAATTCCTGAATCATTTGCTCTTTTTCTTCCATTGTTGTTTGATACTCCTTTGTTGTGGCTCGTAATGAGCCTTTTGTTTTTATATCCTATTGAAATAGAAACCTTCCTTAAACTTGGAGAAAGCGGGGGATTAATTTCCTCCGCCTTGTCCATCTGAACCGTATAGATTATTGAAGTAGTCGTCGGCTGTGTCGCCATCGTCGCCTTCACCGCCGCCCATATCGTCATGATATGCGCCGCCGTAGCTGTCGATTACGCTGCCATACTCAACTGTTCCATCTCCGGTATAAATGATGTCGGTATGTGGGTCTTCGGTATCTCCGCCTTGACCAGCTGGGCCGGAACCAGAACCTTCTGGACCTGGCTGTGGATCGCCAGAAATATCTGGACCTGGCTCTGGCTGACCAGATGGGACTGGGCCATCAGTCTGAGACGCGCCAGATGGGACTGGACCATTAGTCTGAGACGCGCCAGATGGGACTGGACCATCGGTCTGAGACGCGCCAGATGGGACTGGACCTTCGGTAGCAGTTTGACCAGCAGTGTTCTGTTCACCAGAACCTGAACCACTAGATTCGCTTCCTTGCTGTGGGTTGACCATGGAATCCATGATTGACTTGATGGCAGAAGCGAGCTGTTCGTTTTCGTTCTGTTGGCTGACCTGCTCAGCAGCTTTGCTAGCGGCATTGGCAACCGCAGATTCAACAGCTTCCTGAGCTTTGCTGTTCTTGGCTCCCGATTGCTGCTGACCAGATTGCTGCTGACCAGATTGCTGCTGACCAGATTGCTGTTCGCCAGATTGCTGTTCGCCAGAGTTGTTTGGATCGTCTTGGATGTAATCCTCGAGATTCCTAAGTCTTCTAGCGAGCTCTTCATATGTCTGGTAGAGTTCATCGTCTTCACTGACGCCGGCTTGTCTCGCTAATGCGAGGGCATCGTCGATCTGATCGGCAAGCTGCTTGCCATAGGCAACCATCTGGTCGGTTGGGAGAGCGGTGAGATCATCGAACATATCCTGGAAATCCTGACGGAGGCCTGTGATATCACCTTCGATCAGGTCTTGACCTTGATCTTTAAGGTGCTGATCAGGTTCGGTCTTAAGGGCCTTACCGATCTCCTCTTTGGTGTTGAGTTCGTCAACGAACGAATCAATGTTGAATTCGTGACTTGCGACAATATCGCTTCTTGAGTCGGTGTTCTCAACGCTTTGGAGTTCGCTCTGAAGATGGCTAAGCTGTTCGTCAATGTAGGACTGCAAAGCGGAATTAGCGCCGCTGTGCTTGCTGTTTTCCTCTTTGGCCTCGCTGATGAGGTCGCTGGTTAAGCTGTTGATGATGTTGCCAGAACTATCAACGATGGATTCGCCTGAGTGATTGAGGTTCTTTGGGGTCAAGAAGGACGCACCAAAGAATGCGCTGGCCACGGCCAAAGCTGGGACGACCCAAATGCCCACGCTGAATTTGAGGGCTTTGGTTGGTTTCTCAGCCAAAGTGGTGGTGGCGTCTTCACGCTGCTTGGCAAGAAGGGCGCCT
>JAFXWH010000009.1:0-3159 GCA_017542885.1 Bacilli bacterium | reverse complement strand
GAAGCCATAAGAACCATCCGCTCTCTGACAATGTGAGAGGTCGGCACTGGCGATGACGACGATTTTCTTTTGGCTGTTTGAGAAGACATCCCCAAGCATCTCGCCATAGCGGTAATGCTCAAGGAGAGGGAAGCCGCTTAAACCAAGACGGACAGCCTTAAAGTTGCGGTAAAAGCGGTTGATGTAATATAGCGGAACCAAAGTTCCGTGATCAGATGCGTTGTCGTTTCCGCTAGAAGGACCGGCGGATATGTTTCTTTGTGCTGCGGCAAGAGCGATCTCTTTGATGAGCTCACGGTCATAGAACAGACGGAAGTTGAGGCCTTGCACGCCGTATGCCGAAAAGTTACATATTCCCACTTCCCCATCGGCGATCGGGAAGAAATCCCTATAGGCTTCGGAGTGAGGCGAAATGAAAACGATCGTGTCTGGCTCTAAAGAGGCAATCTCTTTAGCGACATTCGTCAAAGCCTCAATGGTTTTGGCTGCGGCCTTTTCTTTTCCCCGTCCCACTTCTGGGACGCAGAAAGGCGGATGAGGCAGGATGTAAGAACCAATAATCGGCATAGTGCCAATTATATAGCAAAGCCCCGCTTTTTTGTTTTTTGTTTGCCTCTCGAGGTTCCCTTTTCAATACATCAAACGATTAATTGAACACAGTGAAGCATTTTATTTTTAACGGATTTTCCCCGTCAAATGGCTGGTTTGGTAGTAAATTTGTACTCTGTGTACGAATAATTATTGAAAAGTGAGATATCCTTGTTTTAATAAAAACCACAGGAGACCGTTATGAAAAGACAGGACAAGATGAAAGTTAGAAAGACTCGCCTACAGAAAAACTTCCAGCAGACAGTCTTGAAACTCTACCGTAAAAAGAATGTCGACGAGATTACGATCAACGAGGTTTGCGAGAAGCTCGATGTCCCTCGTTCCTCTTTCTACTACCACTATAAGACCATTCGCGATGTCGTGAATGAAATCGAGGACGATTTCTTCAGAGCCAACAAAAAAGCGTTGGCCTCAGTCATGATGACTGGTATCGAGAAAACCGATTACGTCAATGTGCTTAATGCCATTCTTCCAGTAATCAAGACCAACGAAACCGTCGTCAAAACACTTAGATTCGATTCAATGTTCCTAATGCAATGGGCCCATCTCCTGTCAGCCTCTTTCTCCAAAGAGCCAGGCCATCGCGAGAACGTAATCGCCTTCTTAACTGTCTTCGGCATCGGAGATTACCTCAACCACGGTGTCTCCCTCAATATGTTCGATCCTGATGCGGCCTATGAGGTTGCTAGCAGAGTCTGCAAAATCAAGATGGACCTCTACTCCTCGTTAAGCAAATAATAGAAGTCAGATTATCGTGTGTTATGATTTAGGGTGAAACCAATGGTTTTACCCTTTTTTATTATGAGATACAAAGATTGCATGATTCGCGGCCAGGACAAGGCTGGCCAAGTCAGGTTCTTCGCCATCACAACGAAAAGCCTTGTCGAAAAAAAGAGAAAAGCACAGAACTATTCCCCTATCGCCACTGCGGCAATAGGCAGACTTATGAGCGCAGCCTTAATGATGGGCTCGATGCTCAAAAACGAGGATGAGAGAATCTCCATCCAGATCAAAGGCGAAGGCCCTATGGGCGGACTCGTCGCTTCCTCTAACTGCAAAGGCACGGTCAAAGGCTATGTCGAAAACCCGACCGTCGTCCTTCCTCCAAACGAATATGGGCATCTTGCCGTCGGCGACGCCATCACCCCAGGGAAGATGACCGTCATCCGTTATTCGGACTTAGGCGAGCCTCATGTCACCACTTTGGATTTGGTGAGCGGAGAGATCGGAGACGACCTTTCCTATTACTTCGGACAAAGCGAGCAAACCCCTTCCATCGTCGGCGTTGGAGTTTCTTTTAGAAAAGATGTCCACGTCAAAGCCGCAGGTGGTTTCATCGTCCAGCTTTTGCCTGGCGCGGGAGATGATGTCATCAGCCGTCTTGAGCATAACGTTATCGCTATGAAGTCGGTTAGTGAGATACTAAAGGCAAATAAGAACGATCCAGAGGCCCTTATCAAGAAGGCTCTTGAAGGTTTCGATTACGAAGTCGATGGAACACTTGATGTCAAATTCCACTGCGGTTGCTCGAAAAAGAAGAGTCGCAAGATCCTTTCTTCTTTGACCCTCCATGACCTTGAAGCCATCAAGAAAGAAGGCAAAGGTACATCAGTTTCATGTGGGTTTTGCGGGAGAAATTACGATTTTTCCCACGAAGAAATGTGTGAGATTGCCGAGGAGAAGCTCAAAAAGCTCATGAAATAAAACTCTTCCTATCTAGGAAAAACTAATCAATACTTGTGCTATGAACATCCCATACGAATGGATAGACGCCTCGCATAAATCGCCAGGCTTACTCGAATATAGACCTTCCCAAGAAAGAGGCCTTCGTTTCAGCGAGAACGCCAAACAAATGGCTTCGATGATCGCCCATAGCAATACCAGAAGCCAAACCGATTTGACTGTTCAGCCCGCGAAGAACGGGCTCAACATCGTTTTCGGCGAAGGCGGTGATCGTGTCCTCCTCTCCATGGGTGACACCGACATGACTATCTACTTCTACTCCCGTGGCGTTTTCACCGGAAAGTCAGTCACTTTCCCAAATGGCAAGAACGCCTACTGCATGGATGGAAGAGGCAAAATCAAGAGATGGAAGCAGCCAGTCGTCCTTTCCTATACCTGCCCACTCATGAAGATGCACTTCTTCCCAAGAAGTTCGATCGAACTCATCAAAGAGACCCCTACAACCATCACATATCGTTCGCTTGAACCGGTCGACAAGGTTTACCTTGAGGCCTTCATGGGCGAAGCGGAAATGGCCATCCGTTTCAGAGACAAGAGCAACAAAGACGAATTCATCGTGAGCGATGAAAGCAAGAACGGAAAAGAGACCCTGACCATCAGGGACCTTTCGAATATGGACGCAGGCTATTTCGAATACAGGCCTATTGAGCACACGATTTCCTTCTTCGATAAGAAATCGGGATTCGTCCTCAACACCAGAGGCCAGATGAAATTAACCAATGTCGATATGACCACCAAGGCTGAAAGCGTAATCGACCTTGGAAACCTCTTGGAGCTATAACCATGGAGTGGAAAGTCAAAAAAGTT
>JAFXWH010000008.1:0-4625 GCA_017542885.1 Bacilli bacterium | reverse complement strand
TGAGACGATGTTCGGCGACACCGCCGTCTTCGTCAACCCGAAAGACAAGAAGTACGCTGACCTCGTCGGCAAGATGGTCATCAACCCAGCCAATGGCGAAGAGATCCCTCTCATGGCCGATGAATATGTCGACATTTCTTTCGGAACCGGCGCCATGAAGTGCACCCCAGCCCATGACCCTAACGATTTCCTTTTAGGAAAGAAATACGGTTTCAAGTTCATCAAATGTATCGATGAGACCGCACATATGAACGAAATCGCCGGCCCATACAAAGGAATGAGCCGCTACGAATGCCGCAAAGCCATCGTCGACAAAATTAAAGAAGACGGACATCTTGTCAAAATCGAGAAGATCGTTCACTCCGTCGGCCACTCTGAGCGCAGCGACAGCGTCGTTGAGCCAATGCTTTCCAAGCAGTGGTTCGTCAAGATGAAGCCTCTTGCTGAGAAGGTCCTTGCCACTCAGAAAGGCTCTGACAAAGTCAACTTCGTCCCAAAACGTTTCGAAAAGGTTCTAACCAGATGGATGAGCACCGTCGAGGATTGGTGCATCTCCCGTCAGCTTTGGTGGGGACATAGAATCCCAGCCTACACCAACATCAAGACCGGAGAGCTCATCGTCACCGAGGATGAGATGGATCCAAAGGAGTGGAAACAGGACGAGGATGTCCTCGATACCTGGTTCTCTAGTGCCCTTTGGCCATTCGCCACTTTAGGTTGGCCAGATACCGAGACCGCCGATTTCAAACGCTACTTCCCAACAAGCGTCTTAGTCACCGGTTACGACATTATCTTCTTCTGGGTCAGCCGTATGGTATTCCAGTCTTTACATTTCACTGACAAATCTCCATTCCATGAGGTTGTCATCCACGGTCTTATCCGTGATGCCCAGGGTCGCAAAATGTCCAAATCCTTAGGCAACGGCGTTGACCCGATCGATGTCATTGAGAAGTATGGCGTCGACGCTCTTAGATACTTCATCACCAACAACTGCACACCAGGCATGGATATGCGTTACATCGACGAGAAAGTCGGTGCCGCCCAGAACTATCTCAACAAGATTTGGAACGCCTGCCGTTATGTCGAAGGCGTGCTTGGCGAGGACTACACCCCAAGAGCCATCGACAAGAAGACTTTGGGCGTCCTCGATGCCGCCATCATCGACAAACTCAACCGCACCATCAAGAAGGTCAGAGCCGAGATGGACAAGTACCACTTTGGTCAGGCCTCATCGATTCTTTACGACTTCGTCTATGACGATTTCTGCTCCTCTTACCTTGAGATGAGCAAAATCTCTTTGTCCCATGAAGGCAAGGAGAGCGAAGTCACCAAAGACGTTCTCTACACCGTCATGAAGGACATCATCCTCATGATCTATCCATATACCCCATTCGTCACCGAGGAGATGTACCTTTCTCTCCCAGGTCACAAGAAGAGCATCATGGAAGAGCCATATCCTGAATACGACAGGCGCCTCATCAACAAAAAAGCGGTGGAGAAAGTCGCCGTTTTGGAAGGCATGATCAAGGATATCCGCAACTACAAGTCCACGAACGGCATGGCGCCAAACGCCAAGGTCAGACTCGTCGTCTCGCCAGAAGAGCCATTCGAAGGATCCGGCGAATATCTCAAGCGTTTCACCTTCGCTTCCTCTTACGAAATCAAGAAAGAGGACCTCGGAGGTTCTTGCTTCCTTTACCCAGGCTACGAGCTCATGGTTGAGGAAGACGTCGACCCAGCCGTCCTCAAGGAGAAACTCCTCAAAGAGAAAGAGACTCTTGAGTTCGAAATCAGCCGCAGCGAGAAGATGCTTGACAACCCAGGCTTCGTGAACAAAGCGCCTAAAGAGAAAGTCGATCTCGAGAAAGCCAAACTCGAGAAAAACAAAGCAATTCTCGAATCGCTCAAAAACAAGCTGGCATCGCTATAAAAGGTTAATCGAAGAACGCTCTCAAACGAGGGCGTTTTTCTTTTTTTCCTGAAAAATGAATCGCTCTCCAATATATGAGAAGTGAGGAGGTGGTTTTATGAATGGAAGAGAACTCACGCTTACCGAGAGGCAGGCAATCTGCCCAGGGGAAGCGGTAGCCTTAACCGCGGTCATGGCCGTTTTGGCAATTAGCATCATCGCGGTGGTTGTCTATCGTCTTCTCAAGTCCACAAAGGGCAGCGCGAAAGTCCCTGGTGGATGGACCTTCACTTGGAATGCCAGGAACTTTGCTTGACCTTAGCTTTTCTATAGAAACAAATTTTTACAATTGAACGAAAATTCTTCACTTTTCCTATATGTGCGTGTATGATAATCACGTTGTCGCCCTCCATAGGGGCCTCAACCGCCTTTCTACGGTACCTAATTAATCACTTTGTGATTAAACCGCACGGAGCGAGTCATAAGCTAATAAGGAGGAACAAACATGTACGCCATTGTTGAAACTGGTGGCAAGCAGATCAAAGTTGAAGTCGGCGATAAGATCTTCGTCGAGAAACTTGATGCCGAAGCCGGAAAAGACGTCACTCTTGAGAAAGTCCTCTTCATCGGCGGCGAAACCAACAAGGTTGGCGATCCTTACGTCAAGGGCGCTTCCGTTGTTGCCAAAGTCGAGAAGCAGGGTTTAGGCAAGAAACTTGTCGTCTATCGTTACAAGAGCAAGGCCAATGTCCGCCGTAAACACGGACATCGTCAGCCATTCACTTGCTTGGTTGTCAAATCCATCAACGCCTAATGATAAAAGCTACGTTCGTCTATTGTGACAAAGACCTGAAATCCTTAACCGTCAAAGGACACGCGAATAGCGCGCCCTATGGCGAGGACTTAGTCTGCGCCGCCATAAGCGCGATTGTCGTCGGCGGGCTCAATGCCTATACCGATGATCCGTCGATTTATGAGGCGAAAGTAGAGGAAGGCAATGTGACGCTCCTTGTCAAAGGCAAGCAAAGCGTCCACGACCAGATCGTTACAGAAACGATCGAATCCCAGATTAAAGACGTCGCAGCTTCGTATCCGAAGTTCGTGACTCTAGAAAGGAAGTAGGAAGAATGAAATTCATCATTGATCTCCAGTTATTCGCCTCCAAGAAAGGCGTTTCGAGCACCAAGAACGGCCGTGATTCCGCTGGCAGAAGACTTGGCGCTAAGGTCGGTGACGGTCAGCAAGTCCTTGCTGGCAACATCATCTATAGACAAAGAGGCACCCGTATCCATCCTGGCATCAACACCGCCAAAGGTGGCGACGATACCATCTATGCCCTTATCGATGGCACCGTTAAGTTCGAACGCGTCGGCAAGAAGGGGAAGAGAGTCTCCGTCTACGCCAACTAATTCGGCTAACACTGAACTTTAACGGGTCTTTCCATAAGGCCCGTTTTTGTTTCAATAAAACAAAAAAATCGTATAATAAGTACACGCTATGAAAATCAGCATCGTCATCCCTTGCAAAAATCAGACAGAAACCTGTTTCGAAAACATCGAGAAGGTCGGACTACCGTATTTCAACAGCCTCGGCGTTGATTACGAGTTTTTGGTTGTCTTAGATGGGAGCGATGACAAGAACGTGAGCCTTGCCGAAGTCTTGATCGGAAAATTCGACGAACACGTCAAGATCCTCCCTTGTGAGAACAAACTCGGAAAAGGCCACAACGTCAAACATGGCTTCTTAGAAGCCGATGGCGATTACATTATGTTTATGGACGCCGATTTTGCGACCGACCTCCATATCATGGAAAGAATCCTTCCGGAAATCGAAAACTACGATGGGTTCATCGCCTCAAGACGCTGCAAAGGCGCGAAGATCGAGACTAAGCAGACCCTTAAGAGACGCTTTGTCAGCTGGGTCAGCCGTGTCCTTATCAGAATGCGTTTCCACCTTGGCTATTCCGAGACCCAGTGCGGTTTCAAGCTTTTCAGGAAAGATCTCGCCAAAGCCTTAGCCAAACATCAGATCATCGATGGCTTTGCCTTCGATGTCGAATATCTCTATTTCTGCCATCTCAACGGATTCAACATCAAGGAAGTTCCATGCAATTGGAACGATGGTGAGAAATCGACGATCGAAAAAGCCGCTAAGACATCAATGAATTTCATTGGTGACATGAAGCGTATCAAGAAGAACAAGAAGAACTACATCCTCTCCGAAGAGGAGAAGGAATCCTTAAAGAGAAAAGAGGCCTAACATGCTTATTGACCGTTGCGTAATCGAAGTCAGAAGCGGAAAAGGCGGCGACGGCTGCATCTCTTTTCTTCGTGACAAAAACACCGCGAAAGGTGGGCCTGATGGAGGAAACGGAGGCCGTGGTGGCTCCATCTATTTCCTTGGCAAGGCTAACCTAAACAACCTTTACAATTTCCGTCATTCCAGAACATTCATCGCACAAGACGGCGAAAAAGGAATGAAGACGATGAAATATGGCCATAATGCTGAGGACATCACAATCGAAGTCCCAGTCGGCACCATCGTCACCGAAGAAGCGACTGGCCGTGTTTTGGCCGACATCAAAGAAGAGGGCCAGAAGGTACTTGTTGCCAAAGGCGGACGCGGAGGAAGAGGCAATGCCTGCTTCAAATCTTCCCGTCACAGAATCCCACGCATCGCCGAGAACGGACACCCAGGAGAAAAGAAACGTCTCATC
>JAFXWH010000092.1:0-6587 GCA_017542885.1 Bacilli bacterium | reverse complement strand
CGGTAAGTCTTCCTTCTTTGGTAAGAGGGATGAATCTTGTAACGGCGCCGGTCATCTCGCAGACCTTGTACCAAGGGAGGACGTTTGAGGCGTGCTCCGCTTCGGTAAGGAGAATCTCATCTCCTTCTTTGAGGTATTTGGCCGCATAGCCAAAGGCTACTTGGTTGATGGACATGGTGGTTCCAGCTGTGAAAACGATCTCTTTCGGCTCGGCATTCAAAAGGCTTGCGAGAGTCTTTCTCGCTTCCATGATCTTGGTATCCATATTGAAGCAAAGATCATAGTCTCCACGGTGGGAGTTAGAGGTCTCGTGGGTGTAGTACTTCGAGACTGCCTCAAGGACGCAAAGCGGCTTGAAAGTGGTTGATGCATTGTCTAGCCAAACGAGTGGTTTGCCCTGCATCTTGATGCCGTTCGTTAGCATCGGGAAATCGTTTCTCAAAAGCTTGGAATCAATCATTCCTAGAAGCCTCCTTCGATGATGGAATCAATGCGATTTTTCACATTTTCGTCGGCAAATCCCGCCTCAATTGGTTTGAGATAGCCGGCTGCGATGAGTCGTTTTGCCTCCTCTAAAGAGACTCCGCGGCTCTGGAGATAATATAGGTGTTCCTCGTTAAGACGGCCAACGACGGCGGCGTGTGAAGCGCTGACGTCATTGTCATCGATAACAAGAGCTGGGGAAGCGACACCATCGCTCTTCGGATCAAAGACGATGATCTTCGCGACCTGTTTGGTATTGGTTTTGACCGCGCCTTTTTCGATGGTGCCGGTGCCTTTGAAAATAAGGCGGCTCTCATCTTTGGTGATGCCGTAGTTCGACATCATCGCGGTCGTGTGTGGCGCACTATGGATGACGGAAGTGATGAACTCCTTCTTGGCATCCTTCATACCCATTGAGGAAAGGCGCCAATTGCATTCGGCACCCTCTTCGAGAAGCTCAACCAACACCTCAACCTTCCCTTGGAAGACGCTGAAATCAGCCATGTAGGCTTCAAAGTCAGCATCGCGATGGACTTTGACGACGATCTTCGAATTCTGAAGTTTCTCAAAGGATGCGATGTTGAGGGTCAAAACAGTGTCTTCTGGCACATCGATGGTTAACGATGCAGGAAGATTGTCAACGTAGGAAAGAACTTTCTCACTTCTCATTTTTGACTGCTTCTCTTGTAGCACATACGCCGATCGAGACCTCGTTCATCGGGGCATTGATCTCTTTGGCGATTTCGATTCCGAGCTCATTCTTGATCCACTCGTAACCTTCGGTGTCGACGCGTTTGATGATCTCTGGACCACCATCGACGACGATTCTACCGTTGATGAGGATGACGGCTCTGGTCGGTTTGATGAGGTCAAGAAGTCTCGCATAGTGGGAGATGACGAGAAGTCCCGCTCCCCTTTCGTGTTCTTCATTGATGACATCGGAGACGGTGTTGATGGCGTCGACGTCCAAACCGGAATCGATTTCGTCAAGCATGGCGAACCTTGGTTTGAGGAGTCTCATCTGAAGGATCTCGTTGCGTTTCTTTTCGCCGCCGGAGAAACCTTCGTTGAGGTTACGCTTGTTCATCTCGAATGGGATGCCGACCTCTTTGTAGGCTTTTTCAAGTTCGCGGTAGAACTCAAAAAGGGCCATTGGTTTTTCGCGGTGTGAGTTCATGGCCGCTTTATAGAAATCCGCGCTGTTAAGCCCAGGGATTTCGGCTGGGTACTGCATGCCAAGGAATAATCCTAACTGGCTGCGTTTATCTGGAGATAAGGCCAAGACATCCTGGCCGTCGAATGTAATAGAACCTCCATCAACGGTGAATTTTGGATCACCCATGATGACGGCGATGAGAGTGCTCTTGCCATGTCCATTAGGACCGAGTAGTGCAACGGTTTCGCCTTCATCAAGCTCGAGGTTCAAACCTCTGAGAATCGATGTTCCTTTAACTGAGACGTATAGGTCTTTGATAATTAGTTTTGCCATAGCAACCTCCTAAAAGGCGTGATTATTCTAAAACCCTTTCCAAGAAGAAACAAACAAAGTAGTAAAAATGTTACAAACACCCATAAAAAACATAGTTTTTGGGATAATCTTCGGCATCATCGCAATTGTGAGTAATTTTCCTGTTGCACCAATTCTCTTAAGAGAATAGAATTTTCTAGCATCGTTTGTGCAAGGAGGAACGAGTCCACACTTATGAAGAAAACGAAATGTGCTCTCGGCCTGGTTGCGTTTGCTACCTCCATAATGGCCTTATCTGGCTGTTCTGGAGCCACTGCTAGCAAAGATGGCGTCATCATGACCTACACCGACGCCAACGGAAACCGCACCAGCTATACGGCCGAGGACTTGCTCAAGAACTATCAGTCTTACAGCAGTTCTTTGAGCAGTGAATTTGACAAGATCTATGAAGTTCTTGTCCGTCATTACTATGACCAGGACGCACAGTCCACTAAATTAGCTTCCCTCAAAGCGGAAGCCACCAATAAGGTTTTGTCCGACAAGCAGAAAGCCGAAAAGAACGCTGCTAACAACAAGACCTCTTATGAAGCCGAATTCCAGACCTATTTGGATGCGGCTGGAGCCGACAACGTCGATGAGCTCTATCAGAAATATCTCTACGACGAAGAAAAGGCCGATTTCCAGAACGAAATCTATAACACCTACGGCACCGGAGACGACAGCGTCAACGGTTACGTCGCCATGAAAGACGGCTACTACAAGACCGGCAACGAACTCAAGGAAGCCTTCCCAGAATCCAAAGAAGGCGCTGAATTCGTTTGGGGTCGTGGTTCCGAAGGCTGGCTTGGCACCCAGATGCCATACCACATCCGCCACATCCTCATCAAACTCGCTGGAGGCGGCGACAAGAAATACGCCCAGGATAGAATCGCTGAAACCGCTAACGAAGGTGGCGAGACGACCAAGCTCACCTCTACCCTCTTCCGTTTAGCTGGCGCCACCATCGGAGCCGATGGCAAACTTACCACCGACACCGATCGTTGGACCTTTGGTTCCATCGCCAAGAGCTTCTCTGACGATGAAGGCAGCGCTAAGAACTTCGGCGAATACGGCATCATGGAAAAGACCATGGCCCAGGACCTTGTCCACGAATTCAAACTTGGCACCTATGCCTTTGAATCCCTTTATAGCGAAAGAGAAAAAGCCTCTTCCGAAGCCTACAAGCTTATGCCAGGCCTTGAAGAAGAAGCCACCAGTGCTGCTGACATCGATAACAAGCAGACGCTTCTCGACAGCAACACCACAGTCCATGACTACTTTGCAAACTTCGATGATGATAACGACGGCGTTGCCGACGGTGTAGGTCAGATTCCGTTCGGCGCCGCTATTGCCTTATATGATACTAAGAAGGTCGTCACTGATGCCGCTGGTAACCCAGTCTGGAATGACAATCAGGATTCCTTCTATCCAAGAAACGTCATCTACAACAAGTACTTCAACAAACACAACGTCTGCGTCATCACTCCAAACGTCATCGGCAGCAACTACAAGAGCGCCCTTCTTGACGATACGAGCAAAACCGCAGCCGCCGGCATCTTAGCCGGATATCAGTTAAGCGCTGATGGCAAGAGTGTTACCGCCGAAGACTTCAAGGGTTCCTATAGCGCCCAGCTTGGTGCCCTCCCAGGATTCAGCGTCGATACCACCAACGTCCTCACCGGTGCTGACTTCCAACACAACGTTCTCACCAACGAAAAAGGTCAGGTCATCTTAGCCGTGAGAGCCGGTTCTGGTTCTAGCTACCAGGGCATCCACTTCATGACCGTCGAGAGAAGCGCCCTCAACAAGTATGGCCTTAAGCTCGATGGCAATAAGTATGTCGAAGCCACCGCTGCCGATCTTGGCAACGTCACTGCCCTTGGCACCGTCAACGGCAAGACCGTCGAGAAGATCGCCTACACCGGAGCCGCCACTTCCTTAAGCGACTACTACACCCCATATTCACCAAACGAAGTCGACTATCCAAAGTATGACGACACCAAAGCCGTCAACACCTACGTCAACTTCAACAAGACCGAAACCAGCGACTGGTCCGACCGTGTTAAGACCATCACTGGCGCTATCACCGGTTTCAACGGCAACCTCAACACCTACTACTTCCAGAGACTTTGCGAGAGCGGTGCCATCACCTTCGCCGACAAAGACCTTGAAGCTTCCATCAAGAACTACTCTGTCACCAAACGTCAGAGCACCGTCGATGACAACTTCGAGACCTGGAAGAGAAACTGGCTTGAATACGCCGAAATGCTTGAAGCCCAGCAAGCCGCCCGTTTCGATAACTTCGGAACCATCAAAGGCGAGCTTATCACTGAGTTAGCCGCTATCTCCTATAGCCAAGCCAACCAGGATGTCCAGAACCTTGACGTCACCGTCGCCGGCACCACCAACTTAGCCGGACTTTGGAAGGAAGGAGGAGCCTGCTACTATGGCAAATAAATTTAAAAAGGTCTTAACCTTAAGCGCTGCTACTTTAGCGCTTGGACTCACCAGCTGCGACCAAATCGAAGCTAAGCTCCCAGAGGACGCCGAAGTCCTTACCTTCAACGACAATGGCGAAGTCTACAACAACCAGCTTTCCAAGATCTATGACGCTCTCGTCACTTCCGGTGACACCAACTCCCAGCGTATCCTCAACAACATCCTTTATCTTTATAGCGAGGCCGTCTTCGGTTCCTTCTATGATGTGATGGATGGCACCAACGTTGCCGAGTACGGCATCAAGAGCGCTGTCGAGGGTGGCCAGGATGGCGCTGCCTTTGCCGCTTACATCGAAGCCCACAAATCCATGCAGGTCATGGAGAATGGCAGCCTCGACAAAGCCAAGAGCTTCACCAAGGTCAAGAACCTCTACGCCGAAATCCTCGGACGTATCTACAAGCAGTTCTACAGCTACATCCTCGATACCTCTTATCAGGACAGATCCCGTTTCTGCGAGGAGAAGTTCTATCAGGCTCAGGTCAAGAACTACTATGATCTCGGAGCCGCCTACTACACCACTGACGAGGCCAACTACTATGTCCCAGTCAATGGCGCATTCCGTCTTGATGACACTTATACCGCTGACGATCAGCTCAAGGATTACTACAAAGATCTCTTCGCCACCTATAAGAACTTCATCGAGCTCAGCATCCTCCCAGACATCTATAGAAGCGAATTAACCGCTCAGTACCTCTACACCCAGAACATCTACCAGATCCGTAACACCATGGCTCGTAAGATCGACTATGTCGCTCTCCAAGAGAACAGTGACTATAACGGTAAGGTCAAAGACTTGATGAACGCCTACTGCAAGCTCGTCGTTAACGCGGGCAAGCAAGACACCTATGGCTTCACCTGGTTAGACAGAGTCAACAAAGGCGCTGAAGCCGACATCATCGCTGACCCAATGGCCCAGGCCCTCTACACCGAGGCTGGCTGGACCCTTAGGAATATCGTTGTCGGTGGAACCACCTACGACTACTACTGCGAATCCGTCTTCGGAACTACCTGCCTTAAGTATCAGAAGCTCCTTGATAAGACCACCCGTGATGAGAGTGATCTCGCTTCCATCGAAAGCGACTTCACTAGCAGCGGCGCCTACACCAAGGAAACCGGCTTCAAGATCAAGGTCAACCAGCTCCTTGCTGACAACAACACCGAGTATGATTGGTACACCTCCGGCGCTCTCAATGGCATCCCAACCGACATGGCCACCCGTGCCTTCAAGATCCAGGTTGCCAATGAGCTCGATGACGATGACGCCACCGAGAAGTATCTCCGCAAGATCGCCGATGACGGTGCCACCTCCAAGAACGCTTACTTAATGCCAGCCAACTATGAGACCGGCACCGAGTATCCATATCTTGTCCAGGATAATGGCAAGTACTTCATCATCAAGGTTGAAGAGGCCACCAAGGCCGCTAAGCTCAATAGCTCCTACGAGAAAGACTACTACGGCGATGAAAAAGCCGAGATCGTTGCCCGTAAGATCGCTTACGCTCTTAGCAGCTCCGACACCTGGAAGAAAGCCGCCAACACCTACTACGTTGAGCAAATGGCTGTCATCTTCCACGATGATTACGTCCTCGAATACTTCGAGCACACCTTCCCAGAGATCTTCGACAACTAAGTCTTAGAATCAAAAAATTGAGGCGGTTCTTCCGCCTCTTTTTTATATCTATTATTAATAAGGATATATAATTACTTAGAACATTCGAGGTTACATTATGAAAGACGTATTTTGCCGTATCATCGATGGGGAGATCCCATCAACCAAGGTCTATGAGGATGATGACGTTCTCGCCATCCTAGACATCTCCCAGACCACGAAAGGGCACACTCTCGTCATTCCTAAGAAACACTATGATAACTTCTTAGCGTGTCCTCTAGAGACCATGGAAAAGGTCATGGCCGTCGCTCAGAGAATCGGACAGGCTGAGATGGGGGTCTTAGGCGCCAAAGGCGTCAATATCCTCACCAACGTCGGAGAAGTAGCCGGACAAAGCGTCAACCACTTCCACGTCCACGTCATCCCTCGCTATATCGGAGGCGAAGGTGGCTTCCAGATCACCATGAAAGGACAAGACACATCCGGAAT
>JAFXWH010000091.1:0-3582 GCA_017542885.1 Bacilli bacterium | reverse complement strand
TTTCCATCGAACCGATAAAAAGCTTGCTTGTTGAAAAGAAAAAACCTAGGCGTTGAACCTAGGTTATTTTTTAATTGGCGGAGGAATAGGGATTTGAACCCTAGCGCAGTGTTACCCGCCTACGAGCTTTCCAAGCCCGCCCCTTCGACCACTTGGGTATTCCTCCATGTCGCAACTATGTTCTTTGTCGCGCAAGGGGAATTATAGGTTAGCGACCTAGATTTTTCAACAAGACGATGAAACAAACCAATTAGAAGTGCGTACCGCTAATCAATGAGGCCTTCTTTTGTGCTACAATGTTTGTTAACCAAACATGATTGAAAAGTTAATCGATAAAGCAAACTCAAATCAGAAGGCGGAGAAATACGTCAGGAGACTCCTCGAGAACGCCCCTCTTTCTTTGATCTACAAAACCTTCAGGAAGAAGGATATCAAGGTCAATGGTCATTGGATCAAGAAAGACCATATCCTCATGGAAGGTGACACTCTCCGTATCTATATCACCGAAGCCCAGCTTGCAGAATTCCAGAAACCAAGAGAGGCCATCAAAGCCCCTCTCCAATATCCGATTGTCTATGAAGATGAGAATATCCTCGTCGTCGATAAACCTTCTGGCCTTCTTGTCATCGGAGATGATAAGGAAACCAGAAACACCTTAGCGAGAAAGGTCCTCGACTATCTCTACTACAAAGACGAGTTCGACCCAGAGAACCATTCCTTCGTTCCTTCTCCAGCCCATAGGCTTGATAGAAATACGGCTGGCCTTGTCGTATTTGGCAAAACAAACGAAGCCTTAAGCGAGCTTACCCGTCTCTTCAAAGAGAGGGATGATATCCATAAGAAATACTTAGCAATAGTAGTGGGATCGACTGATCAAGAAGGCACGATCAACAAGCCTCTCAAGAAGGATTCAAATACTGGACTAGTTACCGTTTGCCCAATCGAAAAAGGCGGCAAAACCGCTATAACGAAATACAAAACACTCACGATTTGCGGTGGATTTTCACTTATTGAAGTCGAACTTCTAACTGGCAGAACCCATCAGATCCGCGCCCATATGGCATCGATTGGCCACCCAATCATCGGTGATGGCAAATATGGCGACTTCAACCTTAACCGTGAGATCAAAGCGAAGTATGGCTGGTCCAACCAGTTCTTACACGCATACAAGATGAGCTTCATACATCCTTTGCCTCCGCTCGATTACCTAGCAGGTAAGGAATTTGAGTCGAAACTCGGTGAAGAAGAATCAAAGCTTCTTCAAACCTTCTTCGGAACGCCTAAAATATTCTATGAATAGAATCAGGAGGAATTACCATGGCTGATTTAGTTAAGTTGAACTATGAAAGATGGATGGCCTCGCCGAAGGTCAGCGAAGAGGACAAGAAAGCCCTCGCCGCTTTAACTCCGGAAGAGAAAGACGCCGCCTTCTTCAAAGATGTCGAATTCGGAACCGCCGGTATGCGCGGCTTCATCGGTCCAGGCACCAACAAGATGAATGACTTCACCGTCAAGAAAGCCACGGTTGCCTTCGGCATGTATCTTATCGAGAAGATCCCTGGCTCCAAGGATATGGGCGTTGTCATCTCCCACGACAACCGCTTCAAGTCCCGTGAGTTCACCCTTCTCTCCGCCAAGATTCTCAATGAGATGGGAATCAAGGCCTATATCTTCGATGCTCTCCGCCCAGTCCCAGAGCTTTCCTTCGCCGTTCGCAGAATGAAAGCCGCTGGGGGCATCATGATCACTGCTTCCCATAACCCAAAGGAATATAACGGATACAAGGTCTACGATGAGACCGGCTGCCAGCTTGTCCCAACCAAGATCGCCAGAATGCTTGAGATCCTTGCCTCCCTCCCAGATGAGCTCACCGTTGAGGCTCCAAAAGCCGACAAACCTGGCGAGACCATCACGCTTGGCAAAGAAATCGATGACGAATACGTCGCCCGCGTTATGAAGACCCAGGTCAATCCAGACCTTCCAAAGCAGGGCTTCAAGATTGTCTATTCCCCACAGCACGGCGCTTCATACGAGAACGCCATGCGTATCTTCAAAGCTTGCGGATACGAAATCTATCCAGTCGAGAAGCAGTGCATCCACGATCCTGCCTTTGGTGGAACCGAATCCCCAAACCCGGAGAACGCGGAAGCCTTCAATGAATCCATCAAACTCGCCAAAGAGATCGGTGCTCAGTTAACTGTCATGACTGACCCAGACGGCGATAGATGTGGTCTTAGCTATCTCTCTAGCAAAGGCACCTATGAAAGACTTACTGGCAACCAGAGTGCGGCCCTTCTTATGGAATATCTCTTCTCCGAGAGAAAGAAGCAGGGCAAGCTTTCCGAAGACGGAGTCATGTATGACACCATCGTCACCAGTGACTTAGGTAGAAAGATCGCCAAAGCCTATGGCTTAAAGAATGAAAGCTTCCTTACCGGCTTCAAATACATCGGCAACAGAATCGACTTCTACGAGAAACAGGGCTATGGTCCTAAGTTTGAATTCGGATACGAAGAGTCCTATGGCTGCATCGTTGAACCATTCGTCAGAGACAAAGATGGCATCCAGGCCATTCTTCTCTATAGCGAAATGGCTCTCCATTACTACCTAAAAGGCATCCCGCTTGATGTCGCTTACGAGAACCTCGAGAAGAAGTATGGCTATCACATGACCATCACAAAGAGTGTTTCCTTCTTTGGCTCTAGCGGCGCTTCCGAAATGGCCAAGATCATGGAGAAGGCCCATAACAGCCTTCCGCATGAAGTCGACGGCATGAAAGTCGTCGTCATTGAGGACTACGTCAAACTTGAGAAACAGGATCTTAGAACCGGAAAGAAGACCAAACTCGATTACGATAAATCGGAAGTCGTCCGTCTCATCTTCGAAGACTCTTCCTGGATTGCTATTAGACCTAGTGGAACTGAGCCAAAGTGCAAGTTCTACGTCGAGGTCTTCCAGAAGGATGGCAACGGCTTAAAAGAGAGGACCGAACACCTCATCGCAACCTTGCTTGAAAGCCTTGGAGTTAAGGCCTAATTAAGAAGCAATTCTTCTAACTTATGGGCAACAGCGTCATCGTTGTTGCCTTTTTCTAAATGTGGGACTTTATCCAAAAGGAGACGGGATTTGCATGGGAAAACGCAATATTTTTCGCCTGCAAATGAAAGCATTCTGTAGTCGCTGTCACTGTCTCCGAAAGCGATGATGTCTTTTGATTCGATGCCATAATGCTTGGCGATGTATTCCGCTGCATTGCCTTTATCGTAATGGGCATAGTAGGCTTCGCAGTGCTTTGAGGTTCCCCAGTGTCTGCAACCCATTGGAGGATAACTCTCAACGAGTTCTTTGATCTTCTGGTCGTATTCTTTCTCGGCCTCAAAGATGAGTGCGTACACATCTTTCGTGAGATGCTCAAACGCATTGCCTGTCGTTATCTCTTCACCCATCTTCGGGAAGTAGCCGATAAGGAATGGGTCGAGGTTCTTCATATAGATCTTCTCATCGTCCTCGAAAGCGAGATTGAGAAGAGGAAAATCGATCTTCGAGAGAATGGCTTTGACGTCTTTCAAAGGGAAAGCCTCC
>JAFXWH010000090.1:0-3265 GCA_017542885.1 Bacilli bacterium | reverse complement strand
TCCAGAAGATCCTCGATGAGGATCACTTCTGGCTCGACAAGGTCAAGATGAGGATTATTGAGTATCTCGCCGTCAAACATGCGACGGGTAATCTCAAAGCCCCGATCCTTTGCTTCTATGGCCCGCCAGGATGTGGTAAGACCTCGCTTGCGAAGTCGATCGCCCGCGCCCTTGGAAGGAAGTTCTTCAAGGCTTCCCTTGGCGGCGTTTCCGATGAATCGGAAATCAGAGGCCATCGCCGTACCTATGTCGGCTCGATGCCAGGAAGAATCATCCACGGCATGACCAAGGCCGGCGTTATCAACCCAGTCTTCCTTTTAGACGAGATCGATAAGGTCGGCGGAAGCTCGCTCCATGGCGATCCAAGCAGTGCCCTCTTAGAGGTCCTTGACCCAGAGCAGAACTTCGCCTTCAACGATAACTTCATCGAAGAACCTTACGATTTATCGAATGTTCTCTTCATCGCTACCGCGAACTACCTTGAGAACGTCCCAGCTCCTCTCCGTGATCGTCTTGAGCTCATCGAAGTTCCTTCCTACACCGAACTTGAGAAGATCAAGATCGCCGCTCACTGGTTAGTGAAGAAGCAGATGGAGATGAATGGCCTTAAGGAAGGTGACATCGAATTCACCGAAGAGGGCATCAAAGAGCTCATCGAGTGCTACACCCGCGAAGCCGGCGTCCGTCAGCTTGAAAGACTCGTCGCCTCTTGCTGCAGAAAAGCGGTGGTCGAGCTCATCAAAGACCCGAAGCATCCTCGCCCAATCGTCATCGATAGCGAGCAGGCTCAGAAATACCTCGGAGTTGAAATCTTCGAAGACACCAAGAAAGAGAAAGAGCCTCAGATCGGCGTCGTCACCGGACTCGCTTATACCGAATTCGGCGGCGATATCCTCCCAATTGAGGTCAACTATATGTCAGGTAAGGGCGGACTCGTCCTCACTGGCAAATTAGGCGACGTCATGAAGGAAAGCTGCTCAATCGCTCTTGACTACGTCAGGGCCAATGCTGAGAAATACGGCATCCCTAACGAGATGTTCGAGAAGAAAGACATCCATATCCATGTCCCAGAAGGCGCCGTTCCAAAGGATGGCCCAAGCGCTGGCGTAGCCATCACGACCGCCATCGTCTCTTGCCTCACCCATACGCCTGTCGACAATAACGTCGCCATGACGGGTGAAGTCACCCTCCGTGGACACGCCCTCCCAATCGGCGGACTCCGTGAGAAGTCTCTTGCTGCCCTTAGAAGCGGAATCAAGACTATCATCGTCCCAGCCGAGAACAAGAAGGATGTCGGCGAGCTTCCTGAAGAGGTCAAGAAGGAACTCAAGATCGTCTACATGAAAAATGTCGATGATGCCTTGGAAGTAGCCCTTCTGAAGCCTGAAAAGTAAATCTTCAAAAATTGAGGAGTAATTTACTCCTCTTTTTTGTTCGTATAATGTAAAATTGTTTCCCTGGAGGGTAATGATGATCAATTTCCGTAACGCCAAATACGTCATCTCGGTTCCTAGCTACAAGATGAGACCAATCAACGGGCTTAAAGAGCTCGCGGTTTTTGGCAAGTCCAACGTCGGAAAGAGCACCCTCATCAACCTTCTTACAGGGCAGAAGCTCGCCTTCTCGTCTAAACAAGCTGGCAAGACGAAGCTTCTCAATTACTTCCTGATCGACAATTCCTTCTATCTCGTCGACACGCCAGGGTATGGCTTCACGACCTATGGCTCGAAAGAAGATCTCTCATTCGGCGAGATGATGGAAACATATTTCGAAAATCCGCAATTGGCCGCTTGTTTCTTGCTCATTGACTCAAGACACGAGCCAGGCAAGGATGACTTAGAACTGCTCTCTTATCTCGAAAGTCAGAGCGTTCCGTTCTATCTCATCTTCACGAAGAGCGACCAAGCCAAACAATCCGATATCGCACGCTGCAAAAAATTCGTCATCGACCGCAAAGCAGAAAACGTCCTTTTCTCTGGGAAAGGCCTAAAAGCCGAGCAGCTACGAGCATTATTTGCGAGAGCGCTTAAAGAGTAGAAAGGGGAAAAGACATGCTTAGACTAGACAATATCACGAAAATCTATAAAACCTCGAGTTTCGAGGTAAAGGCCCTCAATGGGGTTTCTTTATGCTTCAGAAAGAGCGAGTTTGTCTCGATTCTTGGCCCTTCTGGATGCGGCAAGACCACGATGCTCAACATCATCGGTGGACTTGATAAGTACACCTCAGGCGACCTTCTCATCAACAATACCTCAACGAAGAAATATAGGAGTCATGACTGGGATATCTACCGTAACCACAGAATCGGCTTCATCTTCCAGTCCTATAACCTGATCCCGCAAGAGAACATCCTTGAGAACGTCGAGCTCGCTTTGACGATCGCCGGCGTCAAGAAAGAGGAAAGCGTCGCCAGAGCCAAAGCCGCTCTCGACAAAGTCGGCCTTACCGATATGTATTACAAGAAGCCGAACGAGCTTTCCGGCGGTCAGTGCCAGAGAGTCGCCATCGCGCGTGCCCTTGTCAATGAGCCTGACATCCTTCTCGCCGATGAGCCAACCGGCGCCCTCGACAGTGAAACCTCCGTCCAGATCATGAACCTCATCAAAGAGGTCTCGAAAGACAAACTCGTCATCATGGTCACCCATAACAAAGAGATCGCCGAGGAATATTCGACACGTATCGTCTCGCTTCTTGATGGCAAAGTGGAAGGGGACACCAATCCTTACACGCCTGAAGAGGAAGCCAAAGAATATCTCAACAACGCCTCATCCTTCGCTGAAACCGATGAGAAAGCCAAGATGTCCTGGTGGACTGCCATCAAACTCTCCGGTCGTAACCTCATGGCCAAATTCAGCCGTACTTTCATGACCATCGTTGCCTCATCCATCGGCATCGTCGGCGTTTCAGCCGTCCTTGCCGTCTCTTATGGCGTCAGAGGCTATATCGATTCCATGCAGGATGACCTTCTTTCAGGCAACCCAGTTCAGGTCAAAGAGAACTCCATCGATTACCTTAAGCTCCTTGATAGCACCAATAGCCTTACTCAATCTAGAATCGTCAGCGAATCCTGGAAAGATGGCAAAATCGACGTCCAATTCGCGATGGAGAGTCTCGTCAAAGCCTCAGAAGGCATCGGCGAATCCTTCACAACGAACGACATTACCGAGGATTACATCCAGTTCCTTAAGGACATGCCTTCCTCCTATGTCTCCGCGGTCGATTTCCACTATGGCATCAACTTCAAGAACAACATTTATGTCCATAC
>JAFXWH010000089.1:0-3243 GCA_017542885.1 Bacilli bacterium | reverse complement strand
GAACTTAGAAGGAAAGCATCTCTCTAGCCCCATCCTTTATACCGAGAAGGCCTTCTTTTTTAGGCTGAGCGGAAAAGACGGCTCAAGGTTTTCGATTGTCCTCGATGAGGAATGCCCGAGAGTCTATATCGCTAGCGAAGGCATTGGCGCCACAAGCGTGACTTCCCACTTCTTCGACCAGCTCAAGAAAGAGCTCGTGAATCCTTATATTGAAAAAGTGTCCGCCTTTGGCGACGACAGAATTCTTAAGTTATCTCTTCTGACCATAAATAGTGTTTTCAAAGAAGAACCGCGTAACCTCTATATCGAACTATTCCCTCATCATCCGAACCTTGTTGTCACCGATGACGATAACAAAATCGTCCTTTGCTACAAGACCAGCCACGCGGATGATGATAGACCTCTCCTCAAAGGAATGATCTACGAGGCGCCTAAGAAGAATAAATTCACTGCAAAACCTTCCTCTTTTGACCCAAAAGCCTTTGAGAATGAGTGTTATTTAGCTGAAGAGGTTTTATCGAGCAAGAGAAAGAACGACCGCTTCTCATATCTCTTCAGAGCTCTCAAGAACAGGAAGAAACTACTTGAGAGAAAGCTTGTCTCACTTGATAAAGACATCGCTGAGGCAAATGGCCATCTCGAAGATGGAAGATTCGGAGATGCGATTTATATGTCGATGGATTCCATCCCTCCAAAGGCATCTTCTTTCGTCTACGAAGGAGAAGAAATCAAACTCGATCCTTCTAGAAGCGCAGCCGAGAATGCGAACGCATATTACAAGCGGGCCAAAAAAGCCAAGATGACTCTTAGGCAAGTTGACATCAGCAAAGAAAAGGCCTCAAAAGAACTTGAGGAAATCACTTCTTCACTTACTCAGCTCGAACATGCTGATGAAGCAGGACTCGAGATGATGGCTAAGGAACTTGATATGGCGATTGTCAATCAGGCGAAGAAGAAAGGGGCTCACGAATGGAGAGGCTTATCCGTCTCTTCTCTCCCCTACTATGTAGAGTTCGAAGGAACGAAGATCCTTTATGGCAAAACCTCAAAGCAGAATGATTGTCTGACCTTCCTCTTTGAGACCGCGAAAGACCATCTCTGGTTCCACGTTATGGGCAACAGCGGTTCCCACATCATCATCAAGAAAGATGATCCAACCGAAGAAGAGATTAATCTCGCTGCATCAATCGCCCTCCTTAACTCCAAGCAGGAGGAAGGCGAGGTCATGATGGCCTATAGAAAAGACGTCAGAAAAGGTTCCGTCCCTGGCCAGGCTGTTGTCAAAACCTTCAAGACACTTCGTCTTAACAAAGTTGATTCGAGAGCCCAAAAATTGCTACAATTGGCGAGGCGTTACACTTTCTAAAACAAAAAACCTATGCAAAAACACATTAAATTCTTCCTAAGTATAGTTTGTCTTCCAAGTCTCTTTTCCTGTAATTTTGACGAAACTTTTGGCGATAATCCCAACGGAATGGAAGTCATGATGTCCAACGGTGTCCCAGTTTTTGACAACACCTCTACTTCTCTCCGCTCAATAGCAGAACCAGAGTCTGCCGAAGAGATAATCTACCGCGCTGAGCATGGTGAGAACGTCCTTTTCGCCTTCTCACAAGAGGATTGCTCATCCTGCGAGAGTTTCATGAAGAACGTTGGAAAACGCCTTTGGGAAACGAAATACAGGATTTCCTTGATTGGCAAAGAGATAAAAGAGGAGGCAGCCAAGATTTCAAAGTACGTTGCCGATAATGAACTAGAAAGAATGCTTGCTCACCCAATAAACGGCGGCACCCCTTCCCTATACATAATGAACAACGAGAAAATCGTCGAACTCGTTTACGGATCAAATAAAGATGATGACAAGATCGTTGCCACCGCTTTAAAGGAATATGTCAAGAAAGGCAACGTCTATCACTCAGATCTCAGTGATTGGTACTCATCGTTTTCCGAACACCAGACCGTCATAGAAGGACCGACCTATGTCTTAAGCGAAGCGTCGAAAGACGATTTCTATACGAATGTTTTCCCAATCGTTTTAAAGAGCGACAAAAAGTTCAATGTCATCGGGCTCCAACCTTATGATGAGGGTTCTAATGGCCTCAATGCGTTACGCGAGTACGCAGGGACGAATGACATTGAAGGAAAACTGCTCAATGTCCATATCGCCGATAGTTGGAAAGGCGAGCACGAAAACACCATCACCGTCATCGATGATGTCCAGTCATATCTAAAAGAGAACTACGTTAGTTCTTCTCTCTAACCTTCTTATCGAACTCGAGGCCATCCTCGAGTTTTTTCCATTTGCTGTAGATGAAATAGTCACCCATCGCATCGGCGTATCCTTTAGGATATGTACCTTCCATGCAAATGTGTTCTTCGTATTTTTCCTTGAGCTCTTCAAGGCTATTTTTATAGCTGAGTTTGTTCTTTCTCGAAGAAGCGAGAGCGTAGTATTTCTCTAGTTTCATATCCTGACGGTTCTCGTTATAGGCGATGACGTCAGCGTAGATCTCATAGCAAGAGACTGAGTTAGCGAAGTTGATGAGATCTGGGGTATTTCCTCCAGCTGGTCTCATATTGCACTCAAGGCCATAGATGCCGTTTTCGGTGACGAAGAACTCGATATGGAAGAACCTCTTCTTGATGCCGAATGATTTGATGACCTTCTTGCCCATCTCATCGAATTCTTTGGTGTCGAAGAGTTTGGAAGGGAGAGAGATTGGGTTGTTGTAATAGCAATCGTCTTCGTTGTACTGCACCATCTCAGCGGTAGGAGTATCGAAGATATCGGTCGTGGAAAAGACCACTTCACTATCGTTGTCGCAGATGCCGTCATAGGAGACGATCGTGCCTTTGATGTATTCCTCCATGATGTAGGTCTCAGGGAGTTTTTTGGCTAAGAATTTATCGAGAGCGGCTTCATCTTCAAGCTTATAGGAATCGGTAGCGCCGACACCGACGTTTGGTTTCACAAAAAGAGGCCATCCGACTTTGGAGGCGAATTCCTTAGCTTTCGCTAAATCATCTGGTCCGTTGACCAAGATGTAGCGCATCGTCTTGACTCCAGCGTCCTGGAAGCAGGCTTTCATTGCGCTTTTGGCCTTGATCTTGAGCATGTCACCTGGGAGGAAACCGTTCTCGACCATCATGTCCTTACGGAGTCTAGCATCCTCTTGGAGCCACCACTCATTATTGCTCTCAAGGTAATCGATCGGGCCGTAGTTCTTTTCGTAGTAACGGCAG
>JAFXWH010000088.1:0-17731 GCA_017542885.1 Bacilli bacterium | reverse complement strand
GAACTTAGAAGGAAAGCATCTCTCTAGCCCCATCCTTTATACCGAGAAGGCCTTCTTTTTTAGGCTGAGCGGAAAAGACGGCTCAAGGTTTTCGATTGTCCTCGATGAGGAATGCCCGAGAGTCTATATCGCTAGCGAAGGTATCGGCGCCACAAGTGTGACTTCCCACTTCTTCGACCAGCTTAAGAAAGAGCTCGTGAATCCTTATATCGAGAAGGTGTCCGCCTTTGGCGACGACAGAATCCTTAAGTTATCTCTTTTAACCATTAACAGCGTCTTCAAAGAAGAACCGCGTAACCTCTATATCGAACTATTCCCTCACCATCCGAACCTTGTTGTCACCGATGGTGAGAACAAGATCGTCCTTTGCTACAAGACCAGCCATGCGGATGATGATAGACCTCTCCTCAAAGGAATGATTTACGAGGCGCCTAAGAAGAATAAATTCACAGCAAAACCTTCCTCTTTTGACCCAAAAGCCTTTGAGAATGAGTGTTATTCCGCTGAAGAAGTATTATCCAACAAGAGAAAGAATGACCGCTTCTCCTGTCTCTTCAAAGCATTAAAGAACAGGAAGAAACTCCTTGAGAGAAAGCTAGTCTCACTTGATAAAGACATCGCCGAGGCGAATGGCCATCTCGATGATGGAAGATTCGGAGATGCGATTTATATGTCGATGGATTCAATTCCTCCAAAGGCATCTTCTTTCGTCTACGAAGGAGAGGAAATCAAACTCGATCCTTCTAGAAGCGCAGCCGAGAATGCGAACGCGTACTACAAACGCGCGAAGAAAGCCAAGATGACTCTTAAGCAGGTTGATATCAGCAAAGAGAAAGCCTCCAAAGAACTCGAAGAGATCACTTCTTCCCTTACTCAGCTTGAACATGCCGATGAAGCAGGACTCGAGATGATGACTAAGGAACTTGATATGGCGATTGTCAATCAGGCGAAGAAGAAAGGGGCTCACGAATGGAGAGGTTTATCCGTCTCTTCTCTCCCCTACTATGTAGAGTATGAAGGAACGAAGATCCTTTATGGCAAAACCTCAAAGCAGAATGATTGTCTGACTTTCCTCTTTGAGACCGCGAAAGACCATCTCTGGTTCCACGTTATGGGTAACAGCGGTTCCCATGTCATCATCAAGAAAGACGACCCAACCGAAGAAGAGATTAATCTCGCTGCTTCGATTGCCCTACTCAACTCCAAACAGGAAGAAGGCGAGGTCATGATGGCCTATAGAAAAGACGTCAGAAAAGGTTCCGTCCCTGGACAGGCTGTTGTCAAAACGTTCAAGACACTCAGGCTCAACTCTATTAACAAAAATGCCAAAAAGTTGTTAAATGACGCCAAGAGATACAACTTCTAATTCCAAAAAACCTATGCAAAAACCGATTAAATTCTTCCTTAGTTTGCTTTGCCTACCAGGACTTTGCTCTTGCATTTTGGACGAAGCTTTTGGCGATCATCCAAACGCGATGGAAGTCATGATGTCTAACAGCGTTCAAGATTTCGACAAGGATTCCACTTCTCTTCGCTCAATAGCAGAACCAGAGTCTGCCGAAGAGATAATCTACCGCGCCGAGCATGGCGAGAACGTCCTCTTTGCTTTCTCACAGGAGGACTGCTCATCCTGCGAGAGGTTCATGAAGAACGCCGGAAATCGCCTTTGGCAAACAAAATACAGGATTACCTTGATTGGCAAAGAGATAAAAGAAGAGGCAGCGAAGATTTCAAAGTACGTCGTCGATAATGAATTAGAAAGAATGCTTGCTCACCCAATAAGCGGAGGCACCCCTTCCCTATATATAATGAACAACGAGAAAATCGTCGAACTCGTATATGGATCGAATAAAGATGACGACAAGATCGTTGCCACCGCTTTGAAGGAATATGTCAAAGGCGGCAATGTGTATCACTCCGATGTCAGTGGTTGGTACTCATCGTTTTCTAGACACGATGCCCTCATCGAAGGACCGACCTACGTCTTGAGCGAAGCGTCGAAAGACGATTTCTATAAGAATGTTTTCCCAATCGTTTCAAAAAGCGACAAAAAGTTCAACGTCATTGGAGTCAAATCTTACGATGAGAATTCTGCTGGCCTCAATATGTTACGTGGGTGCACAGGCACGAATGACCTCGAAGGAAAGCTTCTCTACGTCGATCTTGCCGATAAAAGCACCATCACCATCATCGATGATGTCCAGTCATATCTAAAAGAGAACTACATTAGTTCTTCTCTCTAACCTTCTTATCGAACTCGAGGCCATCCTCGAGTTTTTTCCATTTTGAGTAGATGAAATAGTCACCCATCGCATCGGCGTATCCTTTAGGATATGTACCTTCCATGCAGATGTGTTCTTCGTATTTTTCCTTGAGCTCATCAAGGCTATTTTTATAGCTGAGTTTGTTCTTTCTCGAAGAAGCGAGAGCGTAGTACTTCTCCTTCTTCATATCCTGACGGTTCTCGTTATAGGCGATGACGTCAGCGTAGATCTCATAGCAAGAAACCGAGTTAGCGAAGTTAATAAGATCTGGGGTATTTCCTCCAGCCGGTCTCATATTGCATTCAAGACCGTAGATGCCGTTTTCGGTGACGAAGAACTCGATATGGAAGAACCTTTTCTTGATGCCAAATGATTTGATGACCTTCTTGCCCATCTCATCGAATTCTTTGATGTCGAAGAGCCTCGAAGGAAGGGAGATTGGGTTGTTGTAATAGCAATCGTCTTCGTTATATTGAACCATCTCAGCGGTCGGAGTATCGAAGATATCGGTCGTGGAGAAGACCACTTCACTGTCGTTGTCGCAGATACCGTCATAAGAGACGATCGTGCCTTCGATATATTCCTCCACAATGTAGGTCTCAGGGAGTTTCTTGGCTAAGAATTTATCGAGAGCGGCTTCGTCCTCGAGCTTATAGGAATCAGTAGCGCCGACACCGACGTTAGGTTTGACGAAAATAGGCCATCCGACTTTGGTGGCGAATTCTTTTGCTTTGGCTAAATCATCTGGTCCATTGACCAAGATGTAGCGCATCGTCTTGACCCCAGCATCCTGGAAGCAGGCTTTCATTGCGCTTTTGGCCTTGATCTTGAGCATGTCACCTGGGAGGAAACCGTTCTCGACCATCATGTCTTTGCGGAGTCTAGCATCCTCTTGGAGCCACCACTCATTATTGCTCTCAAGGTAATCGATCGGGCCGTAGTTCTTTTCGTAGTAACGGCAGACGTCGAGCATATTGCTATAGACCGACATATCATGGACTTGCATATATTCGGTCAAGTTTGCTTTGAGAGATTCGTTTAAAGAAGAATATGGTGCGTCTCCGATGCCTAAAACCCTAATGCCTCTTTTGCTCAGAGATTCCACGAAATGGTAATAGCAATCAGGGAAGTTCGGAGAAATGAAAATAAAGTTCATGAGACCATTGTAAAAGAAAAAAATACGATTTCTTTATGAAACCTCTTACATTGAAAAAATATTTGTTTTGCGGGGGTTATTGCTTGAGTTTGGCGGAGGCGACTTTGACGTCTTCCTCATCTTTGCCAATGGTTAAAGGGCGACCTTTGATTAGCTCAAGGGCCTCTTCTTCTGAATCCGCTTCAAGGGCGGTTTCGCTTAACACGACAATCTTGTCATCAGGTTTGACTTCCACTGCCCCATGCCACAAGGCAAAGAAGCGGCTCTTGCCGAAAGACGTGATCTTAGCCACGCCCGTAGGCTTAAGCTCGCCGACGACAGGCGTATATCCCCTCATGATGCCCATAGGGCCTCTCGTGGTCGGGAGATAAAGCTCGTCGCACTCGCCTTCGAAGGCGATTCCATTTGGGGTGAGGATGAGAAGTTCCATTATTCCTGGCTCTCCATCTTCTTGGCTTTCTCGACGACGTCCTCAATGGTGCCGCAGTACATGAAAGCGGACTCTGGGAGGGAATCGTATTTGCCAGAAAGGATCTCTTTGAATGAGTGGACGGTCTCTTGGATCGTGCAGTACTTTCCATCGAAGCCGGTGAAGTTCGCGGCGACGTGGAATGGCTGGGAGAGGAAGTTACGGACGCGTCTAGCTCTAGCGACGACCGCTTTATCCTCATCACCAAGCTCATCGATACCAAGGATGGCGATGATGTCCTGGAGTTCTTTGTAACGCTGTAAGAGTTTCTGGACGCCACGGGCGACTTCGTAATGCTCTTTGCCGACGACGGCTGGGTCAAGCATGTTGGAAGAAGACTCAAGAGGATCGACGGCTGGGTAGATACCTAAAGCGGCGATGTTTCTATCAAGAATGGTTCTCGCATCAAGATGGGAGAAGGTGGTCGCTGGGGCTGGGTCGGTAAGGTCGTCAGCAGGGACGTAGACAGCCTGGACGGAAGTGATTGAACCAGCGTTTGTGGAGGTGATTCTCTCTTGGAGCTGGCCCATTTCGGTCGCTAAGGTTGGCTGATATCCGACGGCGCTAGGCATACGTCCTAAAAGGGCGCTGACCTCAGAGCCGGCTTGGGTGAAACGGAAGATGTTGTCGATGAAGAGAAGAACGTCTTTGTGTTCTTTGTCACGGAAGTATTCGGCCATCGTAAGAGCGCTTAAACCGACTCTCATTCTGGCTCCCGGAGGTTCGTTCATCTGACCGAAGCAAAGGGCGGTGTTTTTGAGAACTCCGCTTTCCTTCATCTCGAAGTATAAGTCGTTGCCTTCGCGGCTTCTTTCGCCGACGCCGCCGAAGACGGAAATGCCGTTATGCTCACTTGCGATATTGCTGATGAGCTCCTGAATGAGAACGGTTTTGCCAACGCCTGCGCCACCGAATAAGCCGATCTTGCCGCCTTTGGCGTATGGGCAAAGGAGGTCGATGACTTTGATGCCGGTTTCGAGGATGTCGTTGGAGACCTTTTGTTCGGAGAAGCTTGGGGCTGGGCGATGGATTGGATCATGTTCCTCTTTGGAGAAATCTCCGCCAAGGTCATCGATTGGCTCGCCTAGGACGTTAAACATACGGCCTAAGGTGCATGGTCCGACTGGGACGCTGATAGGCGCTTCGGTGTCAACGGCTTCCATGCCGCGCTCGACGCCTTCGGTTGCGCCCATGGCGACGCTTCTTACCGTGTCATCGCCGATATGCTGCATGACCTCACAGGTAAGAGTCTTACCGTCTTTGAGCTTGATTCTGAGAGCCGTCAAAAGGGCAGGAAGGTGTTTGTCTGGGAAACGGACGTCAATGACCGGTCCCACGGCTTGGACCACTTTGCCGATTATTTCTTTTTCTTTCATGCTGGCTTCTCCTCCTTTTTATTCGTGGGCATTTGCCCCTCCCACCACCTCGGTGATTTCCTGGGTGATGGCGTTTTGTCTTGCTTTGTTATATTCGATGTTGAGTTTCTCGAGTAACTCATCAGCGTTGTCGTTAGCGTTATCCATAGCCGTTCTTCTAGAGGCTTGCTCGCTTAACTCACTTTCAAGCAATCTGCCATAAAGCACGCTTGTGAGGTAATCAGGCATGAGCGAGTGGATGAGAGTCCTTGGTTCCTCATCGAAGATCGGAGGGCAGAAGGATTCGTTCTTCCATTTCTTCGGAGTGATTTGGACGGGGAGAAACTGGAAGGTGAGCGGGGTGAAGGTTATCGAGTTGATGTAATGGGTGAAGATGATGCAGATGTTCCTATACTTCTCTTTGTTGAATTCGTCTTTGAGTTTGAGGCAGAAAGAACGGAGCTTTTCCATATCGAGATCAAGGTCCGCTTCCATAAAATCCCTGACAATATTGAGGTATTTTTCGTTTCTCTCGTAATGATGGATGGCCTTGTTGCCGATCGGAACGATGTAGTCGGTTGGCTTGATTATCGAGTCTGCGTATTTGAAGAGGTTGCTATTATAGGCACCGCATAAACCCATGTTCGAAGAGATGACGATGTAGAGAGTTGGGAGGTCGCCTTTGTTGAGGCAGCCGTAGTGCGACATCGTCTCTTTGTCGTGGCTGAAAAGCATCGCCATAAGGTTCTGGTATTCTTCGATGTAGAAGTTGCTCTTCTCGAAGGCATCCTTAAGACGTTTGGTTTTGACCGTGGCGATGAGCTCCATCGCTTTGGTCGTCTTCTCCGTCCCTTGGATGGCTAAAATCCTATGTTTGGTTTTGCTTAATGAGCCAGGCATTCTTACTTAGTCTCTTCCTTTTTGAGTTCGTAGATTTTCTTGTATTCCTTGATGGCGGCAATGAGTTTCTCACTAAGCTCGTCACTAAAGGCTTTCTTTTCGTTTAATTCGTCGATGATTTCCTTATGGGAATCCTCAATGTAGGTGTACATCTCGGAAAGGAATGGGTTGACCTCTGGGAGAGGGAGGTCATCGAGGAATTTCTTATTGACCGCGAAGAGCTCGATGATCTCGCGGATCATGTTCATTGGGGCCCAGTTGACTTGCTTGAGGGCTTCGGTGACGACCGCACCATGGGTGAGGATGCGTTTGGTCTCGGCATCAAGGTCGCTTCCGAACTGAGAGAAGCTTAAGTTCTCACGGTAGTTAGCAAGCTCGATCTTAAGGGATGAGGCGACTTGCTTCATGGCTTTGATCTGCGCGCTGCTACCAACACGGCTGACAGAAAGGCCTGAATCAACGGCAGGACGCTGGCCGGAAGCGAAGAAATCGCTCACGAGGAAGATCTGTCCGTCGGTGATGGAGATGATGTTCGTCGGGATGTAGGCGCTGATATCACCAGCCTGGGTCTCGACGATTGGGAGAGCGGTGATGGAGCCACCGCCGTAATCTTTGGAGAGTTTGCAAGCTCTCTCAAGAAGTCTGCTATGGAGATAGAAGATGTCGCCTGGATAAGCTTCACGGCCTGGGGCTCTTCTTAAAAGAAGAGAGAGGGCACGATAGGCGACAGCGTGCTTGCTCAAATCATCGAAGACGATGAGGACGTCCTCACCGTTTTCCATCCATTCCTCAGCCATGGCCATGCCCGCGAATGGGGCGACGTATTGCTGAGGCGCTGGCTCGGAGGCGCTGGCGTTAATGACCGTAACGTAATCGAAGCAGCCTCTTTGTTTGAGTTTGGCGACGATTCCGGCGACGGTTGAGTTCTTCTGACCGATCGCGACATAAACGCACTTAACGTTCTTGCCTTTCTGATTCACGATGGTGTCGATGGCAATGGAGGTCTTGCCAGTCTGACGGTCGCCGATGATGAGCTCACGCTGACCACGGCCGATCGGAATCATGGAATCGATGGCTTTGATGCCGGTTTCGAGAGGGGTATTGACGGATTTCCTGGTCATGACGCCAGGAGCGATTCTTTCAATTGGACGCGTTTTTGCATAGGATATTGGTCCCGCTTCGTCTAAAGGAAGACCAAGAGGAGAGACGACTCTTCCGAGTAATCCATCCCCTACTGGGACCTCAACTACTTTGTGGGTGCGCTTGACGGTATCGCCCTCTTTGATCTGCCTGTCGCTGCCTAAAAGGACGGCGCCGACATCATCGAGGTTGAGGTTCATGACCATGCCATAGACGTCGTTAGGGAAAAGAAGAAGCTCACCGAGCATGGCGTTCTTAAGGCCATAGATTGTCGCAATGCCATCGCCGACTGCGATGACGGTGCCTACGTCGCTGCTCTCGACAAGGTTCTCATATCCCTTGATCTGCTCCTTGATGAGAGCGCTTATCTCACTGGGGTTTAGTTTCATATCTTTCCTCCGTCTGTTTTGAGAAGGGTGCTGCGTAAACGCTCAACCTTCCCAAGGATGGTCCCGTCAAAGACTTTGTCATCCACATATACTTTCACGCCGCCGATAAGACGATGGTCGACGTGGTTCTCGAGTTCCACTTTGGAACCAAGGCGGTCCCCGATGGATTTCTCGATCTTTTTGATTTCTGATTCGGTGAGTTTCTCGGCCGAATAGACGATTCCTTCCTTGATGCCGGAATAATCGTTAGCGAGTTTGTTGAACGATGAGGCGATGATCTCGAAATGGATGATCTCGTGTTTCATCATGAGGAGCTTAAGGAAAGCCGGAATCTCTTTGTTCTCATAATCACCGAAGAGTTTGTCGACGAGGTTATTGAGGGATTCCTCTGGAAGCGAGTACGAAGCAAGCGTTTCCAAAAGCTCAGGGTTTTCCCTGAAAAGGCTTAGAACTTTCTTCATTTCCTTTTGGAAAGAAGGGACTTTCTTCACCTCGAGTGCCAGCTCATAAAGGCCGGCTGCGTATGCGTTTGCTTCCGCTCCCCTCATTTATTCTCCTTATTCGTCCACGCTGTCGACGAATTCATCGACGAGCTTGGCATTATCCTCTTTGTTCACTTCACGGCCAAGGACGGCTTTAGAGGCATCGAGGGCGACATTGACGATTTCCTCTCTAATGGCGCGCTTGGATTTCTCTTCGGCCTGAGCGATAGCCTCATCGGCCGCTCTCTGGCGGGCCTCGGCTTGCTCATTGGCGTTCTTGATGATGCCCTCGGCACTGACTTCGGCGTCGCTTTTGGCTTTGGAAATGATTTCCCCAGCCTCTTTACGGGCCTCGGAGATCATCTTGTCACTTTCGGCGACTTTCTTCTCGTACATGGCTTTCGAAGTCTCGCTGTCGCGGATGTTCTTCTCCACGTAGTTCTTTCTGGCGTCGAGGTATTTCTTGACCGGTTTGTAGGCGATTTTGTAAAGGAACACGAAAAGGACGATTAACGCGAGAAGGTTGATGAGCAAGCTCCAGAAGTTTGGAAAAAGCTTGTTCAAGAAGTCCTCAGCGGTAAAGGGAGGTGCAGAATCGTATACTTTGATTCCTAATCCGTTCATCCTTATAGGTCCTTCGATTAGATGCCTGCGTTAAGAGCTGGAAGACCCATCAAGAAGATGATGAGAATGGCGACGACAAGGGCGTAGATGGCGGTTGACTCGTCAAGAGCGACCGCGACGATCATGTTGCTGCGGAGCTTGCCAGCCATTTCTGGGTTTCTGACCATGCCGTCGATTGAGTGGCAGCAGATGAGGCCTTCACCGATGGCGGAGAGGCAGCCCATGCCGACTGCGATGGCGGCTGCGATTGCGCATAAACCTGCATTCATATTTTTTTCCTCCTTATATGAATTGGTGTCCTTATCCTTCGATCACAAGGGGCCTAGCCTCAGAAGCAGGAAGAACATCTTCCTTCTTTTCTGGCTCTGGTTCTGGCATCTCTTGCGAGATCCAGATGGCCGAAAGTGATGAGAAGACCAGGGTTTGGATGAACCCTGAGAATAAGGAGAAGTAAGAGTTGAACACACCGACAGGGCCTGGGGCGAGGAAGATGCTCGTCCAGCCTGGGTTGTTCCAGAACGATGAGGTGCCGATCGTGCCGACGACGCCGAAGGCCTCGAAGATTCCGCTTGAAGCGGAGCTAAGAGCCCACTGCACGAGTCCGACGAGGATCGTACCTGATAAGCAGTTGCCAAATAGACGCATCGTGGTTGAGACGATTGGCGCCCACATGGTGATGAGGTTGACAGGGAGGAAGATGAAGATCGGCTCCACGTAACGGTGGAAATAGCCAAGCTTCGAATACTTGATTCCCTGATATTGGATGATCGTGAACATGATGATGGCAAGGCAAAGAGGGCAAGCCAGCCAATCAACTAAGCTCGGAAGTCCGAATAATGAGATGTTGAAGGCGAGGAAGAGATAAGCGAAGAGGGTCCAGAAATAACCGCCCCAGCCGACATGATTCTCGCCCATATTCGAACCGGCGAAGTTGTTGCACATATCGTAATAGAGCTCAGCGAAGAACATGATGCCCTTCGGTTTCTGGAGATATTCTTTGTTTTTGAGGGCGATTCTCGCTCTGATGCCCACCACCGTTCCAATGATCATGAGAACGAGGATGACGAAAAGCGAGCTGACAAGAGGCGCGTCAATAGAAGCCCAGCCATCCCAATGGAACATCGATTCCATTTTGTCGTTAAAAGAATGGGATGTTGCGCTTGTGACTCTATCGTAAACGGCTAAGAGGTTCACTTTTTATCCTCTCTTAGCCTTTAACTGGCTAATGACAAGGAAGACCTGGACAGGAAGAAGTCCTGCGAAAGTCGTCCAGAAATTGAACATGTTGAATCCGCCAAACCAGTTAGGCACCCAAGTGCAGATGGCGGCGATGACCAAAACGACGATATAGATAAGGAACCTTAAGGCGACGAAGATGATGACCTTCGCTGCGCTTGGGTTTGGATTCTCTTCGGTTGGGAGAAGGGCTTCGCTCATCTTGATGATGGTGTAGAAGGAAAGGAGCTCGGCAGCTGTGCCAAGTAACCAACCTAGTGGATATGAGAAGCCTTTAGCCTCGTAAAAGAAGAATAACGGACAAAGTCCGACAAAGACGACTCCACCGATGGCGGCGAGCCAGAATAAGGTTTTCTGATGTTCGTTTAATTTAAGATATTTTTCGACCATGTTTATGAAAATCGGATATTGGACTAGTATACTTTACTTCCCTAATAGGGAAAAAGCCACAAAAAAAGAGAGGCTATTTCTTGGTTTCCCAACTAAGAAATACGACTTCTCTTTACTTTTCGTCTTTTTCAGCCGAGCCTGACTTGACCATTCCATCTAATCTCGCTTTCTCGAATTTGTAGCAAGAGAGGAGCTCGCCATAGTAGAGGCTTTGCATCTGAAGGTACTGTTTCTGTGCTTCTTCTGGGATATTCGCGAAATAGAGGGTTTTGAAGATCTTCTCTAGACGGAAGAAGGACTCATAGAGATTGAGGATGGTAACGAGGTAGAAATAGGTCTTACGGCTATAGATGAGAAGAGGCGAGGAATGGGCGATCTCACTCGACATCTCGTACACTTTCGCGTACTGACGGAGGTTGGCGCATCTTTCGACGCCGTCGCGGAAATTGAATTTGAAATCTGGGATTCTTCCTAGCTTCACATCCGGTATGGCGGAGAGCCATCCGTATTCGATGAAACGCTTCATGTCTTTCGACTTGAGGTCGTTCTCTTTCATGCCTTCTTTGATCTTGACGAAAACCTCATCGGTCTCTTCTTTGGATGGGAGACCGCCACGGAAGGCCACCGCATATTTCATGTGATTCACGTAAGCGTCCATAACGGGTTTGCCATAAGAGACTAAAACCTGGAGGATGCATTCATTCTCGTGGAGGGTTCTCCAAGTGGAAAAGGCCTCGGTTTCGTAGCCGTTTTCAAGAAGATTGACGATACATTGGGCCATTGAAAAGCCCTTCTTCATGACATCGATGACAAGAGTCTCGTTTGGGTTGCCCTGTGGGTAGCGGGAGAGCATGCCAAGGACGAAGTTGAGATAGAGGGTAAGCGTTGAGATCGTTGGGGTGAAACGGTTCGAGAAGTTTTGGTTACGATACGCAAGATGCTCGTTCGTGTAATATTTGTCGAGAGTTAAGGAAAGAAGGAGCTGCTCATACTTCTCATCTTTGATGAGCTCAGCCTCTTTCTTCTCTGGATGGGTGATGAGATAGAAGGAATGCTCATTGACGAGATAAAGAAGAACCTGGAGAGGGTTGAGGTTCATTTTGCTGACGAAAGAAGACTCCTCTTTGATGGCGTCATCTGACTCTAAAGAGTCAAGGAAGGCTTGATAGAGAAAGTCGAAGTTCAGACTCTTTGGGGCGTGGATGGTCTCAAGGAGCTGCGCAAAGTTTTCTTTTGTGATCTTGTTCTCTGGCATATGGACTATTCTACTACTTTCAGTACGTTATCCGAAATCGAAAGGAGATATGTTTCGGCTTTTAGCCCGAAAACCTTCTCGACGTATTGCTTATAGAGACCTAGCTGTTTGTCATAGGCTTCATCATCGATGTTCTTCGTTTTGTAATCGACGATGATGGCTTTCTCCCCTGCTTTGACAAGAAGAAGGTCGATTGAGCCTTCGAGGTTATTCTCATCATCGATATACCTATACTCATGGAACTCTTTGTAGCCGTCGAGGTTAGCGAAGATGTCGTGTTCAAAGAGCGCTTCAATCTTCTTTCTCTCAGAATCGTTAGTAATGAAGGAAGCGTCCTTCTTCTTGAAAGAGACGAGTTCAAGGAGACGGTGCATATGGGTACCGTATTGGGCAGCGGCCTCATTGATTTGGGCGATGGAGGTTTTGGATGCTCTCTTGTCTTGGATCTCCTGGGCTAGAGAATCTATAGTTCTGAGTTTTGGTTCTTGGAATGGGGAAAGCTGTCTCATCCTCGCAAACGGAACAGGCTTATCCGTGTTGGCGTCTTCGTGAGCGAAAAGAAGATCCATAGCGTCTTTGCCCGCAGAGAATAGGAACTGAGTGAAGTTCCTTAACTGAACTGAGACGTTTGTAACCTTTCCATCCTTGTCGGTTTTTTCTTTCGTGAGAATCTTCCTGCCGACAGTAGGAACTTCAATCATCTTGTAGATATCTCCAGAACCTTTTGGAGAGAGGAAAATGAGTTGGTTCGAGGCACGGGTAAGTTGGACGTAGAAGAGTCTCATGTATTCGCTTAAGGCCTTTCTCGTTTCCTCTTCTTTGAAGAGCGACTGGAGATAGTTGCCACTATAATCGTCGCTTCTTGTCTTTGGGAGAAGAAGGCCATATTTCCTTGAGTAGAGATAGAAGCCACTGGCGTCTCCTTTGTTGTATTTGCGGAGGTTATTCGGGCAGTAAACGATAGGGAATTCAAGGCCTTTTGAAGCGTGAATTGTCATTAGTTTTACTACATTATCCCCAGCAAAATCCCCTTTAATTTCCTGTTTGATGTCATATTTCTTGAGGTTTTCGAAGTACTCAACATAGCCTCTATAATCCATTCCCATCCTCTCAGCACTATCGGCTTCCTCAAGGAATGAGGTGATGGTTTTGAAGTTGGCTTTGACGTTACCGATTCTCTTAAGTTTTTCAACGAAGCCATACTTTTCGAAAAGGTAGGAGACCGCCTCATGGACGCCCATAGAAAGAAGTTTGTCTTTCTCACTAGACATGGTCTTAATGAGATCGTCTTCTTCGTAAGCGCCGCTCTGGAGTTCTTCGATAAGCTTATCGTCGTCTTCCTCAAAGAGGTAACTGCGTTTGACAGATGCGTAGCAATGCTTAGTGGCTGTTTCGTCTACGCCAATGACAAGCGGCAGTTTCAGAAGCCGTAAGAAGACCATATTGATGCTATCGTCATCAAGTTCATTTCCGATTGTTGCGACGAGAGGAATCTTGGCTTCACCAAAGACTTTCTTATATGTGTTGAACTGGCTCTTGGTTGGCATGAGGATGGCGAAATCTCCCCAATCGCATGGTCTGTTTCCCTGATTCTTGACGGTGACTTCGAAGCCATTTTGCACCTTATCGATGATATCGTTAGCGATCGCTCTTGCTTCGAGTTCGGCCTTTTCTAAATCTTCTTCCAACTCATAAGAGAGGATGGTCGCTTTGAATCTGTCGTTTGGCGTTTCCCCATAAAGCGCTTTGTTGCCAAACTCCAAAGCCTGTCCGTCCGTGTAATCGACTTCTCCCACTTCTGGGCTCATGATCTTCCCGAAGAGGTCGTTGACGAAATCGATGACCTCAAGGCGTGAGCGGAAGTTCTTCTGGAGGTAGATGGCATGTCCACCTTCTTCAACGCCATACTTGGAAAGCTTCTCCGCGAAGATGTCCGGATTGGCGTTTCTGAAACGGTAGATGGATTGTTTGATGTCTCCGACCATGAAAACGTTGTCGTGAGATATCTTGCTGATGAACGACTCTTGGATATCGCTCGAATCCTGATATTCATCAACCATGATGAATTTATACTTGTCTTTGATTTCTTTAAGGATGTCTTCCTCTTTGAGGAGTTTCATGGCCAAGGCGGCGATATCGGAAAAGCCATAGGCGTTCTTCTCCTTCTTGAAAAAGGCCATTTTCTCATAAACTTCCTTGGCGATATCGATAAGGATGGAAACATATTTCTTTGTTTCAAGAATCCTGGCTCTTTGGCTGGCGGAATCGCCGTTTGAAGAAAGGGAATTAATAACGCCTTTGAACAATTCTTTAGCGATGTCTCTCTTAAGGTTTTCGGTCTCGGTCAGAGGGTCTTTCTTGCTCTTGCTGCCAAAACCAAGAGGGAATTCCTCACCTTTAATGCAAACGGTTTTGTTGCCTTTTGCTTTGGACAAGAGTTCGAGTTGAAGTCTTTCGTAGAGAGCAGAGTAACTTCCAAGCCCAAGCCAAGAAGATACATATCTGTTGTCTTTGAAGACGAGCTGTGAGTCCCCTTCCAATAAGAAGAAGGCGGCGAGTATGTCATCGTTTAGTTTCTTATAGTGTTCCTGCTCGGCAGCATTGAGGTAAGCGTCGGTGAAAATCTTCTCTTTGAGTTCATCGAAAAGCTCATTCGCATTCGGAGCGAGTTCGCATAGATGGAGGATGCCTTTGATGTAAGTGACGAGTTTATCATCATCCTTCATCGTGTATTTGCTTACGAGTTCTTTGAAAACCGGATCGCTCCCCTTGTATCTGTCGGAGAGAGCTTCATCGATCAACTCTCTTTGCTTAATCTGAAGGATTGATTCGTCCGCGATTGTCACATCGGGGTCTATCTCAAGTCTGAAGGCGTACTTCTTGACGAGTTTGAGGAAGAAAGCGTCGAAGGTCGTTATGTCAGCGCATTCGACTTCGCTGGAGAGGTCGTTAAGAATCTCTTTTTTCTGATAGGCCTCGAGAAGTTTTTCCCTTGTACGGCTTTTCATTTCAGCCGCGGCTTTGTTCGTGAAGGTGAGGACAAGAAGCTGATCTAAAGATGCACTGCCATCGAGGATGAGGGATTTGATGCGCTCGGTCAAAACGGCGGTCTTGCCGCTTCCTGCGCCAGCGCTCACAAGGAAGTTGCCTTGTCTTGAGTTAATGGCTTCAAGTTGTGGGGCGTCAAAATGGACTGCCATATCAGGACTCCTCCTCTTCCTCGTTTTCTTCATCGTCACCATCATCCAAATCCGGATTCATGTTGGGTTTGCTGAGGGTTTTTGCGACGATTGTGTTTTTGTCGATGAAACAAACATCGTGGAAAGAACAATTCTTACAAGCATCGTGTTTGCTCTTTATGACGGTAGGATTGATTTCAAATTTTCCTTTCGTGATCGCCTCATCGGATTCACGGATAATTTCCTCTGCTCTTTCTGCTAAGGCATGGAATTCCTCGCTGGTTTTATTTCTTGGGTATTCCGACCTTTGGATGAAAGCGTCGACATCCTTTTTGACTTCGCAGCCGTCGAAGACCTTGCTTGATCCGCTGGTGAGACCTGGTTCAACTGAGCGGAGCAATGGAATGTTGTTGAGATATAGGCCCATGAGCCTTGTTTTGTTTTGGTCTATTTCGTCCATGGTCTTTTTCAACTCTTTCTCGCTCTTGGTCAAACCATAAGCAAGAACAGGCGAGATAAACATGCCAGCGATCTTGGCATTATCGAAATCAGAAGCGTTCTTCTCTAAAGCGAGCGCGTAAAGAGGCAGTTGCAAAGATAGGCCGGCCTCACTTTGGAAGAGGGCTTCTTCGAACTTTGTTCCACCGCTCTTGTAATCGATGATGAAAGCATATCTATCGCCGGAGTAATCAAAGGTGATGATTTTGTCATACCTTCCGTTGATATTCATGCCATCGAGGTTGATGTTGAACTCTCCTTCAGGGAAGTACTTAGGGTTCTTTAGGTTAGCCTCATAACTCTGTTGGAACTTAAGGGATTTAAGGCAGTATTGACGAAGGTTCTCGATTATGGCTTTTTCCTTTTCCGTGAATGGAACCTTTTCCTCATGGAAGTTGTCATTTGGATCTTGGCGCAGGCCTTGTTCGTAAGCGACCGCAAGATCATAGGCTTTATCGAAATCAAAAGATTTCTCGGAGTGGTACATCTCTAAGGTCTTGTGGAAGATGTTTCCGATCCTTGCAGAGAACTGGGATGGGGAATCATCTAGATGAAGCACGTTATCGAGAAGGTATTTGAATGGGCAAGAACGGTAATTGGTCAGTTTTGAGGCTGAGTAACTTCTGTTCTTTCCTTTAGCTTTCGTTCCTTTGTAGGAATTGTCGTATTTCCGATACTCATCGAGCTCCGAGACTTTCTCGTAAGCCGCCCTTCTTTTATCGTCTGTCAAGTAATTGCGATATTCGTCTTCGAGAGCGGCATAAAGAAATCCGCCTTTATCGTGGGCGTACTCATATGGGCCATTCTCATCCTCAGCAACAGGAGAATCCACGATGCTCATTCCATATTTATCAACAAAGCCAGAGAGGAAATGATGGCTTTCGAATCCGAGTTCAAAGAATGTCAGAAGCTTAAGGCTGTCCCTATGGAGAAGCTGATCGACCCTCTCACTGTCGTTTAAGGACATCTCCTTTGACGACACTAGGCCAATAAGTTCTTTCTCTTTGTCGCTGAAGAGGCCTGACTCATCTTTCACGGATGGGTATGTGCCCATTGAGAAGTTAAGGCAATATAGATGTCCGTTTGGAGGGCAAACAGGCTCATCCAAAACCTGGATGACGTTCTTGCGTTTGACAACATAAGGAGCCTTCTCTTTGGCTATGTCATCGTAAATTGAGAGGGTTTTTGCTGGCTCTTTTTCGAAAACCACCGCAAATTCGCGGGCAAATCTCTCAATATTGTCCGCATCTTTTGAATCAGGATACTTTTCCCTCATCGAGGTTATTGCTTTTTCGAGGCCCTCTTCTTCAAAGACTTTCCTGAAGAGTTTGTAGACCGGTTTATCGAAGAGCCTCTCCCTGAGTCTTAGATCGATGGTGAATCCATACATCTTGTTGAACTCATTGATGAGAGGGGCATAGTCAGATGAAAGACCATAGACATAGATGTTAGAAATCGGTGTTTTTTTCATCTCAATGTCATGGGCGATTTTGTTATAAACGAAATGGAGTTCTTCGTATGGGTCAATGAACTTATTGACCACCTTCTCGCTTGGATCTTTTCGCTCTTCGACCTCATAGTCGGTCTGAAGCATCGCAGGAACGTTCTTAAGGTACTCAAAGATGGTTTGGGCTTCGCGGTAATAACCGCTGATGAGGATGTGGGAACCAATGAAGGTTCTTTCTGGATATGCCGTTTTGAAAAGGAGGTGCTCTTTGATGAGCTCATCTCTCAGATCGGCGTATTTTTTGACTTCCACGCCTTTGTCGAAATTAGGGGCGCAGAAGGCCGCAAGCAAATCTTTTGCGATTAGGTACTTATAGCCTTTTCCTAAAAGGAAACGCAGCGCCCTATCGTCATAGTTGTAGTCGAAAAGGGCCTTCATCTCCGGAAGGGTCATGACAGTCAGGTCAAGATAAGGATTCGCATTCTTCTCACGAAGATAGTATTCCTTCCTCGATGGATGGGCGATGACTATGTTCTTGATGTTTTCGCTGAAAAGATAGGGCATTTAATGTTTCGGTTTGTAGGCTCTCGTCGCCTTAACGGCTTCGACCCAGCCTTCATAGAGGGATTCGGCTTCTGCTTTCTCCATCTTTGGGGTGTAGCGCTTGGCTTCTTTGTGGCTAGCAAGGATGTCTTTGTAGTCGGTGAAGAAACCGCAGGCAAGTCCTGCAAGGTATCCAGCGCCTAACGCTGTGGTCTGGATGCATTTTGGAAGCGAGACTTCGCACTGGAGGATATCACTCTGGAACTGCATAAGGAGGCAGTTGGCGGATGCACCACCATCGACCCTTAAGGTCTTAAGTGGGAGGCCAGAATCTTTGATCATCGTCTCAAAGACGTCTCTCGACTGATAGGCGATGCTATAGAGGGTGGCTCTAGTGATGTTAT
>JAFXWH010000087.1:0-6444 GCA_017542885.1 Bacilli bacterium | reverse complement strand
TCGTTATGGTGAGCGAACGCGACTTTATTGCAGTGGAGTCTTTTCGCTTCGGCGTTGATCGCCGCTTTCTTCATGCGTGAGCATATCGAGCAAGGAAGATGTCCATCTGGTTTCTTATGAGCCTTGAGAATATCGAAGACAAAACGACTGTCAACCACAGAGAGTTTTGTGCCGCATTCTTTAGCAAACTTTTCAAGCTTCTTGATCTCGCTTCTATCGAAGTCAAAACCGAGGTCAAGGAAGATAGGGTGGACAGTGAATTTCTTCTTTGAGTAAAGGGTGTATATGGAAAGGGCTTTGAGGAGGCAAAGGGAATCTTTTCCCCCAGATACCCCAACAGCGATTCTGTCTCCTTCGTCGATGAGGGCGAAGTCGAGGTCAGCCTTTCTTAATGATGACAAAACGTTACGGATGTAAGCCATGGGGATATTATCGAACTTAGAGTGGTCGAGTAAAAGAAAAAAGAGGAAGAACCTTTTTAGAGAAGTCTTGCCTCTTTGGCTTCGTTTAGATATGAAGAGCCGAATTTGGAGAAGGTCTGCCTTTGTAGTCCTAGGTCATTGAGGGCCTTTGCGACGAAGAGGGGCATCGCTCCAATGAACTTGATCTCAAGGATGCCATATCCTTCTTTTAGGAGGGATTTGCCGCCGATTTTGTTGATTTCGAAGTCTTCTCTTCTGTAACGGATGTCTCTATCTACGGTTAATCTGAGATAGTCTTCGCCAGGCTTATTCATGAAGGCGACCCTGTCATACTGCATGATTGTGTTAGGGACGATCGAGCCTCTATATCTTTTCTTGAAAATAGCGAGCTCATCGATGAATTCGTCGTGTTTTGGGTCTCCGTTCTTCGGAGGGAAAACACCATCATTAACAAATGCATCAACCTCTTCTTTGCTGAGGTAGATGCGTCTTTTGTACACATCCTTGAATACCTTGTCTTTGAACTCTAAGAAGAAGATAGGCTTATCTCCTCCATAGGACCTTAGACGGAGTTTCTCTTTGAACTTCGGTTTGGCGATGTTTCTGTTATGGATATCGCCATAGATATTGTCGAAATAGATGGAATTGACCTGGTAGGATCCCTTTTCTTTTGCGAACTTGTCATATTCGACATGCTCGGAAATGGCCTCAATCAAAAGAGGCACCTTCTCCAGAGGGATGATGTATTTATTCTCGATTCGGCAGAAGGAGTTGCCGGAATTGATTGCCATTATTAGTCTTTCTCAGCGATGATGACGCTGACATTGAGGTTAGCGTTATGCATTCTCACCTCATCGATAAGGGCTTTGACTGAAGCCTCTTTCTTAAGGGTGACGTTATATCTTACTTCGTAAAGCTGGCCGTATTCGATGGTGCGGACGCTCTGCAAGTTATAAGTGGAGCAGTGCTTTGAAATAGCCTCTTCAAAGACCTCAGTGTTAGCAAGATCTTCGCCAACCTGGTATTTGAGAGTGTACACACCGTCTTTGTTTTCGCCGAATTTCATCTTATGGGCGATGAGCATGATGGCGATAACAACGATAGCAATGATGATTGGGTACATGACGTAACCAATACCAAGGACGATGCCAAGGGTGGAGGCCACGATGAGATAGACCATATCGATCATCGAGAGCTTATCGCTTCTGAAACGGGTTAAGGCGATGCCTGCGCTCACAACGAGGGCGACTCTGACATAGCCTTCGGACTCGATCTCGATGTTACGCATGTTGATAAGACCGATGAGAGAGGTCATTACCAAAGGTAAGACGATCATGGCGATCGGCATGAATTTGGTGTAAACCTCGCCCTTCTTGACGGCTTTGTAGGTGAAAGCCATGGCGATGCCGATTAGCAAAGCGACGCCAAAGGCGATGAAAAAAGCAATAACCGTGTTACCGGAGAAAAGTTGGAAAACGCTGGCAAAAGGGTTCATTTTGAAAACTCCGTTCACAAATTTAACGAAATAAAGGGGTTTTCTATTGGGATTATCTTATTTCTTACCTACGTAAGCGGTCAAATATGCCTCAAGAAGAGGGTTATGGTATTTCGCGGCTGCGTCCTTTTTCCAGTTTCCGTTTTCGATATCCTCAGCAGGTATTTTCATTCCTTTTAAGACGGTTGTCTCAACCTTTGTATTGCCTAAGAAACCAAGGACAATTTCTCTTTCTTCAGTGAAGAAAGAATCGGCCACATAGTATTCGCCTGTTTCGGCGTTTTTCTCGATTTTGTCATTAAGATAAACGACAGCGTCCGCGATTCTTTCGCCTATCGTTGGGGCGTTGTATCCGGCATAGGTGTAGAAGGAAGGGACATAGCCTTGGCCATATCCGAAATCCTCGCTTCCGCTAGAGGAAAGACCGGAGGCCTCTTTGAAATAGTTCCATTGTTCTTCATCATATTCGCCGTTCATGAGCCTGATGCCATCGACATCGCAATCAATGACATAGGAAACGTTGTTGTCTTTCGCGTTGAAAGAGGAAAGGACGGCATCCTCGACATATGAGCAATCTGGACAGGAGCTTCTAAGATAGCCAACTGTGAACTGCTCGCCTTTACCGAAAAGCTCGAAATATTGGATCGCGTTCACATAAAGCATCTTCGAGAAGTGGACTTTCTCATTAAGCCAGGAAGCGAATTTCTCTTCCTTCATGAACTCATCTTTATCGCCCCTTGTGGTCTTCTGGTGCTTGACTTCTCCATTCTCGAAAATCGCGATGGTCTCTTCATTTTTAGCGATGTTGAGACCGAATGTCTCGTGTCCTCCATCGAACTCGGTAGGGGCGATCGCGTAGATCAACGCGTTCTTCCTTTTGACGAAGGAAAGGATGGTCTTCTCGAACTCCTCCCAGCAGGTGCAGGTGTTGTTTTTGTCATAGACGAGAAGGATGAATTCCTTCTTCTCTGAGACTAGTGAAGTAAGCTCTGAATGAGTGACCGTGACGAGATGGTTTTCGATGGTCTCCTCAAGAGAGGAATCGTATAGTTTCCCGAAGGTGATATTGATAAGTGGAGCTTCCTCTTTTTGGCATCCGGAAAGGAGGCCCAAGGAAGTCAAAACGGCAGCGAATAAAAAACGTTTTTTCATGCCTATTATTTTAGTGAAAACGCCAGAGTAAAAAAAGACCCTTAAGAATTGCATAAAATATGGTTGCGCGCACGCGCAACCCCAAAAAATACCCCTGAAAATGACCCCAAAAATCGGTGTGAAAAACCGACACAGTTTTTTTGAGTGAAAACCACACCGAAAAATTTCGAAAAAAATCAAAAAAATTTCGCCTTAAAAAATGCTAGGGAAACTTCGATAAGTCCCACAAAATGCCCACTTTTGATTTTTTCAAAAACCATCACGAAAAAATTATCGAAAAAAGTGATAAAAATTTTGTTGTTTTTTGCGTCCTTTTAATGCATTATTTTTCGCGTCAAGTTTCCAACCTCTTTTCAAGAGGGGAATTACTGGCATTCGTTATCCTGTTTCTAAGAGGGTATGGAGGCACGAAAATGAACGCTGAGAACACAATCATTTCCTTGAAGAATGTCTGCAAGGTCTTCGACAAGTCTTTCACCGCTGTGGATGACTTCAATCTCGATATCAAAAGAGGTGAGTTCGTCACCTTCCTCGGTCCTTCTGGATGTGGCAAGACAACCACCCTCAGAATGATCGCCGGATTCGACATGCCAACAAGCGGTCAGATCCTCCTCAATGGTCAGGACATTTCCCTCATTCCGCCATACAAGAGACCAATCAACACCGTCTTCCAGCGTTACGCCCTCTTCACCCATCTCAATATCTACAAGAACATCGCTTTCGGCCTTCAGTACAAGAGGGTCGATGATTTAACCAAGCCTCTCAAGGACAAAGAAGGAAAACCAATCCTCGATGAGAATGGCAATCAGCTCTACGCCAAAAGGAAGCTCACCAAAGACGAGATCAGGGCCAAAGTCAAATACGCCCTCAACCTCGTTGACTTAGAGGGTTTCGAAAAGAGAGCGGTTTCCACCCTGTCGGGTGGCCAACAGCAAAGAATCGCCATCGCCCGCGCCATCGTCAACGAGCCAGAGATCCTTCTCCTCGATGAGCCTTTAGGCGCTCTCGACCTCAAGATGAGGAAGGAGATGCAGCTTGAGCTCAAAGCCATGCACAAAAAGCTTGGCATCACCTTCATCTACGTCACCCACGACCAGGAAGAGGCCCTCACCATGTCTGACACCATCGTCGTCATGTCTGATGGCGAAATCCAGCAGGTTGGCACCCCAAAAGAGATCTACGATGAGCCAAAGAACGCTTTCGTCGCCGATTTTATCGGCGAATCCTCGATTTTCACCGGAACGGTGCAGAAGGGGAACAAGATCAAATTCTTAGGCGCTTCCTTCGACAGCGACCCAGCCGACGAAGGCAAATTCGCCCTCAATGAGAAGGTCGATGTCGTCATCCGTCCAGAGGACGTCATCATCAGCCCAAAAGACAAAGGCACCGTCAATGCCAAGATCGTTTCCAAGATCTTCAAAGGCATGCATTACGAATACATCACGATGATTGGCAAAAACGAGATGATCGCCCAATCGACCAAAAACTTCGAAGAAGATAGCATCGTTGGTCTCTCCGTCGATCCAGAGAACATCCAGATCATGAAGAAGCCATTCACCTCTAACTATTACGATGGCCATCTTACCAAACACTGCCACGTCAGCTTTGCTGGCATCCACGCCAACTTCGATGTCCTTAAACTCTTCCCAGGCTATCACCTTAGCGAAGAAGGCACTCTTATCAACGACAAGGGTGAAGAAAGGGATGTCGAAGGACTTCAAGTCTCCGTCGAAGTCGGTTTCGATGACCTTGAGCTTTCCGATGATCCAAATGCCTCCGACCTCCACGGCGAAATCATCAACATGATTTACCTTGGCGACCATTACGAAGTAACCGTCTGGAATCAGGATGTCGATGAAGAATTCATCGTCAACACCCCAGACCTCTGGAATATCGGCGACAACGTCTCCCTTGTCATCAAAGAGGGCGGCGTCGAAGTCAAACTAAAAGGTGGAAGATAAGCAAAATGGAAGCAACCAAAACCTTATCTAGGAATAAAGGAGTGGTCCGCGAGACCCGTAAGTGGCTCTGCATGCCTTATGGCCTCTTCCTCATCCTTTTCATCATCTTTCCTATCCTTCTCATCTTCTACTATGCTTTCTCGGATTCAACGACTGGCCTTTTCACGCTCAAGAACTTCGCCTCGGTCTTTGAGGGCGATAGCAGTGTGACGACCTTCAAAGTCATCGGACAATCCTTAGGTGTTGCGGCCCTTACGACCGTTATCTGCATCCTCATCGCCTATCCGATTGCCTATATCCTTGCGAATTCGAAGTTCAACAAGAACGTCGTTCTTGTCTATCTCTTCCTTCTCCCGATGTGGATCAACTTCGTCATCAGAACCGTGGCCACCAAGCAGCTTCTTATCTTCTTTGGCCTTGATCCGGCGATGCACCCATGGGTCTGTTCCATCATCGGCATGGTCTATAACTACTTACCATTCGCCATCCTTCCTCTCTATAACACGATGCTCAAACTCGATAAGAGCCAGATTGAGGCGGCTGCTGACCTTGGCGCCTCCCCGGTCCAGGTCTTCTTCAAGACCATCGTCCCAATGACGGTCCCAGGAATCGTCTCCGCGGCCACGATGACCTTCATGCCAACGATGTCCTCTTACGTCATCACCGATGCTTTATCTGGACGCACCATCAAGCTCATCGGCGGTCAGATTGAGCACCAATTCTTACATTCACAGCTTAATGTTGGCAGCGTCTACGCCATCATCATGCTCGCCCTCATCGGACTTTCCGTCGTCTTCGAGAATTTCTTCAGCGAGAAGAAGAAAGGAGCCAGGTAACAATGGAAAAAGAACTTGTTATGAATACTCCTAATACGGCGATGGAAGAGACCAACCGCTCCCTCAAGAAGAGAGAAAAAGGGGAGAAAGCCAAGAAAGCAGTGGCCCTTACCTTTGTATGGATCATGCTCATTGTCATGTATCTCCCAATCATGTACCTCGTTCTCTATAGCTTCACCGACGCCAATGTCATCGGTAAGTGGCAGGGGTTCAATCTCGATTGCTATAGCACTCTCTTCAACCCGAATAACGACTATGCCCAGCAGATTTGGGAAGCCGCTTGGAACACCCTTTGGGTGGCCATCGTCGCCTCAACCCTCTCGACTGTCTTAGGAACGGCTGGCGCCATCGGCATGCATTTCTTAGGAAAGAAGCTCAAAGCGGTCTTCAATTTCGCTAACGAGATTCCGATCGTCAACGCCGAGATCGTCATGGCCTTATCGCTATGCATCCTCTTCGCCTGGCTTAACCTCCCAACCTCCGCCTTCTCCCTCATCATTGGCCATATGGTCCTCACGATCCCGTTCGTCGTTATCAACGTCCAGCCGAAGCTTGAGCAGATGGACCCATCCCTCTAT
>JAFXWH010000086.1:0-3819 GCA_017542885.1 Bacilli bacterium | reverse complement strand
ATTGGGAGCAAACATAAGGAGATACATATGGCAATCGCTGATGAGATTTTTATCCAAAACATGAACGATATTATCAATAACGGAACCTGGGATACCGATTACCCAGTCCGTCCACACTGGGCCGATGGAACCCCAGCGCACACCGTTAAGAAATTCTGTATCGTCAACCGTTACGACTTAAGCAAAGAGCTTCCGATCCTCACCATCCGCAGAACCTACTTCAAATCCTGCCTCGATGAGCTTCTTTGGATTTGGCAGAAGAAGAGCAACAACATCCATGACCTCCATTCCCACGTCTGGGATAGCTGGGCGGATGAGACTGGCTCAATCGGAAAAGCCTACGGCTATCAGCTTGCGAAAAAAGCGATTTACCCAGAAGGCGAATTCGATCAGGTCGATAGAGTCCTCTATGACCTCAAACATAACCCACATTCCCGCCGCATCATGACGAACCTCTATAACTTCGAGGATCTCCATGAGATGCATCTTTACCCATGCGCCTACTCGATGACTTTCAATGTCACCGGCGACACCCTTAACGGCATTCTCAATCAGAGAAGCAACGACATGCTTGCCGCGAACAACTGGAACGTCCTTCAGTACAGCCTTCTCCTTATCATGTTCGCCCAGGTCAGCGGCCTCAAAGTCGGTGAGTTAGTTCACGTTATCGCGGACGCCCACATCTATGACCGCCATATTCCAATCGTCAAAGAGATCATCGCCAAGAAACCTCATAAGGCTCCAAAGCTCTGGGTCGATCCAAACATCAAGAACTTCTATGACTTCACCGTCGACAGCTTCAAGCTCATCGATTACGAATACGAGCCTCTCGACAAGAAATTCGAGGTTGCCATTTAATGATCCGCATCATCCTTCACGTTGATAAGGAATGGGGCATTGGCAAAAGAAACGGCCTCATGTTCAACCTTCCGAAGGATATGGCCTTCTTCAGGAACACCACGAAGGGCCACATCGTCGTGATGGGGGAGAACACCCTTCTTTCCTTCCCTGGCTCCAAACCTCTTAAGAACCGCACGAACATCGTTCTTTCAGCAGACCCAACCCATGAATACGAGGGCTGCATCAATCTCCACACCATGGATGACCTCCATAAGAAGATGAGAGAGATCGATGAAAGCGGTGAGGACATTTACGTCATCGGAGGAGCGAGCATCTATAGAGCCTTGCTCCCATACGTGGATGACGCGCTTGTGACCAAAGTCGATGCGGTAGGGGGAGCGGATGTCTTCTTCCCGAATCTCGATACTGATCCTTCCTTCGAATGCGTCGAGCAAAGCGAGAAAGAGAAGGATGAGGACGCTTATATATCCTTCACCCGCTACGTGAACAAGAACAAACTTCCATTATAGAAAAACAGGCCGCGTGCCTGTTTTTTGTTAAAACAAAAGAAACGATACAGCCTGTATTCTTTTTATTGCTTTACTTGAAGGCTTTCGTGTGGTTAACTAGTTTCGTTTACTAGATAACCTCGTGACGATTACAACTACACTATACGGAGCCGAATATGAAAATAGCCTTATCAACCGAATCCTCTAGCGACCTTCCAAAGGAACTAGTGGAGAAATATAGCATCCACGTCATCGCGTTCACAATCGTAAAAGGTGAGGAAACCATCAAAGATGGAAGTGAGCCATTAGAGAACCTTTATTCTTTCGTAACGGAGACGAAAACCCTTCCTAGGACTACTGCCGTCAACATTGAGGAATACAAAGAGCATTTCTCAAATCTTCTTAAAGATTATGACGCGATCGTCCACGTCAGCATGAGCCACGCCTGCTCAAGCGCTTACGAGAACGCCCTTGCTGCTTCAAAAGAATTCAATAGCAAGGTCTTTGTCGTCGATTCCCTCGTCTTCCACACAGGACAGGCCCTTATGGCCTTATATGGCGCTTCCCTCATCAAAGATGGACTCAAACCAGAAGAGATTGTCGAAGCCCTCAAAGAAAGAGCGGGACACGTCTCTACGACCGCCACACTCGAAACGGTCAATTACCTCTACAAAGGAGGAAGATGCAACGCCCTTGCCATGATCGGCGCCAACATCCTTGGCCTTCGCCCGATGGTGGAACTCCGTCAAGGTGAGATCAAACTCGCCAAGAAGTTCATCGGTCCTCGTAGACTCTGGACCAACGCCTATATCAACTTCATCATGTCGAAGATCGAGAAAGGCGCAGACAAGACAATCGTCTTCGTCTCTTCAACCACCGATATGCCTGAAGCAACCGAGACCGCTGTCAGAAAGCTCAAGGAAGCAGGATTCCAGAACGTCTTCACTGCCAAAGCAGGAGCGACAATCGGAACCCACACAGGCCCAGGAACATTCTCCATCGAATACTTCGCCGATAGCCCTCACTCCTGGTCAATCTTCGAATAAAAAAAGCCGGCCCACTCGGGTCGGCATTTCTTTTTTCTTTCTTATTCGGCGTCGATGACGTCGTCGTCTTTCTTTGGCTCGTCGGAGCTAAGGTCGTCGAAGCTAAGAGGAACGGTTCCTCTTGTGGCAGCGAAGACGATATCAAGGATGAAGATGATGAAGCTAACGCCTGGGATGCAGTTGAGGATAAAGAAGATCAAACGGCCGGTGTTCGCGGCTTTGTCCTCAATAAGGACCATAAGACGGTAGATGAAGGTGAACCAGAAGAAGATGGAGAAGATGATTTTGACGACCTTGTCTAAGGAGTCGTACCACTTGATGTAAGAATTCATAAATTGCCTCGTTGAATAGGCAAATTATATGTCCATATAAAGAGAAAGAAAAGGCTCCCCGAAGGGAGCCCATGAGGTTCAAAAGGGAGATTAGGCAGCTTTGCCAACGGAACCGAAGAGTTCCATCTTCTCTTTGACTTTGGCTTTGATGGCCTCAACGCCTGGCTTGAGGATCTTACGTGGATCGAAGCCTTTTTCTTTGTTAGCGGCAGTTGGGTCGGCTTTGCCTTCAGCGCAGTACTTGATGGTAGCGGCGGCGAAGACTAACTGGCACTCAGTGTTAACGTTGATCTTGGACATGCCTTTGGCGATGGCGGCTTTGACCTGCTCATCTGGGATGCCGGTTCCGCCATGGAGAACGAGCGGGATGCCAGAAGTGGCAGCCTGGATCTTCTCTAAAGCGTCGATGTGGAGACCTTTCCAGTTTTCTGGATAGATGCCGTGGATGTTGCCGATGCCAGCAGCGAGGAAGTCAACGCCGAGGGCGACGATCTTCTTGCACTCTTCTGGGTCAGCGACTTCACCGTCAGCGGTGACACCGTCTTCGGTTCCGCCGATAGCACCGACCTCAGCCTCGATGGAGAGGCCTTTGTCGTGGGCAAGGGCGACGAGTTCAGCGGTCTTGGCAAGGTTCTCTTCGATTGGGAGGGAGCTGCCATCGAACATGACGCTCGAGAAGCCAGCGGCGATGCACTCTTTGACGGCATCATAGGTGCCGTGGTCAAGGTGAAGGGCGACTGGAACGGTGATGCCCATGGATTCGTCCATGGCACGGACCATAGCGGCGACGACTTTGAATCCACCCATGTACTTGGCAGCGCCAGCGCTGACACCAAGGATGACAGGGGATTTGAGTTCCTGAGCGGTCTGAAGGACGGCTTTGGTCCATTCTAAGTTGTTGATGTTGAAATGGCCGACGGCGTAGTGACCATCGTGGGCAAGCTTCAACATTCTTGTAGCATTAACGATCATTTATTTTTGAACCTCCTATAGTTCAATCAGTATGTAAATTATCATTCATATTTGGCTTCGTTTCAATCATTCTAATAAGAATGACTGAGGAAAAGAAAAAGGACCGCGTTATGCGGCCCT
>JAFXWH010000085.1:0-10591 GCA_017542885.1 Bacilli bacterium | reverse complement strand
TTTGGTCTAAGGACCGCCTCAATTAATTGGACGGCCATAGAAGAATGTCGCTTTAGTTCCTTCGCTAAAGCCCAACAATGATACTATAGTCGCCCCTCTTAATCAATTAAGAGTTCCTTGAAATTTCTCATCTCCATCGGCGAAAGAGGAGAAATGCAAAAATATGGCCTCACTAATATATAGTGACTTTTCTTACATTTTTCCGAAAATTTTCCGAGTGTAAAAATCCTAGCAAAAATAAAAAACACGCGGGTTTTGCCACGTGTTTTTGAATTTTCGTTACTTCTTTTCTGGGTCTTTCTTGGTGACCGCGACTTCGTCTTTCATCGTTGGGAAGATGAGAACTTCGCGGATTGTCGATTGCTCAGCGAATAACATGCAAAGACGATCGACGCCGACGCCAATACCACCTGCTGGCGGCATGCCGTAGATGAGAGCATCAAGGAAGCTGAAGTCGATATCAGCGGCCTCGTCGTCGCCTCTTTCACGGGCGGCTAACTGAGCCTTGAAACGTTCTTCCTGATCGAATGGGTTGTTGAGCTCGCTGTAAGCGTTGCCGAACTCGGTTCCACCGATGAAGAGCTCGAAACGATCAACGAAACGTGGATCGGCGGTCTTCTTGGTGAGAGGTGAAACCTCGATTGGGTATGTGTGAATGAAGGTTGGCTGAATAAGGGTTGGCTCGACGAACTCATCGAAGAAGGCCTGCATGATGTAGCCGGTGCTGTTCCAGGACTTCTCAAGCTGGACGCCGTGCTTCTTGGCAAGGGCCACTGCTTCTTCAAATGGAATCTCTTCATTGAAGTCGACACCGGTCTTCTCTTTGATGGCATCAGCCATGGAGATCCAAGCGAATGGCTTAGAGATGTTGATGGTGTTTCCGTTCCACTCATAGGTGTCTTTGCCGATGACTTTCTCACCGATGTAATGGAAGAGGCCTTCGGCCCACTTTCTCATATCGCTGAGGTCGCCATAAGCCTGATAGAGCTCGATGGTGGTGAATTCTGGGTTATGTCTGTTGTCGATGCCTTCGTTACGGAAGATACGTCCGATTTCGTAGACACGGTCGATGCCACCAACCATGCACTTCTTGAGGTTGAGCTCAGTAGCGATGCGAAGGAAGAAATCCTTATCGAGAGCGTTGTGATGGGTGATGAATGGACGGGCGGATGCGCCACCGGCGATTGGGGAAAGGACAGGAGTCTCGACTTCAACGAAGCCAAGGGAGTCGCTGTAGTTTCTGATGCCTTTGACGATAGCGGATCTGGTTAAGGCATTCTTACGGGACTCATCATTGATGATGAGGTCAACGTAGCGGCGACGGCATCTTTCTTCGATGTCGGTTAAGCCGTGGAACTTCTCTGGAAGAGGTTTGAGACACTTGGTGATGTGGGTGTATTTGGTCGTGCGGATGGTAAGCTCACCGGTTCTTGTGAGCATTAAGGTTCCTTCTAAGCCAACGATGTCACCGATGTCAGCGAGTTTGAAAACTTCGTAGTCATGCTCGCCGACGACATCGCGTCCAAGCCAAGCCTGCATGTTGCCATATTCGTCTTTGATGTTGACGAAGCTGGCTTTGCCCATGCGTCTAATCGACATAAGACGGCCAGCGACATTGACTGGGATCTGTTTTTCAGCAAGTTCTTCTTCGGTTAAAGAGCCGTACTTGGCACGAAGATCCTTGATTGAATCTTTCCATTCATAACGGCTTCCAAATGCATCGACACCAAGCTCTTCATAACGTGGTAATTTGGCACGTCTAGCAAGTTCTTGGTCGTTAAGTTTCTCTTCTTCCATGGGTATTCCTCCACAAACAAGCGCACGGATAGTTTACATTCAAACTACAGCGCTCACAAAGCCTTTCTTTAGGCTTTACTTATTAGCAATTTCGTTTCCAGTGTAAAGCTGGTAGTACTTGCCCTTCTCAGCGAGAAGCTGATCATGGCTGCCTCTCTCGATAATTCTGCCATCTTGGAGAACCATGATAACGTCACTGTTTTTGATCGTTGAGAGGCGGTGGGCAATGACGAAGACGGTACGTCCTTTCATGATGGCGTCCATGCCTTCTTGGACAAGGCTTTCGGTGCGGCTATCGATGGACGAGGTCGCCTCATCGAGAATCATGACAGGCGGATTGGCTACGGCCGCTCTAGCGATGGCGATGAGCTGTCTTTGTCCTTGTGAGAGCGAAGCTCCACCGCTATGAAGCAAGGTGTTATAGCCATCTGGCAAATGGGTGATGAAGTTATGAGCATTGGCAAGTTTGGCCGCTGCGATGACTTCCTCATCCGTGGCTTCAAGGTTTCCAAAGCGGATGTTCTCCATGACAGTTCCCGTGAAGAGCTTTGTATCCTGAAGAACCATGCCTAAAGAACGACGGAGATCTTTCTTTTTAATCTTGTTGATGTTGATGTCATCATACCTGACTTTCCCATCCTCGATATCGTAGAAACGGTTGATGAGGTTGGTGATGGTTGTTTTGCCGCTTCCAGTAGGCCCGACGAAGGCGATTTTCTGACCCTCTTCAGCGTACATGGAGATGTTATGCAGGACGGTTTTGCCGGGGATATATGCAAAATCAACGTCATTGAAGGTGATCTTTCCTCTTAGCCAAGTGTAGGTGGTTGGAGAGCCGTCGGTGTGAGGGTGCTTCCATGCCCACTTACCAGTTCTCTCAGCACATTCGACTGGATTGCCGTTCTCGTCTTCTTTGGCGTTCACGAGCTCAACATATCCGTCATCGGTCTCCACTGGGGTATCGATGATTTCGAAGATACGGGTTGCGCCCGCTAAAGCGAGAGCGATTATGTTAAGCTGCTGGGAGACGTTTCCGATTGGCTGAACGAAGGCTTTCGAATACATGAGGAAGCTGACAATCGTGCCAACCGTGGCGATGCCATAAGTGAAGGTTCCTAGTAAGGAAACGCCGTTAAGATGATTGAAGACGGCAAGCGATCCGATAAGAGCGATCAAGACATACTGGATGTTGCCGACTTGGTTGACGGTAGGCATAAGCAAGTTAGCGAATCTGTTGGCTTTAACGGAGTAGTTGAAGAACTGTTCGTTGTGTTTCTTGAAGCCCTCAATATTTCTCTTCTCATAGTTGAAGACTTTGACGACCCTCTGGCCGTTGACCATCTCTTCGATATAGCCGTTCATCTTGCCAAGCTCAATCTGCTGGGCGATGAAGAAGCGGGAAGCCATCTTGGTGAAGTAAATGATGATGAAGAAGATGAGGAGCGAAACACCGATGACGACGCCTGTGAGCATCAAATCGGTGAGAAGCATCATGACGAAACAGGCGACCATCGTGACGATGGAGTTGGCCACCATTGGAAGAGCGCGTGAAAGCATTTCACGGAGTGCGTCAACGTCATTCGTGTAGACGGACATGATGTCTCCGCGTCCCCTTCTATCGAAATAGGAGATCGGAAGGTCCTGCATGTGGTCGTAGAGCTCATCACGGATGCGTCTCTGAACGCCCTGTCCGATGATGGACATCAGGATGTTATAGACATATAGAGCAATGGTTCCGACAGCAAGGATCGAAGCCATGATGGCGATCGCTCCGCCGAAAGGAATTCCAGCGAAAGCTCCGCTTGTTGGAGTTCTAATCTCAAGCGATCCGGAATCAAGGGACGGCATGATGTATTCATTGACGACGACGGTACCGGTGAAGAAACCGCCAGCGACATTGGTGAAGCTCGAAAGAAGGACGCACACCAAAACAACGATGAACTGGACTGGGTAATACTTGAAGACGTAGGAAAGGAGTCTTCGAATGGCGGCGTTTCTCGCTTTGCCAGAGACCATGTTCATGTTGCGGGCACCTTTGGTTGCACGTGGATTAACTCGCGGCATCGAAATCACCTCCTCCGTTCTGAGACTCAAAGAGGTCTTTGTAGACCGCGCTCGTCTTCATAAGCTCGTCGTTGGTTCCAGTCTCAAGGACTTGGCCTTCATTCATGACCCAGATTTCGTTGCAATCCTTAACGGAAAGAACGCGCTGAGCGATGATGAACTTCGTGATGTCTGGATGGTATTTCTCAAGACCTTCACGGATGAGCTTGTCGGTATGGGTATCACAGGCGCTTGTGGAATCGTCGAGGATGAGAATCTTCGGATTCTTAAGAAGCGCTCTTGCTATGCAAAGTCTTTGTTTTTGACCGCCGGAGACGTTAGTGCCTCCCTGTTCGATCATGGTATCTAAACCTTGTGGCATGTCTTTGAGGAACGGGGTGACCTGAGCAATATCGCAAGCAGCCATGATTTCCTCGTCGGTGGCGTTTTCATTGCCCCATTTGAGGTTATCTCTGATCGTTCCGGTGAAGAGGGTGTTCTTTTGAAGAACAACGGCAACGGAATCACGTAATGATTCGAGTTTGTATTCTTTGACGTTGTGACCACCGACAAGAACCTCGCCTTTCTGAACATCAAACAATCTGGCGATTAAAGAGACGAGGGTGGTTTTGCTTGAGCCGGTTGGGCCAAGGATGCCGATGGTACTTCCGGATTTGACTTTCCTATTAACGTCGAGAAGAACATCTTTTCCTTCGGAATAGGCGAAGTTGACATGTCTGAATTCAACCTCTCCATTAGGAACGGTTTCGATTGGATTCTCAGGATCGGCGATGTCTGGAACCTCCTCGATAGCCTCAAGGATACGTTCGGTGCTGTTGCGGCCGATGATGATCATGACGTAGACCATTGAGACCATCATGAGGGACATGAGGATCATCATGGAATAGGTAAGCATGGTGCTTAAAGCACCAATGCCGATTGCGGTCTCATGAGTGGACACAATCGCATTAGAGACGATGATGCTGATGATGATTGTCGTCGTGTATGTGGCGATGTTCATAAACGGGCCGTTGAGGGCGATTCTCTTCTCGGCTTTCTTGAAGTTGCTGAAGATCCAGTAGGAGACCTTTCCGAATTTCTCTTTCATGTAGTCTTCGCGGTTGAAGGATTTGACGACGCGGATGCCGTCGACATCCTCATCGACTGCCTGGTTCAAATCGTCATAGGCATTGAAGACTTTGACGAAAATCGGATGGGTTTTGTTGGCAATAAATATCAAAACGAAGCCCGCGACAGGAATGAAGACAAGGAAAACGAGGGCGGCTTGCCAATACGTGACGAAGCACATGATAAGGGCGAAGATCATCAAGAACGGAGCACGGACGACCGCTCTACAGATCATTTGGAAAGCGCCTTGGACGTTTGTAATGTCGGTTGTGGTTCTGGTGACAAGGGAGCTCGTGGAGAATTTGTCGATGTTCTTGAAAGAGTAATCTTGAACGTGGACGAATAAGGCTTCACGGAGGTTCTTTCCAAAGCCAGCTGCCGCACTAGCAGCAAAGACGCCAGCGATAATGCCGGTTGCCGCTGCAAGGATGGCCATGCCAGCGATAATGCCGGAATACATGAATATGGCGTCAAGGTTCTCTGGATTGACGGAAAGGTCTTTAACCTCGTCGATGAAGAACTGCATGAAATAAGCAACAAGACCTTCGGCAACGCACTCAAAAAGAACACAGACCCAAGTAAGGATCGTGTCTTTCCAGTAGCCTTTGATGTAGCGAAGTAACTTGATGATCTCTTTCATAATCGGTGTCTATAAAAATAGACAATGCACATTTATAGTCTATTTCGATTCAGAATTCCATTAAGAATTCTAAATAGGTCCTCTTTTGTCTTGATGTTGACCGATATCTCGGCGCGGATTTTCTTGTAGCCCGGGAAGCCGTTGAAGAAATGAGGGATGAGCCCACGGAGTTCCATTATGGCGACCCTTTCTCCTTTCTCGGCGATGAGTGCTTCCGAGAATTTGAGCGCCCATTCGGTTTGCTCAGCGATCGTTGGGGCAGGAAGTTCTTCTTTGCCTTCAAGACGGTTGTTGATGTTGGTGATGAGGGTTGGGTTTCCGAGTCCTCCCCTAGCGACCATGACGAGTTCGGCTCCGGTGATCTCCATCGCCTTGATAGCAGCGTCCGCACTAAAGATGTCTCCAGAGATACAAAGAGGGATGCTTAGGCTCTTGCCTAAATCTCTAATTGCCTCGAAGTCTGGAGTGCCGCTATAGCCTTGAGCAGCAGTTCTAGCATGAACGGTGAGCATTTTGATTCCGCACTTCTCAAGCATCTTGGCGACTTCCCAAACGTTTACGGAGGAAGCGTCTTTGCCTAAACGGATTTTTGCCGTGACTGGTTTATGGGAAGCGGCAACCACCGCTTTCATGTAATCCTCGAGCTCGGCAGGTCTAGATAACCAGGAAGACCCTGCTCCAGTTTTAACAACTTTGAAGACAGGGCAACCAAGGTTGATGTCGAGAATGTCGTAATCGGCTTTCTCCTCGATGATCTTGATTGCTTTGACGGTCTTCTCTTTGTCAAAGCCAAAGAGCTGTAAACCTACAGGCCTATCAACGTTTGAAGTCGCGAGATAGGAATAGGTCTTTCTGTTTTTGTAATCGATGCCGCAATCGGAGATCATCTCGCTATAGGAAAGAGCAACCCCAAAGGGTTTCATGAAGTCACGATAGGCAAGCGTGGTAACCCCCGCCATCGGACCCAAAACAACTCTTCCTTTTAGTTCGATGTCACCAATTTTGATCATAGATAAAAGAAGGCCCCGAAGGCCTTCTGTTTTTATTCGTCTTTTTTAGCTTTCGGAGAAGCTTTCTTTTTGGCCGTTGGTTTTGGTTTTGCCTCAGTTTTGTCAGGGATTTCTGGCTTTTCTGCAGGTTTTTTCTCTTTAGCCTCAGGCTTCTTTTCAGCTTCTTTCTTAGCCTTGACGACAGGCTTCTCGATAACCGCTTTTTCCTCTTCGGAGAGGTTCTCGGAAGCACCGACTTCAGCCTTCACCTTGGCTGGGAGTTTGCCAGTCTTGATAAGGGAGTCGATCTCCTCAGCCGTGATGGTCTCCTTCTCAAGAAGGGTCTCAGCGACAAGAATGACTTCAGCCTTGTGTTCGGTGAGGATCTTCGTGGCTTCATCGTGAGCTTTGTCGACGATGTCGCGAACGGCCTTATCAATCTCATGAGCGACTTCAGCGGAGAAGTTCTTGGTGGTGTCGGTGTAGTCTCTTCCAAGGAAGACGGAGGAATTGTTTCTCTCGTACTGGATTGGACCAAGTTCGGACATGCCGTACATGGTAACCATGGCACGAGCAATTCTCGTGGCTTCCTGGATATCGTTGGATGCGCCGGTAGAAACGTCATCGAAGAAGATTTCTTCGGAAGTACGTCCTCCAAGGAGGCCGGTGATCTCAGCGATGAGTTCTTTCTTGGTTAACAAGAAGCGGTCGGTTTCTGGGGTCATTAAGACGTGACCACCAGTGTTTCCGCGTGGGATGATGGTAATCTTCTGGACCTTCTGAGCATGAGGCAAAACCATGCCGATGATGGCGTGGCCCGCTTCGTGGAAGGCAACCTGTTTGCGTTCTTTCTCGTTGAGTCCTTTGGAGCTCTTAGCTGGGCCAGCGATACGACGATCGATGGCTTCGTCGATTTCTTCCATGGTGATGCAATCTTTGCCAAAACGAACGGCTAAGATAGCGGCTTCATTGAGAATATTCTCAATATCGGCACCGGAGAAGCCAACGGTTCTCTGCGAAAGGGCGGCGAAATTGACATCGTCTCCGATCTTCTTGTTTCTGGCATGGACCTTGAAGATGGCTTCACGGCCTTCTTTGTCAGGAAGGGAAACGGTGAGGATACGGTCGAAACGACCTGGACGGAGAAGGGCTGGATCGAGAACGTCGTCTCTGTTGGTGGCAGCCATAACAAGGATGCCGGAGTTGTATTCGAAACCGTCCATCTCGACAAGGAGCTGGTTGAGGGTTTGCTCACGTTCATCGTTGCCTCCGCCTAAGCCAGCGCCACGCTGACGGCCGACAGCATCGATTTCATCGATGAAGACGATACATGGAGCGGTCTGTTTGGCCTTTTTGAAGAGGTCACGGACACGGCCTGCGCCAACGCCGACGAACATTTCGACAAAGTCGGAACCGGAGATGCTGTAGAACGGAACGCCCGCTTCACCAGCAACGGCTTTGGCTAAAAGGGTCTTGCCGGTACCAGGAGAACCGATAAGCAAAACGCCTTTCGGAAGCTTGGCGCCGTATTTGGAATATTTCTTTGGGTCTTTGAGGTAGTCGACCATCTCAACCATTTCGGCCTTTTCTTCATCGCAGCCTGCGACATCGGCGAAACGGGTTTTGGAATGGTTCTCACGGCGGGCCGGGGATTTGTTGAAATCCATGGCCTGACGGTTGGCTCCGCTGACGGAGCTGCTAAGACGAACGAAGAGGAAGATGGCAAGGATGATGGTTCCGCCGAAGATGAGGATGGTTGGTCCCCAAGCCTCCCAGAAGCTAACCTGGTAGGCGTCTCCTTCGGAGAATGATCCTTTTCCGTATTTCTCGACGAGTTCTGGAATCTGATTCCACTCAGCTTCGACTTTGTAGTTGAAAATCTGGGCGTAGGACCAGTGCTTCACGATTTTGCCGTTTTCAGGGTTGGCCACATCGAAGGCGTTGTTCCACTGCTCGCTGCTGATCGTGACAGTGAATTCGAAGTTGTTGCCTGGGGTGCCTTTTTCAAAGGCGCGTCCGGTGATGTAGACAACGCTGGCGTAACGGTTTTTGGCGGTATAGGACGCAACATAATACTGTTTTTCTTTGGTGTCTATCTGGCTCTCTTGAGTGTCGTCGACAGGGAGAACGTAACCGAGATTGTCATCGAGTTCGCTGACTTTCCACTCGTGTTTATTAGCACCTAAGTTCGGAAGAACGAAGGTTAGGATCAAGACAACAATGGCGGCAATGAACAGATATGGGGCAGCATATCCCCAGAAACTACGTTGATGGTTCTGGTTTTCTTCTTTCATAATGTCTCCTTTCTTGGTGAGTCAAGTTGCAAGATACACCCTAAGGGTGTTCTTATCAATATAATTGCTTTTATTTTTCTTCCTCGGTGACGTGGACGATCATCGAGCTCTTGTGGTACTCGCTGAAGCCCTTCTTGTAACGAGGGATATAGACGATTCTGCCTTCTTTGTTGAGGAAGACTGGCCAGATGTGGAGAAGTCTTTCTGAGATGCCGGCAGCAATGAGCATCTGCTTTGCGTTAACGGTATAACCGTTGAATGAGAAGACGTCCTGAGGGAGAACGCTTCTAATGGTGAGAGGGTAATCATCAATGTGGATGTTTCTGTCTTCTGCGCCCTGGGTGAAATCAAGATCGAAAGCCTCGCAGGAGAACTTGCATGGTTCCTTGAGGGTGTAGTGGTATGGGAGATCAAGACCGTCGTTATCGATGGAGATCTCGTCGTATTCCTTGACAAGGAAGGTGTTGTTGCCAATTCTCATGCACATATTTGGCTGAGGATTGAGGCACATCGCTCTAAATTCAGCAAGGATTTGCGGGGTAATTTTGATTCTTATCTTCGCTTTCGCTTTGACGAAGCGGATGATCGTTTCGGCAAATTCGCCTTCACTTAAAGCGATAATCTCGCGGATGTTGAGGGTATCGACTTTATCAACCGACTGCTTGATGTTGGCGGTGAAGGAAATCAATTCGGCGTTGGCCTTTTTGATCTCGGTGATGTATTGGTCACGTTCAGCCTCATTAAGCTTATCGACAACTTCAAATCTCAAAGCGCTCATGGATGGATCGTGAGCGTAGTTACCAAAGTCTTTGTTGTATGGGATGTTGTTGGTGTCGCAGTACTCTTTAAGGTCTTCGTCAGAGTATGGGACCAAAGGTCTTCTGACCATCATGCCTCTTGTCGTTGCAACGGTATTAAGACCGAATTTTGATGAGCGGACACCGGTCTGCTTCGAAAGCAAATAGCCTTCGATGACATCGTCTTCTGTATGAGCAAGGAAGAGAGCGGAAGCATCGTATTTCTTATAAACTTCCGCAAAGAAGTCATAGCGGATTTTACGAGCCCACTTCTCAAAATCTTTATCTCTACCAGTCTGGTCAGCTTTGTCGGCATCACAAACCTCGTAATCAATACCTTTCGAAGCACAATAATCACGAAGGGTTTGTTCAGTCTCTTCCCAAATCGGTCCGATGTGGTAGTTAACGAAACACATGACAAACTTCGCTTCTTGCTCTAAGAGCATGTGGGAAAGGGCCATGGCATCAGCGCCTGTGTTGCCGGCTAGGATGTAAATCGCATTCTTATCGATATCAAGGTTGACCATTGTCTTCTCCTCCTCGGTTGATTATCTCGTCTTTTAGGATCTCATACATTTCTTTGGCTTCGTCTTTTCGGGCGAATTCTCTGACGACCAGGATTTTCGCGGTCACCTTATGCTTTCCAAGCAAGAGGACCAATTCGTCTCCGACCGAGACTTCGCTCATCGGCTTTGCCGTTTTGCCGTTGATGAAGACGTCCCCATCATCGCACAACTCCTTAGCCGTCTCACGTCTTTTTGTTAATCGGGTTACTTTTAAGTACTTGTCGATTCTCATAACACTCATTGTATCACTTATAGTCTGCCTTACGGCGGCTATAAAGTTGATCGACGACATCTAATAGGCGATAGACGTCGTGAATCCAGTCTCTTCTTTTGGCCA
>JAFXWH010000084.1:0-4493 GCA_017542885.1 Bacilli bacterium | reverse complement strand
GACAACATGGCCCCAAGCCTCGAAGGCCGTGTTCTCCGTGGACTCTACTTCACCGTCGTCGATGAAGCCGACTCCATTCTCATTGACGAATCCCGTACTCCACTTATCATTTCCGGCGGCCAGAAATCTGCCGCTTCCCAATATCAGGTCGCTGACCGTTTCGTTAAGTACCTCCGCAAAGGCAAGGACTACGAAATCGACATCAAAGATAAGGCTTGTTCCCTTACCGAAGAAGGAACCGCCAAAGCTGAGAAGATGTTTGGCGTCAGAAACCTCTACGATCCAGAGAATGAGGATCTCATTCACCGTATCCACCAGGCCCTCAAAGCCAACTACATCATGGCCCGCGACGTCGAATACATGGTCGACAGCGAACACAAGATTCAGTTAATTGACCAGTTTACTGGTCGTATCATGCCAGGCCGTGAATATAACGATGGCTTACAGCAAGCCATTCAGGCCAAAGAAGGTGTCGAGATCAAACAGGAAACCGTCGTTCTTGCGACCATCACCTACCAAAACTTCTTCCGTCTCTACGAGAAGCTCTCTGGTATGACCGGTACCGCCAAGACCGAGGAAGAGGAGTTCCAGACCATCTACAACCTTAAGGTTGTCTGCATCCCAACCAACCGTCCTGTCCAGAGAATCGATGATGACGATCTCATCTTTGCCACCCACGACGCCAAACTCAAAGCCCTTGTCGAGGCTGTCAAAGAAAGACACGCCAAAGGACAGCCAATTCTTATTGGTACCGTCTCCGTCGAGTCGAACCTTGAGATCTCCGCTCTCTTAACGAAAGCAGGGGTCCCACACGAAGTCTTGAACGCTAAGAACCAAGCCCGTGAGGCTGAGATCATCTCTCACGCTGGCGAAAAAGGAGCCGTCACCCTTGCCACCAACATGGCCGGTCGTGGTACCGATATTAAGCTCACTGACGAAGTCAAAGCCCTCGGCGGTCTTTGCGTCTTCGGAACCGAGCGTCACGAGAGTAGACGTATTGATAACCAGCTCCGTGGCCGTAGCGGACGTCAAGGCGACCCAGGCTACTCCCGTTTCTTCATCTCCTTCGATGACGAACTTATGAGAAGATTCGCTCCAGAAAATCTCCGCAACCTCTTCGTCAAGAGCCTCCAGGATGAGTCCTATGAAAGCAGAATGCTCACCAACGCCGTCACCAACGCTCAGAAGCAGATCGAAGGAAAGAACTTCGACATCCGCAAGAACTTAAAAGACTACGATGACGTTCTCGCCAAGCAGCGTGACATCATCTACAAGAAACGTGACGCCATCCTTATGGCGGAAGACATCGTCGACCTCATCCGCGAGTTCTTCAAGACCACAGGTCTTTACCTCGCTCAGAAAGCCATCGATCCAACCAATGCCGCAGGCATCATTTCCGGCGAACACCTCAAGAGACTCGTCGAGCCTCAGTTCATGCCAGAGGGATCCATCGATGCCGGCGCCTTCGATAACGCTCCATACGAAGAAGCAGGCGATGACCTTGGCGACCTTCTTTACAAGGCCTATCTCGACAAGAGAAAAACCTGGTCCATCAAGGAAGCCGACAATATCGAGCGTACTATCTCCTTACGTGTCATCGACCGTAACTGGCAGGGTCACATCGACACCATGTCCCATCTCCGTGATGGCATCTCCCTTAGAAGCTACGCTCAGAGAAACCCACTTCAGGATTACGTCAACGAAGGCTATGACCTCTTCAAAGAGATGAACGACAAAGCTGCCGTTGATACCTGTTTCAACCTTCTCAATGTCAAACTCCAGAGACAGGTTCATATCGAACACGATCATGAACATCATGATGCCGTCGATACCGATGCCACTGTCAAAGCTGGCAGAGTTGAGCAAAAATCCCCTGCAGAAACCGCATCAAACGACGAAAACAAGGAATAAGAGAGGAATATATGAAAGAGTTAGTCGAACTAAAGCAAGAAGCCCAGAATATTGGGAAACTTGTTTCGCAACTCGGTGGTTCTCTTTGACCTTGATAAGTTAAATTCCGAGATTGCTTCATTAGACGAAGAACAGAACAGAGAAGGCTTCTGGAACGATCAGAAGTCCGCTTTGGAAGTAGTCAATAGACTTAACGACGCCAAGTCGAAAGTCCAAGGATATACCGCCATCAAGAACGACTACGATGAGTTGTCGCTTCTTCTTGATGACCCGGATTCCAAAACTCCTGACATGCGCGAGCTCATCGAAGGCATGGAGAAGGAGCTTTCCAAGAAAATCAAAGAACTCAGAGTCGACCTCCTCTTTAGAGGAGAGTACGACCATTTCAACTGCACCCTCGACATTCACCCAGGCGCTGGCGGAACCGAAGCCAACGATTGGGCGGACATGCTTTTTAGGATGTATAACCGCTACGCCGAGTCGCATCACTTCAAGTGGCAGGTTCTCTCTTATGAGCAAGGCGAAGAAGCCGGCCTTAAGAGCGCGACCGTCAAGATCAGCGGCAAGAACGTCTATGGCCTTCTCAAAGGCGAGAAAGGCGTTCATCGTCTTGTCAGAATTTCCCCATTTGATTCAAATGCGAGAAGACACACATCCTTTGCTTCCGTGAACGTCATCCCTGAGTTCGGTAAGATCAGCGATGTCGAGATCGATCCAAAAGACCTCAAAGTCGATACATTCAGAAGCGGTGGCGCCGGTGGACAAAACGTCAACAAAGTCTCATCTGCCGTCCGTATCACCCACCTTCCGACTGGCATCGTCGTTTCATGCGAAGTCGAAAGAAGCCAGCTCTTCAACAAGCAGACCTGTATGGAGATGCTTGCCGATAAGCTCATGCAGAGAAAGATTGAGGAACGCGAAGCGAAACTCAAATCCGTCGTCGGTGAGCAAAAGAACATCGAATGGGGTTCCCAGATTCGTTCATACGTGTTTTGCCCTTATACTATGGTTAAGGACAACCGCACGAACTATGAGACGAGCGATGTCCAAGGCGTGATGGATGGCGACCTCGATCCATTCATTGACGCTTACTTAGAAAACCTTTCCTATAATTCAAAATGAGCCAGTCAATAATTCCATCGCAACAACGTAAGATCCTTAGCGAGGTGTTCAATGTCTTCCTCGTTATTTTGGGCTGCGTCATCATGGCTTTTGGCGACGCTTTGTTCATCGCGCCATGCAACATCATCTCTGGTGGCGTTTCGTCTGTCGGCATCATCGTGAACTTCTTCGTGAAGAGCGCGACAGGTTTTGAATGCACCGATATCGTTGTCGCGGTTTTTCAGGTTCTCCTTTGGGTCCTTGGTTTGGTGGTTCTTGGAAAGAAGTTCTCAATCCACACCCTTATCGCGATGATTGCCTATCCAGCAACCTTCTCCCTCATCTACCGTTTAAACCTCGGTGAGGTTTTCGGAATGACCGCAATTTACGAATCTGCTCTAGCAGGAGGGCCAGACGCTATCGGTTCTCTCCTCTTTGCGGCTACTTTCGGCGGATTCCTTTGTGGTGCTGGTGTTGCACTTGCCTATCGTGGCAATGGTTCCACCGGTGGCTTCAATGTCGTGTCTGCAATCATTGCCAGATATAGCGAAATCAAAGAAAGCACATCAAGCCTCATCATTGACGTTATCTTGATTGTGCTTGGCGCTCTTATTAGGCTTAGCGTTCCAAACAACTTCACGCTTTCATGCATCGGCATTCTTTGCGCAATCGTCTGTTCCCTTTCTATTCGCTTCCTTTATGTCGATGCCACCCACTTCGTCATTTGCGATATCATCACCGAGAAATACGAAGAAGTTAATAGATTCGTCATCGATGAGATGGATCATTCAACCACCCTCTTCGACACCGTTGGCGGATACACTGGCGAAGACCGTAAGATGGTTAGAGCCGTTATTTATACCGACGAGACAACCGAGCTTAGGGAATTCATTGCGACAATAGATCCAAAAGCCTTCGTTTCATTCACAAAAGCCAAGACCATCAATGGCGAAGGGTTTGAGCCTTTCTATGTTAGACATAGGAAAAAGCACTCAAAAACGCAAAATTCCCAGCAAAACCAAACTGAAAACGAGGTAAACAACGATGGCGATTGATGATACCCATCGCTTCGAATTAGTTTCTCCTTATAAACCTACGGGCGATCAGCCTGCTGCTATAGCCAAGATTCTTAAAGGCGTTGAAGAAGGCAAAAAAGTCCAGGTCATTTTAGGCGCGACCGGAACCGGTAAGACCTTCACCGACGCGAATATCATCGCTGCTTTAAATAGACCGACATTGGTTCTTGTCCATAACAAAACATTAGCCTCACAGCTCTATGGAGAGTTCAAAGAACTCTTCCCTCATAACAGAGTTGAGTATTTCGTCTCGAATTTCGACTTTTATCAGCCTGAAGCCTATATCCCAAAGACCGACACATATATCGCCAAAGACGCGATGATGAACGACGAGATTGAGATGATGAGAACGAGTGCGGTCAACTCCATCATCGAACGTCGTGACACGATCGTCGTCGCTTCGGT
>JAFXWH010000083.1:0-9319 GCA_017542885.1 Bacilli bacterium | reverse complement strand
GATCTCATCAAGAAGAGAGGTCTCTTTCTTGGCCTCTTTTATTTCTTTGGTGTCTTTCACAAACGTTTCCATGCTTACTTCCTGCCTCTATTCTTCATCATCATCTCGAACTCTTCGTCATCGATTTCCTCTTCTTCGAGTTCATCCACAACTTCGGATGGTTTGACTGGCTTCTCTACTTTCTCTTCGACTGGCTTCTTTTCTTCCTTCTTCTTGCCATTGCGTTTAGCATGGCCACCTAAGAAGTTAAGGGTATCCAAAGCATTGGTGATGCCGGCTCTAACGAGAGACGCGCCAAGTTTGGTGACGTAAGCGCTAGAAAGGGCGTTTTCCTGGACTCCAAGGACGTAGAAGATGAGAGCGTTCGCGACATTCTCTGGGACGCCCATATCGACGACAAGGGTCTGGATGAGCTTGACGTCGCTTGGGGCAGGTTTGTTGCCACGCTGAAGCTTAGTGAGGAATTCGAGGGTGGACATGTTGTCCATCATACGGATGACTTTCGCCGTTGGAGCGTCGCCATGGATCTCGCTTGATGTCTGTTTGATCTTCTCCTTGTGGAGATATTCGTATTTGGCGTTTTGCATCGCAAGCTCATTGAGATTATCGAAGTCAACTCTGGAACCGATGATGTTCCTTGGGTGATATGAATCAGCGACGAATGAGGCCATTGCGGACTCTTCGTAGTTATATAACGCAGCGATTCTGGCGATACGTTTAACTTCGTCTCTTGTGATGTAGGCAGGCTTGATGGTTGGGTTCACGTTGCTAAGCGCAGCGATGAAGGCGTTGTTATCAAAGCCAAGCTGAAGGGTGCCGAAGACCCTTTCGCCGGTCTTAGGACCGCTTTGGATTATGGAGGCGTTTCCGATATCGAGATGGAAGACATCGACGAAACGCTCGCTGACGTTCTCAAATCCTTCATCGATGGTGTTCGTCTTGTACTTCTTGGAGATCTTCTGGCACTCCTCTTCGCTAAGGAAGCTTCTTAAGGTGCCATATAAGAGCTCATTGCTGAAGAACTGGGCTGGGGTTCTTGGAGCCATGATGGAATAGAGATATAAGTGCCTTTTGCCAAGGATTTTGTGGTATGTGGCCACGAGTCCTACGGCTTCAAGGTAAGAGAGCGCGCTTTCGAGTTCGCCGCTACTGAGTCTGTACTTTGAGAGGAACTCGGAATGAGGTTTCTGGACACTTGCTTCCTCGGCGATGAATGCGAAATAAATGCTCACGTTCTTGATGCCGATGATCGGGGCATAAAGATCGAGGGCGTACTCGTAATCGTTGTTAGAGATAAGACTCGTTTTTCGTATCTCAAAGATATCGCTGGGGCTAAGTGTGGCTTTCATGTTGCTCAATCTTACCATTTTCTTCTTTGTCGAAAAAGGGCATTTTCTCGATTATTTCTCACTTTTTGAGAGTTATCCACATTGGGGTGAAACGCTAAAAATCACACATGGACTAGGGATTATAAACTTCTTCACTAATCCAAATTGAGTTATCCACATTTTTATCCCCAATTTTACTTGGTGAATGGCCCTACCTTTTATATAGATAAAAAATCTTCATTTTTGTCCTTCGAAAAACCTAACGAATTGGAAATATATGTAATATAATCGTTGTGATTTGGAGTTTTGATAATGATCAAAAAAATCGGAATACTCACATCTGGTGGCGACGCTCCAGGAATGAACGCCGCAATCAGAGCTGTTGTCAGAGCAGGTCTCTCCCAGGGACTTGAGGTCTACGGAATCTTCGATGGTTACCGTGGTCTCGTCGATGGGGACATCGTCAGGATGGACCGTTCTTCAGTCTCTGACATCGTCAATAGAGGAGGAACGATCCTCCGTACCGCCCGCTTACCGGAATTCAAAGAGGAAAGCGTCCGTCAGAAAGCCGTCGACATCCTTAAGTCCAAAGGCATTGAGGCCCTTGTCGTCATCGGCGGAGACGGTTCCTTCATCGGCGCGAAGAAACTCACCGAGATGGGCATCAACTGCATCGGTTTGCCTGGCACCATCGACAACGATATCGCCTGCAGCGATTACACGATCGGTTTCGATACCGCTATGAACACGGACATCGAGTGCATCGATAAGATCCGTGACACCACCGAATCCCACTCCCGCTGCTCAATCATCGAGGTTATGGGCAACCACTGCGGTGACCTTGCCTTATTTTGTGGCCTTGCCGAAGGTGCTGAGATGATCCTCACCCCTGACCACCCAATCCCAGAGGAAGAGGTCTTCGCTACTCTTAGAAAGATGAGAGAGGATGACCCGCACAAACGTGCAATCATCATCGTCTCCGAGAAACTCTTCCCTGATATCCACGCGTTTGGCAAACGTCTCCAGGAAGCCACTGGATTCGATACCCGCGTCAACGTCCTTGGACACGTGCAAAGAGGCGGCGCCCCAAGCGCGTTCGACAGAGTCTTAGCTGCCCGTATGGGAAGCTACGCTGTTGACGCCCTCCTAGAAGGCAAAGGCGGACGCTGTGTAGGCCTTGTCAGCAATAAGATCGTCGACTACGACATCATCGAGGCCCTCGCGCTTCCTCGCGACAAGCACATCTCGATGCTCCGAATCATCGATCTCTTGAAATAAAGTTCAAAGGGGATGCCAGTCATCTCCTTTTTTCTTGACAATAGGAACCTCAGTTCTAGAATGTCTTTAGCGATGACGGAGACACGCTCAAATGCCTATAGGCATATGGAGTACCACTCCTGAGCCCCTGACGATGAGCCAGGCGTTGCCTATTCGCGTTAAGAGTAGGAAAGTGCACTCAATCGAGTGAAGCAAGGTGGTACCGCGCGGAAGCGTCCTTAAGAGAATAGGGCGTTTTTTATTTTCTCGCCCGGAAAGGTCACTGATATGAAGATTATCTACGAAGGCAAAGAGATCGAGCTCAAAGACGAAGCCAATGGCTTTGATCTAGCCAAAGAAGTCGATGCCGAAAACAAAAACGAAGATGTCGGATATCTCGTCGAAGAGAAGATCCACGACATGAGAATGCCTTTACCCGAAGGCAAAGAGATCAAACTCATCAAGAAAGGCTCCAAAGAGGCTTTCGAGATGCTTAACCACAGCACCTCCCACCTCATGGCCCAGGCTCTCACCCATTTGTATCCAGGATGCAAATTCGGTTATGGCCCTGCGATCGAAGAAGGTTATTACTATGACGTCGATTTCGGCGATGCCAAAGTCACTGAAGAAGACTTCCCTCGCATTGAGGCCGAGATGACGAAATGCGCCAAAGAGAATAACCCATATATCCGCAAAGACATCACTGCCGATGAGGCTCGTGTTGCCTTCAAGAACAACGAATATAAGCAAGAACTCATCGATGAACACCAAGATGAGATGCTCACCACCTATCAGAACGGTGACTTCCTTGATTTCTGCAAAGGCCCACATATCCCATCCACCGGCTTAATCAAGCACTTCAAGCTTCTTAGCGTAGCCGGCGCTTACTGGAGAGGCGACAGCAAGAACAAACAGCTCACCCGTATCTATGGCACCTCCTGGTGGAGCGAAGAAGACCTTAAGGAACACCTTGAGATCTTAGAAAAGAGAAAGGCCAACGACCACCGCAAACTCGGTCGTGAGCTTGGCTTATTCATGATCACCGATTATGGTCCAGGATTCCCATTCTTCCTTCCAAACGGCATGACCCTTAAGAATGCCCTCATGGATTACTGGAAGAAGCTCCATATCAAATACGGATACAAGTTCATCGAAACCCCAACCATGCTTTCGAGAGAGCTTTGGGAAAAGAGCGGACACTGGGCTCACTACAAAGAGAACATGTACACCACCAAGATCGACGAGAAGGATTTCGCCATCAAACCAATGAACTGCCCTGGCGCCATGCTCGTCTATAATAGCGAGATTCACTCCTACAAAGACCTTCCTCTCCGCTTAGCGGAGACCGGCCACGTCCACCGTCACGAAGCTAGCGGCGCCCTCAATGGCTTATTCAGAGTCCGTGCCTTCACCCAAGACGATAGCCACATCTTCGTCAGGCAAGACCAAATCGAGAGCGAAGTCAAAAACATCATGAAGCTCTTCGACGAGGTTTATAGCGTCTTCGGTCTTTCCTATAAGATCGTTCTTTCCACCATGCCAGATGATCATATCGGCAGTGAGGAATTCTGGAAGAAATCCGAAGAGGCTTTAGCCGCTGCTTGCGAATCTAGCGGTCACGAATACTCCATCAATCCAAAAGACGGTGCCTTCTATGGTCCGAAACTCGACTTCAAACTCAAAGACTGCATGGGCAGAACCTGGCAATGCGGCACCATCCAGCTTGACGTCAACCTCCCAGAGAGATTCAACTGCTACTATGTCGACCAAAACGGCGAGAAGGTCATGCCTGTCATGCTCCACCGCGTCGTCTTCGGTTCTATTGAAAGATTCATCGGCATCATCACCGAGAACTTCGGCGGTGCCTTCCCGACCTTCCTTGCCCCAGTTCAAGTGAACCTCCTCCCAGTCAATGGCGAGGTCCATGGCGAATACGCGAAGAAGCTTTGTGACATCTTGTCCTCCGAAGGCATCAGATGCGAAATCAGCGGCGACAATGAGAAACTTGGCTACCGCATGAGGCAATCGATCGTTAAGAAGATCCCATTCACCCTTGTCCTTGGCGACAAAGAGATGGCCAATAACGAAGTTACTTACCGCGTCTATGGTCAAGAGAAACAGATCACCGTCTCCTTCGAGGAATTCAAGAAGATGGTCCACCACTCAATCGAGACCTACGCAAGATACTAAGCAAAAACTGCGTGAATTCAAAAAAAGGAGCGGGATTTGCCGCTCCTTTTTGATTTTTAGTTGCTTAGATTTTTGGGTTCATCGTCATGGAATTCTTTTCCATGTTGGCCTTCTCGAAGGCGAGGATCTTTCTCTTGAGCTCGACTCCTCCGACATATGAGCCAAGGTTGCCGGTCTTCTGGATGACTCTGTGGCATGGGACGAAGACTGGGAGAGGGTTCTTGCTTAACACAAGTGCGACTTGTTTCTCAGCGTTTGGTTCCCCTATCGCTTCGGCGACTTCCTGATAGGTGCGGGTCTCAGCGTACGGGATTGTCATGACGTACTCATAGACCTTCTTATCGAACTCGGTTCCGCCGAACCAAAGAGGGTTGTCGAATGATAAGCGCTGACCGAAGAAGAACTGGTTGAGGGCGATGATGCCATCATATAACGCAACGGTCTCCTCATTGACTGCGCCGATAGGATCGACGGCGCCAAAGAGCAAGCCCACGATATATTTGCCTTGGGTGACGATGGTAACATCGCCAATTGGGGTGTCATATACTGCGTAATGATTTGCCATTTCTTCCTCTCCTTGTTATGGGAACTAATTATACGAATTATTTTTCGCTTTTCTAGAGAAACGCTTAAACCAGAAAAACTATTACAATTTCACTATAACTGAAATTATGGTGTACGTTTTTATTAATTGGTTCCTGATAATATTTTTTCATACCTTTTGTACAAAAACAATTACCCTGCACCGATTTTAATTTCCCTATTGATTTCTACGCGTATACGAGGATAATATCCCTTGTCGATAAAGTAGAAAGCAGTTCGCCATGAACTCGCCAGACTCCCAAAGGGAATTGGCAAAGGCTACGGAGAGATCGAAAGATCACTAACGAAGCGCGTGGCGAAGTGCCACGCTATTTTATTGCCTAAGGAGGAAAAACTTATCCCACACTTCAATCCAAACGATCGTCGCCGCCCTGAAAAGCGATTCGACCCCATCAATGAGCACATCCGTTACCCAGAGGTCCTTGTCATCGGACCAAACGGTGAACAGTTAGGCGTGATGAGCTCACAAAACGCGAACAAACTCGCGATGAGCTATGACCTTGACTTATTCTGCGTCGCTCCGAATGCGAAGCCTCCGGTTTGCAAGATCCTCAATTATGGGAAATACCGCTTTGAGCAGCAAAAGCAGCAGAAAGCCTCTAAGAAGAATCAGAAGACCACTGAGACCAAAGAGGTTCAGTTGACTCCGGTCATTGGACAGCACGACCTTGAGACCAAGGCGCGCAAAGCCCGCGAATTCATCGAGAACGGCAACAAAGTCAATTGCTGTGTCTACTTCCGCGGACGCCAGCTCTCCCACAAGGAAGTTGGTGAGGATGTCATGAATAGGTTCCTTGCCCTCCTCGAAGACGTCTCTTCCATCGACAAAGCGCCATTCTGGGAAGAGAAACGCTACACAGTTATCTTGGCGCCATCCAAAAAGAAACAGGAGAAGAAAAATGCCGAAAATGAAAACTAAGAAGGGTCTGGCCAAACGTGTCAGATTCAGCGCTTCCGGTAAAGTGAAAGTGCACCACTCCAACATGGGACACCTTGCCCCACGCAAGAGCCGCAAGCAGAGGAAGCACCTTGCTATGCCAAATTACCTCAGCAAGCAAGACGAGAGAAGAGTCACCGATATGATGGTGATCAAGTAATTAAGGAGATATCACCATGGCAAGAGTTAAAAACAGCGTTGCGACCCATGCTCGTCGCAAGAAGATTTTAAAAGCTGCTTCCGGCTACAGAGGCTCCAAGCACCTTTTATTCAAGACCGCTAAGGAACAGGTCCTTCGTGGTTACAACTACGCTTTCGTTAGCCGCAAAGATCGTAAGAGCGACTTCCGTAAGCTCTGGATCAAGCGTATCAACGCCGGCTGCCGTCAGTATGACCTCAGCTACAGCAAGTTCATGAACGGCCTTACCAAGGCTGGCATCATCAGCAAGACTGGTGAGGGCCTCAACCGTAAGATGCTCTCTGAGCTCGCCATCAGCGATCCAAAAGCCTTCGGCGACCTCGTCAAGACCGCCAAGAAGGCCTTAGAGAAATAAGCAAACTTCTTCTAAATAAATAACCGCCCAGGAAACTGAGCGGTTTTTTATTATTTGTTTTCGAAGTCCACTTCTTCACCATCTTTGATCATGATGGCGTTCACATTCTCGACGCATTCATCGAGAAGGGTCTTCCAATCGAAGAGGCTTTCATAGTATTCGCATTCGGAGATCTTCGGTCTCGTTTTTGGTTTCTTCGGTTTGAAGATGGTGCAGCAATCCTCGTATGGGCGGATGGAGATATCGTATGTCTCTATTTCCTGAGAGAGCTTGATAATATCAAGTTTGTCGGTTACCGCGAGAGGGCGGATGACTGGGAAATTGGTTACGTTGTTGATCGTGACCATGCTGTCGAGGGTTTGGGAAGCGACCTGGCCGATTGATTCGCCAGAGGCGATACCCACGCAGTTATGGCGGCGGGCCACTCTTTCGGCGATGCGGTACATCATCCTTCTCATGATGGTGATGCAGTATGGCTCAGCGACGTATTGATAGATGGCAAGCTGAAGCTTGGTGAATGGGACGATGTTGAGTTTGACGCTTTCTTGGTAGACGTTAAGCTTCTTGACGATATCCTTGAGCTTATCTAAGACGGCATCGCTGGTATACGGCGGCGCGGCGAAGTGGATGCATTCGATCTTGATTCCGCGTCTAAGCATCATATAAGCAGCGACTGGGGAATCGATTCCACCGCTTAGCATCATCATGACTTTGCCATTCATGCCGAGTGGATATCCTCCTGCACCCATGTAGGTATGGCTAGAAAGATATATAGCGTCTTTCCTGACATCGACATTGAGGGTGATGTCTGGATTATGGACATCGACCTTTAAGTCGGTGTTCTTAAGGATCTGTCCTCCAAGGACACGGCTTAACTCTAGGCTCTGGAGAGGATATGTTTTGTCTCCCCTCTTGGTATTCACTTTGAAGGTCTTGCCTTCTTCGAGTTTGATTAAAGATAGAGCGTCCTCTTTGAGTTTTTCGATATCCCTATCACTCTTGTAAACAAGAGAGATACGCTGGATACCGCTCACCTTCTGAAGACGGGAGATGATTAGCATCGGGTCGCCCTCGAATCTCACATAGGTATGATCGTGATCGAAAGTTGTGACCGCGTTCATGCCTTTTAAGGCGTGGCGGATATTCTTATTCAGTTCTCTGACGAACATCTTGCGGTTCTCGCCTTTGGTGGAGAGCTCGCCATAATGGATCATTAAGGAATCGTAGTTCATCTGTTGATGACTCCTTCTAGTACTTCTTTGAACGCTTTAACGAAGGTTTTAGCTTCTTCAAGCGTGTTTCTTTTTGAGAATGAGAGACGGATAGAGTTACGGGCATCTCCTTCACTCTTTCCCATAGCGGTCAAGACCTCTGAGATAGGCTCGCCTTTGCTGTTGCAGGCAGAGACGCTAGAGACGTATATGCTTTGCTCACTAAGAGCCTCAAGAACGACTGAAGCTTTTTTGTTTACGAGAGAGAAATTGAGGACGAATGGAGAAGCATCTATTGGTGAATTGAAGCGGATTTCGCTGGGGATATTGAGGTTTTGACGGAGATATTCGGAGATTTCTTTGACGTGCTTGAGATTCGACTCATAACCCTTTAAAGCCTCTTTGACGACATAGGCTTGGGTCATGACGGCTGGGACGTTGACGGTACCGCTACGGAAGCCGAATTCCTGTCCACCGCCATCATTGAGAGGAGCGAACTTTATCTTGTTCAAATAGATGAGCGCGCCATCACCCCTAAGGCCACCAATCTTATGGGAGCTATAGGTGAAGAGGTCGAGTTTGGAATATGGGACTTTGACCTTGCCGATGGCTTGAGTGAGGTCACTATGGAAGAAGGCTTTCGGGAACTTATGGGTGAGGTCCGCTAAAGCGGAGAGATCATTAACGGCACCGGTCTCATTGTTCACTCCCATGATGGAGACGAGGATGGTGTCTTTATCTAGCGCCTTCTCTAAAGAAGATGGATCGACTTTGCCTTCTTCGGTTACTGGAAGATAAACGACTTCAAAGCCTTCCTTCTCAAGCTCTTTGAAAGCGTTTGTGACAGAAGGATGCTCTACTGAGGAAGTGATGAGCTTCTTGCCTCTGTTCTTATAGAAATGGGCGATGCCTTTGATGGCGAGGTTATTGCCTTCGGTAGCACCACTATCGAAGATGAGGGAGTGGGTTTTGGCTAAGCCAAAAGATTCAAGGATGCTTGCTCTTGCTTTCTCAAGCTCCCTATCTGCCTGACGGCCAAGACCGTGCGTTGAAGAGGAGTTGCCAGGAAAATCCTGAACAGCTTTGAGATAGAAAGACAAAGCCTCTTCGAGAGGGGCTGTTGTGGCGGCGTTATCGAAATAGATCATTTGCGGCGGAAAAGACGTTCGGAGTTGCCTCCGTTGATGGTTTTGGCGATGGCTTCGGCTTCGGTGAAGTGACCATCTAAGAAGAGAGTCT